>NZ_CP097843.1:0-343858 GCF_023611505.1 Streptococcus oralis | reverse complement strand
AGCTGTTGGTTTAGATAGCCCTAGCATCGCGCCTCTTAAGGAAAATGACAAAACCATTTCCTTAAGCCTACCAGCTGGAGATTGGGAAGCTATCGCAGTGACCTTCCCAGGTGTCAAAGATCCTCTAGTCTTACGCAAAGTGGATGAAACGCATCTGGTTACAAGTGGAGATCAGACTATCCTATCAGTCCAAGACAATCAAGTTCAAATCCCAATCCCTGAGGCTACTGATAGACAAACTGGAAAAGCGATTGAAGCTTATGCCATTCAAGGAACTAGCACAAGCAGTCCTGTCGTAGCCGTCTTTACTAAAAAAGATGAGAAAAAGGTTGACGAGAAGCAACCAACTACAAGCAAGGGGGACGAACCAGCTCCTACTGTAAAAATTCCCGAATACACCGAGCCTATCGGAACAGCAGGACAAGAAGAGCCACCTACTGTTGAAAAACCTGAATACACTAAACCTATCGGAACTGCGGGAGAAGAAGAAGAGCCAACAGTAAAAATACCTGAATACACCGAGCCTATCGGAACGGCAGGGCAAGAGGAAGCCCCTACTGTTGAAAAACCTGAGTACACCGAATCGATCGGAACAGCAGGGCAAGAGGAAGCTCCTACTGTTGAAAAACCTGAGTACACTAAACCTATTGGGACTAGCGGGGAGCAGACCGCTCCAACCCTTAGCCTTCCTGGCTATCCAGTTCGAGTCTTGAAAAATAAGGAGACTGGAGTGGAAATCATCGGTGGAGCCAGCGACTTAGAAGGAATTTCTCACGTTTCTAGCCAACGTGTCTTAGCTCAAGAACTCTTTGGCAAGACCTATGATGCTTACGACCTACAACTTAAAAATCCAACCGATCATAGCTTGCAGCCAAAAGGCTCTGTCTTGGTTCGCTTGCCTATTTCAGCTAACGTAGAAAAGGTCTACTACATCACTCCGACCAAGGAGTTGCAAGTCCTTGATTTCACCGTTCGAGACAGAAAGGTAGAATTCATCACTAGTCATTTCAGTACCTATGCTGTCGTCTATCAAGCTGCTGGAACAAGCTCTAACACAGAGGAAAAAACAAGTGCTTCAGATACAGAAACCTTAGCACACGAGACTGAACAACTTTCATCTAGTCCTAGCCTTGCTAAAACTGGATATCATTCTCCTAAAGAAGAACTTCCAGCAACAGGAGATGCGTCCAACCCACTCCTCTTCTTAGCAGGCCTCAGCCTAGCCCTCACAGCCACTTTTATGTTAAAAGGAAGAAAGGATGACTCCAACTAACCTTTAAGCACACAAAAACAGGATGAAGGTGATCTTCATCCTGTTTTATTTTGTAATCAAAGGTTATTTTATAGTAGGTATAAAACGGCTAGGGTCAAGAGACTTGCTAGAAGCCCAACTCCCCAAAAGAAGAAGTCAACCTTCCACTCACTCCAAGGATTGCCCTTGCCTGAGAATCCTCCAAGCTCAAAATGATGATGCACAGGTGTCATACGGAAAATACGCTTTCCACCACTAAATTTGAAGTAGGTAACCTGCATCATAACAGAGCTTGTCTCAAAAACATAGATAATCCCAATCAGCAAAAGGGTCCATTCTTGGTGGAGCGCCATAGAGATTGCTGCCAGCATTCCACCAAGAGCCAAACTTCCCACATCTCCCATAAAGACCTTGGCAGGTTTGTGGTTAAAGACGAAGAAGCCTAGCAAACCACCAATCATGGCAAGAATCACAAGAAGAATATCCAGTTGATTTTGCATATAAGCAATCACACCGTAGGCCGACAGGCTAATCACTACGGAAATACTTGCTAAGCCGTCGATCCCGTCAGTCAGATTCACCGCATTTGAAAAGCCAACTAGCCAGAAAAGGGCAAAGAAGATATAGAAAATACCCAGATGAACTTGGTAGCCAAAAACTGAAAGCATGTCGCCACCACGCTCATAAAAGAGGTAGAAAATCACTCCTCCAAGCAACTGGAGAGCAAGCTTTTGCTTAGGATTCAATCCTTCGTTGATCTTACGGAAAATTTTGAGAAAATCATCCAAAAAACCTACCAAACCATACAAAACCAAGATAAACAAAATCATGCCTACATTGTTAGTCAATTGTTGGGTAAAGAGAGCGACAAGGAAGCTCACTACTACTGCAACGATCAGGAAGACAAGACCTCCCATGGTTGGAGTCCCAGCTTTAGCTTGGTGTTGCTTGACATCCTCGTGCATCTGCTGTCCTGTAATCTGCGCTTTTCGATAAAATCGGATAAAGGCTGGAATACCTATCAAGGTCAATAGAAAGGCTAGAACTCCAGCATTAATGGAACTAATCATGTTAATCTCCTAAAGTTATTTTCATTTTTTTAAGGTCTTTGAGAGCAGTATTGGCACGGACACTTTGTTTCTTGACCGTTTTGCCACTACCTTCCCACTCGACTTCTATATTTAGCCATTTAGCAAATGTTTGCACATTTTCATCTGTCCAGCCATACATATCAGGCATTTCTTCTACCTTATCAGATAGGATCAAGATCTGCTGATTAGCTTCCAAATTATCTCCTTCAGAAACCGAGAGCTCCTTGATCTTGGTTCCTGTTCCGATAACGATTGGTTGGACAAGGTTACGACGCAATTCCTCTGCTAGGTCACCCGGAGTAAAGTCCTTGGTAGCTGGCATCGCATAGCTTGTCGTCTTGCTGACCTGATCTAAGCTCTTGGCAGTTGACTGAAGATTGAGGGATTCTTTCATAGCAGAGGCTCGCTCAAGGATCGGGTTGGCAAACTCTCCCAGCTGAACACCCGAATAATGCACTGGCTGTTGCACCGTCACATAGAGGATAAAGTCAGGATTTTCTGCAGGATGCATCGACACAACAGAGAAGATATAGTTGGTCTCACCTGTAAGGTAACCCCCATTCTTCTCATCGGCAATCTGAGCAGTCCCTGATTTCAGGGCGACATTCTGACCTGGAACATTGACATTCGGCTTTCCTATGCTGTGGTTGTACATGGTACCGTAGACAGGATCTGTTCCGACCATGACCATGTGCTCCCGAGTAGAGGACGCTGCTGCTTTTGACACAGGATTTCCGACAATTTCCTTTTGAGACTTACGGACAGACTGGTCATTTGGATCATAGAGGGCACTGATAAATTTCGGCTCCAACATAACCCCATCGTTGGCAATAGCTGTAAAAGCACGAAGCATCTGGGTCTGGGTGACAGAGATCCCTTGTCCAAATGCACTCATGGCAATATTGACAATGTTATCAGCAGGTAATTGACCTGTGTACTCATCTGTCAGACCAAAACGAGTCGGTACCCCAAATTTAAAGCGGTTAAGGTAGTCCAACCAGGTTGCATCTCCCATCTTTTGCTCAAGCAAGGTCATCCCGATATTACTTGAGTGGGCAAATCCTTGAGAGAAGGTCATGGTGCCACCACTAGTCAATCCTTCATTGACGTCCCAGTCTCGAATGGTCGCATCAGCTATTTTCAATTCACTACTGTTAAAGTACTCGCCACCAGGGAAGGTATTGTTATCAATAGCTGAGGCCAACATCATCACCTTCATAGTTGATCCTGGCTCGTAGTTACTTTGATAAAGAATGTCTCGCCAGACAAAGTCTTTCGTGATGCCATCCTTGGTATCGGCATTGAAGGTCGGCCGTTGGGTCGTAGCCAGAATTTCCCCTGTCTTAGCGCTGACCAAGGTAGCCGTCATATACTTGCCTTTTACCTTTTCCTGGAATGCATCCATCTGGGTTTCCATAAAGGATTGCAAGGGACTAGAAAGGGTTGTGTAGACATCCTTTCCATCTACTGTTTGTTGGGAAGCTTGATCGGTACCCGGAACGATGTTTCCCAGACGATCCTTCTCATAAGTGATAATCCCATCTGTACCTGCCAGAATGCTATTTAAAGAACTCTCCAAACCAGATGTTCCAATCAAGCTCTTGGTGCCATCCTCATTTTCATGGAGTTGTGCTAAACCGATAAAGGAAGAAGCAAACTGACCATTGGGGTAACTACGATTAGGGCTGGTTGTAAAGTCAACTCCCTCGACACCAGCAGTTTTGAGGTCGTTTTTAATGGCCATCATATTGGCATAGGTAATCCCATTTCCCTTGGTACCAAAGGATACCTGTTTTAGATCTGGCTGAGAAAGCTGTTCTTTGACATAGGACTCCTCCATATCCAAATACTTATGGAAAATTTCAGCTACCTTATTAAATTGAGAATCCTCTACATAGAGAATTTTGCCTGTTGCTGACTTGTAGGTCTTGTCAATAATAGCATAGATATTATAAGATGTCGCATCTTCTGCAATAGGCGTCCCATTTCGATCATAAATGGTCCCCCGCTTGGCTGGAATCGTCTTGGTTGTTTGGTGAACCTTTTTGGCTTCTTGAACCAAGTCCTTACCAAATTTTTTACCCGTTCCGATAATGACCGCAAAGTTGACCAAAAAGACAGCGAAGAGTATGACAGCCAATAAACTCAGGCTTTTCCCTACTCTTCGACGGTTTTCTTCTGGAGATTTGCGATTACGAACGGCATAACGGATGATTTTTTCTTTCCACTGTTTCATTTCTTACTCCGTTGCTCGGATATTTTCGTTATTCAGCTGCAAATTCTTAGAGTTTGCAATTTCTTTCAAACGTTCTGAACGAATCAATTCATTGACCTCTTGCTTGGCATCGTCTAGCTCGGTTTTCTTTTCTTCGATTTGAGCATTGACCTTGGTCAATTCATTCTGAACTTGTAATAGCTTGGTCTGCATAAACACAACGCTAACTGCCAGGATAATCATTGTTGCAGCAATCGAAACATAGAAGGCCTTTTCCACACGTGAAAAACCTTTAAACTTCGTTTGCAATAACTGGCTTGTTTTTTCGATTCTTTCTACCATGTTTTTCCTCTTACTTGTGAATTTTTCTAGCCACGCGCAACTTGGCTGAATGCGAACGGTTGTTGGCTTCTAGCTCTTCTGCACTTGGCAAGATTGGCTTACGGGATACCAATTCCATCTTAGGTTTAAGATCGTCTGGAATGAAGGGCAAGCCTTTCGGAACTTCCACTGTTGAAGCTTCCTTGAACAGTTGTTTGGTCAAGCGGTCTTCCAAAGAATGGAAAGTAATGACTGAGATTCTACCATCCAGAGCCAGCATGTCCATGGCCTGCTGGATGGACTCATCTGCCGCTCCCAGCTCGTCATTGACTTCGATTCGGATAGCCTGAAAAATCTGCTTGGCAGGGTGCCCCTTCTTCTTGAGCTCCTTGGCAGGCTTGGCAGACTTGATAATCTCTGCCAGCTCAGTCGTCGTCTCGATTGGTTTCACTTCACGCGCTTGCTCAATCTTGCGGGCAATCTGTTTAGAAAACTTATCTTCGCCATACTTGAAAAAGATCCGAACCAAGTCATGATAGTCATAATGATTGACCACCTCATAGGCCGTCAGACTAGCTTCCTGATTCATGCGCATATCCAGTGGTGCATCTTTTTTATAAGAAAAGCCACGCTCACGCTGATCCAGCTGAGGACTGGACACTCCCAAGTCATAACAAATTCCATCAATTTCCTGGACACCAGCCTCCTGCAAACGTGCCTGCAAATGACGGAAGTTATCCTTGATAAAGGTTACCATCCCTTTTTCGATATAGGGTGCCAACCGTTTTTGCGCATTGTCAATGGCATTCTGGTCCTGGTCAAAGGCATAGAGATGCCCTTTTTCGCTCAATTTACTTAATAAATATTCGCTATGGCCCGCTCCGCCCAAAGTCGCATCAACGTAGATACCGTCAGGTTTTACGTCAAGCATATCAATCGTTTCATGAAGCAAGACCGTTACATGATGAAATTCTTTTGTCATATCTTATCTATTTTACCACAAATCCGACCAGCTTGCACTTGTCAGACGAGGCTAAGTTTCTTCGAAAAAAATTCCCCCAAAAAATGTCATATATACTTGACACCTCACCTCCAAAAGAATATAATATAGTCAAATATATGCGACATATCAAAAAGGAGACCCTATGAATCGTGTCAAAGAATTCCGCAAGGAACTGGGCATTTCTCAGCTCGATCTCGCCAAAGATATCGGTGTCTCGAGACAGACCATCAACATGATTGAAAACGACAAGTACAATCCAACCCTGGAACTCTGTCTCAATCTCGCCCGCAGCCTCCAAACTGACCTTAATAGTCTCTTTTGGGAAGACGATTTTTAAAAAAGGAGCAAACAAATGAAAAAAGAAACTCTCACTGACAAACTTATCAAACGCATATACAGCATTTCTGATCCACTTGACGAATACAAACGACACGAAGCTGATCGTATCGGTAACCAAGTCTTTATCGTTCTCTTTTATCTGATGACATTTGGCAATCTTATCCCGCTCGTTCTTGCTTATAAATACCCGCAAATTGTCGCTATCGCTTATCCTCTCGTGGTGTTTGGCATTTCGATGGTAGCTGCCCTCTATGTGGTCTCTCAAACCAAGAAAACGGGCATCACAGCTATTGATCCCGAAATGCTGAGTCAAAAAGAAAGTAAACAGCTACATTTTCCGGGTCTAAAAGCCGGTCTGATCTACGGCATAGCGATATTTTTTATAATGCCACTCATCGATACCCTAACCAGTGAAAATCCAAATTTCATCAGTTCTCTTCTGAATTCAAAACATATTTTAAAAACTATACTGGGAGCGTTCTTTTTTGGACTGATGATGCAAATTGTTGTCTCTCTTCGCATTCAAAAGGCAAAGAAAGACCAAGAAGACGACTAGGAGGTGCCTTATGAAATCACTAGCTAGACTACTGATCATTCATGTTTTTATCAGTATCTTTGTTACCTTTTTCCTACTTTCTGGACATATTGAGCATCCTTTCTTGATTATCTTTCTTTTATTCCTTCCTGTATTGAACAAGGGACAGAGATTCCAGAAAATCCAATCAAAAAAATACGTCTTCTAAACGCATCTCTCTGTTTTATCCTCATATCCTTTCCACAACTTTTAGCCAACCCTGTCCAATGGAAATTTCTAATATTCCTAGTCGTAACCATCATCTCAAGTTTGTCCTACTTCTATAACTTTTATCAAGTAGTTAAAGAAGTAGATCAAAAACAGTTGATTTAGAAGATTACTCCAATGAAAAAAGAAGATTTCACCACTCGCTTACTCAAACTATTCTTTCACATACAAGGCCCCTTTGATGAATGCCGCCAAGAGATAATCTACAGGGCTGGTGCTCGTGCCTTGATCCAAATCGTTTACTCCTCTCTCCTACTCTTCTTGTTCTATCTCCTATTTGGACGCTTCATAGAGTTGGTTCGAGATGCCATGCCCTACCTCTATTTTGGACTTATCTTCGCCCTCTCATCTAGGGCGAGACTAGCAGTTCGCGACTTACATTTGGACAAGGACGACCAGTCCGAGATTCATCACAAAAGCTACAGCAAAAGTCAAATCAAAGTTCGTAGTTGGGGTGTATTCATCAGTATTCCAATTGGCTTGTTTGTCTTATCAGCCTTTCACAAACTCTTTGTTCAGCATCTTCCCCTCGATACCTTTTGGGACAATCTCTCTCAGTTCGATAAAATACTCCCTTTACTAGTCTTGGGTTTGGGAATTGGTGCCATCTTTGGAACCATGATCTACGCCTTTTTATCGGAACACGTTAAAAAATAGAGCAAGATTCGCTAATTTCTCATTTTATAGGCAAAGAATCCCACCTAGATCGTTCTAGGTGGGATTTCCTCTTCAATTCATAGGATAATTTCCAAAACATCTACTGACCCTCGTCACCAATTCTCCCACTGGGTTTCAATCTTGACCTCACCATAGTTGCTTGGCGAGTACTTGCTGTCATAAATGGTACACCAATCTTTCAAGACTTTCTGGTTGACGATTTCGTCGTAGTCCTTCTCTAATTCTTCTTTGGTTATGTTATATTTTTTTAAATAGTTTCTTACTTTTTCTTCATCATCAAGATATTGACCTGGTTGCCTTGGCTCTTCAAAAATCGCAAGCCCTTTTTTGAGAATTTTCTTTTTTATATTATAGTGTGCTGAATACCATAGGGTAATATCCGAATTAATCCTTTTTTCAAAACGTATCGTCATTCCTTTAATACCTTCTCCAAAATTAAAGCTAATACTTATGTCTTTATAACCTTCAGGATGAGTTTGATACTTCCCTGAAGGGGTGTATGCAAAATATTCTCCATCGTTAGGCCAATCGGGTCTGATTTTAAACCCATCTATGTTTCTTAAAATATTATTTGACCGATATGTTTTCTCCGTTTCTTGGTAGATTTCATCAAAAATGTTTTTAGGTTGACGCACAAAAAAGTAGAAACAGGATAATACAATTAGTGCGAACAACACTATTAAAGCTAATATTTTTTTCATCATCATTCTCCTAATCTGCCACAGCTTCTAAACGATTTAAAAACTTGGACACTCCTGGATATTTTCTTTCAATATATGTTTTAAGAGCATCTTCTCCATCTAGCTTAATATCCGTTGGTCGCAAACTATCATAAATAGTATCTCTGACTGTATCCCAATCCTTATTTTTTAGGAATTCTCTTTCTCTCTGAGAGGAGTCTTTTTGAAGGTCAGCATAGTAAGAAGATGTGGCTTGGTCATAGGATTGTCCCTTCTGCATACGGCCGATAAGATTGACCGAGTCCAAATCTGCCTTGTAATCATCCTCGCCAATGCTTGGTTTCATATCCGTAGAATTTTTAGTCGTGTCTCCCTCCCATCCAGAAAGATCTTTGACATTCTCTCTACCGCCATAGACATCAGCTAACTGAACTTGATTAGGATTAAGATGAGTAGCCATAGTGATGGACTGGTGGGTAAAGTCTGCATGGCCCGCTCCATTGTTAGAATAGGTCTTCAGTTTGCTATCCCAAAATTGGTCAAAGTTACCCTTATCACCATAAATCCCTTCATAAGTACTTTTATAGGAATCATAATGGTTAGTTCCATTTTTTTGATCATCATCCTTAATTTTTTCTATGTTATCAGATTCCCCACTTGACATCTCATGCTGCAGTCTAAGATTATAATACAGTTCTTTGGCCTTTTCTTCTTTCAATCCCAGTTCTTGATAAATTTCAAGAATTGGTTTTAAAGTTCTCAATTTTTGGCCTGTCTGCGGATCACTCACAAATTCGTAATAAAAATATTGCCACAATCCACCTGCCGTTTCATTCCACTTAAAATCATTATAGTTTGCCGCACCGACGACTCGCAAAAAGATATAGTCACGGAACTCTTGGCTAGAGGTTGGGAACTTCTTATCTATCCCTTGCTTGATGGTCAAGAGTTGCTGGGCTGTCTCTGCATCAAAGCCGTATTCTGCCATCATGGTCTGGACAAAGGCCTTCTCTTGACGACTAAGTTTTATGTCCTTTGTGTCAGAATAGGCAGACAGGTAGTTGGCCCAAGTCAAGTCAGATGGAACTTTAAAGACTCCCGTCTTTGCATCCCAACTCGTTTCAATCTGGGCCAGTCCACGACTCAGTTGAACATCGATACTGTCTAGTTCGTCGAACAGTCCTCCTGAGTAGCTATCATAGGCACGCAGGTTTCTCAAGATTGTTTCATAGACGCGTTTATTGGCATGATGTCCTCGCATGAGTTCCACATTACTGCGTCTCAATCTCCCCTTTTCTTCACTATCCATGGTCAAGCTCGAAAGGGATTGGTTGACTTCATCTAGATAGGCAATCATTTGGTCTTCCTGTCGGATCTTATCAAGCAGATCATCCTCACGCCAACTCTTGCTGTCGACCATCGTTTGGTAGTCATCTGGTAATTTCTTGATGACTTGAGAGAAGGTTTCTGCATAGAGTTGTCCCCCTTTGCTCAAGGGTAGCAAGACACTTGCAAAAAAACTTCTAGCCGAATCATAGGCATCGCCCTTTAGACTCTCTGTATCCTCTGAAAACTTTTGGATGGCTGATTGCAAGTCTTGATAAGCTTCCACCTGTGATTGGCACATGGTCGCTACACTCGAACTTTGTAGTTGTGATTGTTCCAAGTACATATCAATGCCCATGACGTGTCTCCTCCTCTCTTTCTAGTTCCTTGCGTCTTTCATAGTAAACCGCATCCAAGTCTCCCTCTAAACGGAACTTTTCTTTTTTCAAATCATCCATGCGGTAGCTGAGGTCCTCAAGGATTTGGTTTTTAAGTTGGTTTCTTTGCAGGAGCGTTTCTTCCAACTGTCCTGCATATCTGCTCTGATAGGCCGCCTCCCACAAATCACTTTGATAACAGTGGCTAGCTCTATCATATCCTTCAAAGGTTTCTATCAGTTCTTTGGTGCGATACTTCTCTTTTTCATTGTCTTCTAGCTGGTACAAGAGTTCTCGCTCTCTTTTCTTCAACTCATCTAGCTTGCTCATGCATTACTCCTAAAACTATTTGCAGCAGCCTCATCTACCGCCTCAAAATCACTCGCTACAGAGTGAAGTCGTTCGGAAGTTAGGGTGACAGCGGCTGTTATCTGACTAGCTAGATTTTGATCCTTTGTCAGACATTGATGAGCCTTGTTATTCCCTTGAAGGGTCGTTAAGTCATCCTGACTAGCCGCAGCGATCGCTGTTAACGATTGACAAGCATTTTTAAGCTGAGTCGCATATGTTTGCGCAAGATTTATATCACTTTTTACTGTTGACATGGCTGTTTTATCCTTTTTCTGATTCCCTAGTGATAGGTACACTCCATTTAGCTATATAGGCCTATTATACCATGTTTCATAAAAGGAGCATCATTTTGTCCTGATTTATGTACAATTGTGTATTATTTTGACAACTTCTCCCATCCAACTCGACGAAAAAAAGAAAAACTGTTACAATGTAGAAAAAGAAAAGAGGCCCTCATGACCAGTATATATAATTTTTCCGTTTTAAACCAAAACAACCAAGCAACTCCCCTGGAGAGCTATCGTGGCAAGGTTCTCTTGATTGTCAACACTGCTACTGGATGTGGTTTAACGCCCCAGTACCAGGGACTTCAAGAACTCTATGACCGCTATCAAGATCAGGGCTTCGAAATCTTGGATTTCCCTTGCAATCAGTTCATGGGACAAGCACCCGGCAGCGCAGAAGAAATCAATAACTTCTGTAGCCTACACTATCAGACTACTTTTCCTCGTTTTGCCAAGGTCAAGGTCAACGGCAAGGAAGCAGATCCTCTTTATCGTTGGCTAAAAGACCAGAAATCTGGCCCACTAGGAAAACGAATCGAATGGAATTTTGCTAAGTTTCTCATTGACCGAGATGGGCAAGTCCTTGAGCGCTTCTCTTCCAAAACAGACCCCCAAACCATCCAAGAGTCTCTTCAAAAAATACTCTAATTTCTTTTTAAAACGTATCCTTTCATTTAGTTTGAGCTCTAAAAGGATGCGTTTTTTCTTTAAAAAGTAACTGATTTTCTTTAATTTATATTTATTTTTTTGCTTTTTGCTCTTGCAATTCTTTCATTAATTTAGTATATTTGTTATATTAAAAGTTTTCAGTCATTTTAAGGGAGAAATGACCTTTTAAATTTTTTTATCTTAAAATGAAAGCGCTTTATAAATAGGAGGTAAGGTGGCTTACAAATTATCAGAGAGTTTTTCATTAAATCAAGTTGTAACCAAGTCAGACTTGGGCTCGGGCAGTAGCTGACTGCCTTTCTAAAAACTAGGAGTATATTATGAATCGATACCTTTTTGAAAAAGGGCAAACATTTAGCATTCGGAAGTTGACTGTAGGTGTGGCCTCTGTCATCGTCGGACTGGCGTTTTTTGCTTCTGGAACCGTGCGTGCGGACGAAACCTCCCCTGCCACGACATCCAATCTTGACAAACAGATTGAGCAAGTCACAGATATAGAACAGACCAAGGCTGAACCAGTCAAAGAAGAAGGCCGAGTAGAGACTGAAAAACAAGAAACACCTGTTGCCGATACCAGCAATGCTGATTTGCTCCCTGAAGACATCCAGGACCGTGCCTATCCTGACACACCTGTCAAAGGACTCGACACGACTACTATCGTTGACCAGAAAGCTAGTCCAAAAGTAGAAACTAAGAGCATTCTAAAGGATAAGGAAGAAGCTCCAAAAGAAACTGAGAATGGAAACCGTGCTATTATTAACGGTGGACAAGACCTCAAACACATCAACTACGAGGGACAACCTGCAACTGCTGCTACTATGGTTTACAGCACTTACAATGCAGGAGAGCAACGTTACCTCGTTTCAGGATCTGGTATCTTTGTAGCCCCTAACCTGATCCTTACTGTTGCTCATAACTTCCTAGAAGCAAATAAAGAAACTGGCGAAGGTCACATTCGTGGTGGGAAATCTGCCCAGTTCTACTATAACGTTGGTTCAAACAGCGAAAAGAAAAACTCACTTCCATCTTCTGGAACTACGGTTTTATTTAGAGAAAAGGATATCCATTTCTGGAATAAGAAGGAGTTTGGAAAAGGCTATAAAAACGACCTTGCTCTTATAGAAGCTCCTACTCCTCTTCCAATTGCTAGCCCAAACAAAGCAGCAACCTTTGCACCTTTAGCAGATCACAAGACGCATCAACCAGGAGAATCCATTAGTACGATTGGCTACCCAACTGACTCGAGCTCGAAAGAGTTAAAACAGCCTATCCTAGCTGGCCAACTTTACAAGGCAGACGGAACTATCCGATCTGTTGAGTCTTATGATGATAAGGGAACGACCGGTATCACCTACCAAACCACTTCTGTATCTGGTTTGTCTGGTGGTGGGATTGTAGATAGCCAAGGAAAAGTTCTCGGTGTTCACCAACACGGAACCGTTGACAATGGTGTTCCTGAAAAGGATCGCTTTGGTGGCGGACTCGTCCTTTCACCTGAACAACTGAAATGGGTTAAGGACATGATTGCCAAATATGGTGTGAAAGGCTGGTACCAAGGAGATAACGGAAATCGTTACTACTTTACCGATGAGGGGCGTATGCTTCGGAACGAAACAGCTGTTATCGGAAGCAACGAATATTCCTTCAACCAAGATGGGATTGCTACCTTAACCAAGGGAGTTGAATACGGACGTGTGGTTATTCAACACGAAGATGAAGAAGGAAATCCAGTCAAAGATAATGATACTTTTATCGAACAGACGAGTGTCGGAGCAGAATTCAACTATAACTTTAAGTCAGAAATCGAGAAAACGGACTTCTATCAGAAGAATAAAGACAAATACGAAATTGTATCCATTGATGGCGTAGCAGTCAATAAACAACTAAAAGATGCTTGGGCTGAAGAGCACAATGTTGTCAGCAAAGCGCCTGCCGGTACACGTGTCATCAAGGTGGTCTATAAAGTCAACAAAGGCTCCTTCAAAGTTTACTACCGTCAAAAAGGAACCACTACTGAACTAGCGGAAGCGACAGTTGATAACAATGACGGCCAAGAGTATGACGTTTCCTTTGTCAACACCTTCCATGCAAAAGACATTGCTGGCTACCGTCCAGTAAAAGTTAGCTTGGAAGCAACTATCCAGCAAAAAGGGGTGAATGAGGTCGTCTTTGAATATGAGCCAGTCGCTAATACAGCTAATCCAACGACTCCAACACCACCAGTAGCTCATCCAGAAGATAAGGAAACCGAGATTGGCAATCATGGGCCTCTTCCAAGCAAGGCTCAACTCGATTACCACAAGGAAGAATTGGCGGCCTTCATCCACTACGGAATGAACACTTATACCAATTCTGAATGGGGAAATGGGAAAGAAGACCCCCGATACTTCAATCCAACCAACTTGGATACTGACCAGTGGATTCGCACTCTGAAGGAAACAGGCTTCAAACGAACCATTATGGTTGTTAAACACCACGACGGTTTCGTTGCTTACCCTTCTAAGTATACAGATCATACTGTAGCTGCTAGCCCATGGAAAGATGGAAAGGGTGACCTTCTCGAAGAAGTTTCCAAGTCTGCTAGCAAGTATGACATGAATATGGGTGTTTACTTGTCACCATGGGATGCCAATCATCCAAAATACCATGTTGCAACCGAAAAAGAATACAACCAATACTATCTCAACCAACTAAAAGAAATCCTTGGAAATCCAAAATACGGAAATAAAGGGAAATTTATCGAGGTTTGGATGGACGGTGCGCGTGGTAGCGGTGCCCAAAAAGTAACCTATACTTTTGATGAGTGGTTCAAATATATCAAAGAAGCTGAAGGAGATATCGCCATCTTCTCTGCTCAACCGACAAGCGTTCGCTGGATCGGAAATGAACGTGGTATCGCAGGTGACCCTGTATGGCATAAAGTGAAAAGAGCCAACATCACAGACGATGTGAAAAACGAATACCTCAACCATGGTGACCCAGATGGTGATATGTACTCTGTGGGGGAAGCTGACGTTTCGATCCGTTCTGGTTGGTTCTACCATGACAATCAACAGCCGAAATCACTCAAAGAGTTGATGGACATCTACTTCAAGTCTGTTGGTCGTGGAACCCCTCTCCTTCTCAATATTCCACCAAACAAAGAAGGAAAATTCGCAGATGCAGATGTAGCTCGCTTGAAGGAATTCAAGGCAACTCTAGACCAAATGTATGCGACTGACTTTGCGAAAGGTGCCACTGTAACAGCAAGTTCTACTCGTCAGAACCACCTCTACAAGGAAAGTCACCTGACTGACGGTAAAGATGATACTAGCTGGGCGCTCTCAAATGATGCCACAACCGGTAGCTTTACAGTCGATTTAGGACAAAAGAGACGCTTTGACGTTGTCGAACTCAAAGAAGACATCGCCAAAGGTCAACGTATCTCTGGTTTCAAGATTGAAGTCGAAATCAACGGTCGCTGGGTGACTTACGGTGAAGGTTCAACTGTTGGTTACCGTCGCTTGATTCAAGGTAAACCTGTAGAGGCACAAAAAATCCGTGTAACCATCACTGGTGCTCAAGCAACTCCAATCTTGACCAACTTCTCAGTCTACAAGACACCAAGCAGCATTGAAAAGACAGATGGCTACCCTCTTGGACTTGAATACCACTCAAACACAACGGCAGATACAGCCGGAACAACTTGGTACAATGAATCTGAAGGTGTTCGTGGTACTTCTATGTGGACCAATCAAAAAGATGCCAAAGTAAGCTATACCTTCACAGGAACCAAGGCCTATGTCGTCTCTACAGTCGACCCAGGTCATGGAGAAATGTCCGTCTACGTTGATGGCCAAAAAGTTGCGGATGTGCAAACTAAGAACGCAAGCCGTAAACGCAGCCAAAAAGTCTTTGAGACAGGTGATTTAGCACCAGGCCAACACACTATTACTCTTGTAAATAAAACAGGCGAACCAATTGCTACAGAAGGGATCTACACCCTAAACAATGATAGCAAGGGAATGTTTGAACTCGAATCTACTAACTACGAAGTCGAAAAAGGAAAACCAGTCACTGTTAAAATTAAACGTGTTGGTGGAAGCAAGGGAACTGCTACTGTTCGCTTCATCACAGAACCTGGAACTGGAGTTCACGGTAAAGTTTACCAAGATACAACTCAAGATGTGACTTTTGAAGATGGAGAAACAGAAAAGACTGTGACCATCCCAACGATTGACTTTACAGAACAAGCCGACTCTATCTTTGACTTTAAAGCCAAGCTCACTTCTGTTTCTGATGGTGCCCTGCTCGGTTTCGCTACCGATGCAACCATCCAAGTGATGAAAGCTGAATTGCTGATCAAGGATCAAACAAGTTATGATGACCAAGCTAGTCAGTTGGATTACAGTCCTGGCTGGCACCATGAAACCAATTCCGCAGACAAGTACCAAAAGACGGAGTCTTGGGCTTCCTTTGGTCGCTTAACTGATGAGCAAAAGAAAAAGACAACCGTAACAGCATACTTCTACGGTACTGGTCTTGATATCAAGGGCTATGTTGATCCAAATCATGGTATCTACAAAGTCTTCCTAGATGGCAAAGAAGTTCCTTATCAAGATGGCATGGGAAATGCGTCGACTATTGATGGTAAGAAATACTTTAGCGGTCGTGCAGCCCAACGCCAAGGCAATCAAACTCTGGTTAGCCTAAAAGGTCTGGACGAAAACTTGCACGCAGTCACCCTTCAACTCGATCCTGATCGAAACGATTTGTCTCGAAATATCGGTATTCAGGTAGACCAATTCATCACTCGTGGCGAAGGTAGCGAACTCTATAGCAAGGCAGATATCATCCAGTCTATCTCTAAATGGAAAGATGATCTGTCAAACTTTGATTCAGCAGGCTTGAAAAATACGGCTACTGCACGCCAAGCTTTCCAAGCAAATCTAGAAAAATTGAGGAACCAACTCAGTACTGATGCTGTGGATGTTCAAGAAGTCATGTTAACGGTCAGTGCCTTACAAGATATCCTAAGCAAGGACGAAAACTACCAAAAACCTGGCGAAGGACCTAGTCCAGAACAGCCTGCTGAACCGAAACAGCCGGAAATCGAATACAATAAGGCCATGGCTAGCTTGACAGAAGCCATCGAGAAAAAAGTCGGTGAGCTTGGATCCAACAAGGAAGCTAAGAAGAAATTATTAGAAATTGCTGACCAAGCCATTGCTGCAATCCAAGAAGCTAAGACTCAGGAAGCAGTCAATCAAGCGCTAGAAACTGCTCTCGAACAAATCAGCAAGCTCGAAGCAGCTCAGCCTGAAAAACCGGCGCAACCTGAAAAACCAACTCAACCGGAAACTCCAGCTCAGCCTGAAAAACCTGCTCAGCCTGAAAAACCAGTTCAGCCTGAGAAACCTGCTCAGCCTGAAACTCCAGTTCAACCGGAAAAACCTGCTCAACCGGAAAAACCTGCTCAGCCTGAAAATCCGACTCAACCTGAGAAACCTGCTCAACCTGAGAAACCAGCACAACCTGAAACCCCAGCGCAACCGGAAAGTCCAGTTCAACCTGAGAAACCTGCTCAACCGGAAAAACCTGCTCAGCCTGAAAAACCGGCGCAACCGGAAAAACCTGCTCAGCCTGAAAAACCGGCGCAACCGGAAACTCCAGTTCAACCTGAAAAACCAACTCAACCGGAAACTCCAGCTCAGCCTGAAAAACCTGCTCAGCCTGAAAAACCGGCGCAACCGGAAAAACCTGCTCAACCTGAGAAACCAGCTCAACCTGAAACCCCAGCGCAACCGGAAACTCCAGCTCAGCCTGAAAAACCAGTTCAACCTGAGAAACCTGCTGAACCTGAGAAACCTGCTGAGCCTGAAAAACCTGCTCAACCGGAAAAGCCAGTTCAGCCTGAGAAACCGACGCAACCGGAAACTCCAGTTCAACCTGAGAAACCAATCACTTCTTCAAGTCCTGAGGAAGGGGTTAAAGACCTTGTCTTTACACTTCCAAGCTTGGAAATCGTCAATAAGGTAGTACCGTTCAAGACTATTCGTCACGAAAACCCACAATTAGACAAAGGAAAAGAGCAAGTTCTATCAGAAGGAAAAGACGGTCTTTTAGTTGAGTATGTTGAAGTGGACGGTGATAATCGCAAGGTTCTCCAAACAGAAGCAACTCCAGCTCAAGATCGAGTGATTGAGGTAGGTAGCAAACAAAGCTCAGTTGGTACAGAAGCGCCACCAGTTGTGACTCTTCCTGAGTATGTTCTACCAAGAGAGACTGAAAAACCGACTCCAGCCGTAACAGATAATTCATCAGCAAAAGATGAAAAAGCTCCTATTACAGCTACGGTCAAAGAAGACAAGGAAAGAGAACTCCCTGCAACTGGGGAACAAGAAGCAACTGCTTTCCTCTTCTTGGCAGTCATTACTTCTATCTTGTCTCTCCTCATCTTCCAAAAGAATTTCAAAGACTAATAACCCTCTTTGATTGATTCTTTCTAATTATTCAGTTCCCCCGTTGAGAAGACCAGTTGGTCTTCTCTTTTTCTATTTTGAATGATTAAATTAAGTGCACCATTTACCACAAAATACTTCATAAGGAGTTTCCATGTTAAGACATTTTCGTTGTATATTATTAAATTTATCTTCCCACAGCGATAAGGCTAGCAATATCAGCACATTTCTTATTATCAATTTTTAGAGAAAAAAGAAATTCAGCCATCCATATCACGTAAGGGTAACAATCCAGACAATGGTATGATGGAATCTTTCTTTGATATTTTATAATTAGAGATGTTTTATGGTTTTGAAAAGGAGATTGTCAATTACATAAATTACTACAACAAACGAATTAAAGTCAAACTAAAAGGACTTAGCCCTGTGCAATACAGAACTAAATCCATTAACCTTGTTAGTAGACTGAAAATGATGATATTATGGCCTCCTTATCTCAAATACTGCTGTATGAACCCACTCATTATGAATTTGTAAGTCATTTTCTATAACCCTACTAAAGGTGAAGCCATTTTTTAAAAGCACCCTCTGAGAGGCTAGATTACCTGTTGCCGTTCCTGCAATGATTCTATTGAAATCATAAGTCGTGAAGGCTTTTTCTAAAACGAGTTTAACCGCTTCGCTGGCATAACCTAAATTGTTAACATTTTCCCCAATCCTATACCCAAGTTCTGCTGTATTTCGATCACTCTCTAAGACACTTAAATTGATTCTCCCAACCATAACACCTTGCGAATTTCTAATAAGATGCATGTAAACAGCACGATTCCTTTGTCCCGTTAACAATTCCCTTGTAATTTCTTTAAAACCTTCTAAATCAAAAAAGTTAGCTGGTCTAGGAGGTAAATTTCGTTCAAAATACTCTCGATTTTCTTTTTCAAAAGAATAGACGTCTAGACTATTTTCTTCAGACAACAGCTCTAAACTGATCATTACAAATCCTCTCCCATCATTATCTACATTCAAATTTTCTCATGTTTACGCAAAGTGAAATTTACAGAATTTAAAGAGATTCTTTTATTTTCTGTATAGTTTCTACATTATAACACAAAATACTATGGATAAGCATAATGTTCAAGCGCCACACCAGCAAAACAAGCTGGAGTTTCGCTTGAAGAAATTTCTGAAGCGCTCACCCATAGTGATACGATTACAACTAAGACCTATGTTAACACTTCTAATGTGATTCCAATGGCTGTTGGAAAATTTGCTTTAAAGTCTCTAAAACAATAAGGTAAAAATAAGGTGAACTTTGAGGTAAACTTTTCAAAAAAAACACGAAAAAAGCACCCATAAGGTAAACTTTTGAGTGCTTTGAAACGTTGATAGTATCGTATTGATTAACGTTTTGAAAATTGTGATGCTTTACGAGCTTTCTTAAGACCTGGTTTGGAAAGTATGAGTTTCATTTGGACTAAAAATAGCGTAATATCAAGGCTTTTCAGAACTAAAACCACTTATTTATTTCATAAAATTTGAATCAATATTTTTTAAATAGGGGAATTTCTTAACGCATAACTTTCAATCCTCCCCTCTTCCTTCTTATCCTAATAAAGTTTGTAATATTGGAATAACAACGATAAATAGAATCGTACTTAAAGTCACTACATTCGTAGAGAATTCCACATCTCCTTTTCCTTGATTAGCAAGGATTGGGAGAACAGCCAGAGATGGTGTAGCAGACTGAATCATAAAGGTCTTAAATTCTACTGTTGCCATATTTGGGGCAAAAAACTTCAATACAAGAAGCATGATCAGAGGAGCTAGGATAAAGCGTCCAACCAAGGTGACAATTGTATCTTTATCAAAAGCAATGGTATTCAAGCCTGCCTTAGCAAGAACAATACCAATATAAATCAGAGATAGGGGAGTGACGATGTTTCCAACATAGGTTAAGGTATTCGTTGCGAAATCTGGAATAGAGATTCGGAGAATCAAAAATAGCAGGGCGACAAGAAAACCTACAAGCGGAGCTGGTAGCAATTTCTTCCAGTCAAATTTACTTGTCTCCTTGCTTTGACCCGATTTACTGTCACTCGTCATCAAATACACGCCCAATGTCCAGGTGGAAATCGTGTTGGTGATATAGTAAATTAAGAAATAAGGAAGGGCCTGATCCCCAAAAAGAGCAACGTTTAAAGGTAAACCAATAAAAATAGTATTGGCATTCACAAAGGTATTAATCATAGTTCCTCGCCGTCCTGGACGAACCTTGAAAACCACAACTGCAATATAAGCTACGATATAACCCAAGATAAAGGCCACAAATGTATAAAGGAGACCTCCAGAAAGACTGATTAGTTTATCTAGTGTTAGATATTTCATCACCGACACAAAGATTGACGCTGGCAAGGCTACATTCATGATCAAACGAGATAGGTTAGGTCCAAAGGCATCTCCAAACCATCCCTTCACCTGAAGAATATACCCCAAAACAATAATAGCGATAATCGGAATGATACTCGTAATCGAGGTTAAAAAGAGTGACATAGGTATCCTTTCTAAATTACTTAAGTCCACAGCCCATATAAATTTGTCGCTAGCGAATGATAGACAGCAGCAATGAATTATTTATACTCTGGATACCATTTCAAATCACGAACTGCTTTAGCCATATCAGTTTCTTTAGCACGTGCAAGACCTTGTTCTTGCGCTTTTTTAGCGACTGCTTCTGCTACTTTAACAGAAACATCTGCTACATACTTGAATGGTGGCAAGACAGGAGCTCCTGGTTGACCTGGATTGATAATACCACTCAATGAATGAGCCGCTGCTCCAATCATTTCATCTGTCAAAAGACTTGCTTCAGAAGCCAGCATACCTAGACCAAGACCTGGGTAAATCAATGCATTATTTGCTTGACCAATCACATAGTCTACACCTTTATAAGAAACCGTATCAGCAGGAATTCCTGTTGCGACAAAAGCCTTACCATCTGACCATTCAATCAAATCTTTGGCACTAGCTTCTGCTAGTTTGGTTGGATTTGACAAAGGGAAGATCATCGGACGCTCTGTATTTTCACACATGGCCTCTACTATTTCTTTAGTGAAGGTATTAGGCTGAGTCGAAGTTCCTACAAGAATGGTTGGCTTCACAGTCTTCACTACTTCAAGCAGGTCAGTCAACTTGTCTGCGTTACTAAAGTCAGCACGTTTCTTAGCAAACGGTTTTTGTTCAGGAGTTAGGTCATCCATGTCATCAAAGAGAAGACCTTGTTTATCAACCATAAAGAAGCGTTTATAAGCTTCTTCTTCAGAAAGACCTTCACTCACCATTTCGCGAAGAACACGAGAAGCAATTCCTGCACCCGCAGTACCACCACCATAGCAGAGATAAACTTGATCTGTTAATTTTTCACCACTAATATCTAGTGAACCAAAGATACCACCCAAGGTAACGATTCCTGTACCTTGAATATCATCGTTAAAGGTTGGAATTTGTTTCCGGTATTTTTCAAGAATATTGGCAGCATTCAAGCGACCGAAGTCTTCCCAGTGAAGGTAGAGTTTAGGAAAGAGACGTTCTGCTGTTTGAACAAATTGGTCAATGAAGTCGTAGTAACGATCTCCGCGAACCCGTTCGTGACGATTTCCCAAGTAATTAGGATTGTTACGAAGTTCTTCACGGTTAGTTCCTGCATCAATGACTAAAGGAAGGACCATAGAAGGATCGATTCCAGCAGCACCCGTGTAGACCATCAATTTCCCAACAGAAATATCGACACCATTTGTTCCCCAGTCACCGATTCCAAGGATTCCTTCTGCATCTGTTACAACAATGAGACGAATCTCGCGATTCCCAGCAGCATTTTTCAAAGTGGCTTCAATATTTTCAGGATGATTGATATCAAGATATCCCGCATATTGTGGATCTACAAAGAGGTCACTATAACCTTCAATGGTATCAGCAATGGTTGGATCGTATACAATTGGATTGAATTCCTCCAAATGTTGAGAAAAGAGGTAATAGAAAAGAGTCCGGTTCGTATTAAAGATTTCCATTAAGAACAAACGTTTTTCCAGATCATTGACCTTTGTTTGCATTTGTGCATAGGTTTGCACTGCTTGCTCCTCGATGGTTTGAACGTAAGGTGGCAATAACCCAATAAGGCCTAGTTCCTTTCGCTCCTCTAAGGTAAAGGCAGTACCTTTATTCAGGAAAGGGTTGTTTAAAATATCATGTGCAGTCATAGTGCAACCTCCTTTTTACTTCTATTATACCACTTAAAATGAATTGTTTGGAAAACTTTGTTGTTTAAAAAATACAATCGTGTGCGCATATGTTATAATGAGTCTACGAAGGCAATTTTCTAATAAGCTCTTTATACTTAAAACACCATTATTAATGGCACTTTAAGTTGTTATATTTTATAAAGTTCTGAACTCATAAAACTCTCAATGATCACTCTTTACTAAAAGTTTCGAGCAAAAGAAACTAATCATACAAATTGGCAATCCGAATTAAAATAAATATCATATAAGTTTGTTATGCAATACTTTGTATTTTTTAAGATGTTTTTTTGTCATGCAAAACTTGTATTCTATTTATATGACGAATAAAAACTATTTACAACAATATATTTCCCAAAAAGTGAAATATTTTCGAACACAGAAAAAAATGAGCCAGGAAGAACTTTCGGAACAAGCAGGACTTGGGCTTAAGTATATCAATCAACTTGAAAACCAAAATGTGAATCTGACCATTCACAGTCTTGAAAAAGTGATTGTCGCCCTAGAGATGACCCCAGAGGAATTTTTCAATTTTGATAGCCTTGAATCAACCTCTGATAAGACCGACAATCTTTCACTCAAAAGAATCAACATGAAGATTAAACAGCTCCCTATTGATAAACGAGAAAAGATGTTAGTCATTTTTGAAAGTATCTTAGATAATCTTAGATAACCTTTGATATCCCTGACTCACTTACATTTTAACCGGTGAATACTCGTATAGTCAAATTGTAGGATACGGATAAAAAGTATTTATCTGGTGATTTCCACTTATTTTCCTTCTCCAACTAATGAAAGTGAGCCCATATGAATTTAAAAGATCTACAATATTTTTATGACCTCTGCCAGCTTCAATCCTATACGGAAGTAGCAAAACAACACAAAGTCAGCCAACCATCTATTTCTTATGCCATCAAGCGCTTAGAGGAATCTTTTAATTGCAAATTGATTCACCATGATCCTTCACATCGCTCCTTTAAACTAACTAATCAAGGACAAATCCTTCTGAAGCATACAGAACTGATTTTACCTGAGGTTATTGCTACTCGCAAAGAAATTAATCGCTCTTTGGCGCATTGCTCTACTGTAGGATTCCCTCCTATTATCATTCAGTATCTTTTCTCTGTCTTAAATAAAGAAACTGAATTTGATTTTTTAAAAAAGGTGCGCCCTATCCGCGGTGGCTCCGTAGAATTATTAAATCTTCTCCTTAAGGGAGAACTAGATGCGAGCTTACTCGGCTTGATTGAACCACTCAATCATCCTTCAATAGAGACACATGAACTCTTTCATAAAGAACTGTATGTTGTTTTATCTAAGAACCATCCTCTTGCTACTGCTCTTTCCCTCACTTTTGAAGATTTAGTAGATCAATCCTTTATACTTTTAGACGAACACTTTGTTCACCTGAAAGCTTTTGAACTACTTAATCAAAAGCATCAAAACAAGGCAGAAATATTCTTCAAGAGTGACGACATTGTCATCATTAAAGAACTTTTAAAGAAAGGGATTGGCGTTAGTTTACTGGCTGATATCGCACTTTCTGATGAAGATGATGATTTAATAAAAATCCCTCTAATACCGGAGGACCAGATAACATTTACAGTTTATTACGCTTATCTCAAATCAGCTACACTGTCATCAGAAGTAGAGGATTTATTTAATTACAAACCAAAAGAACTTGGCTCTTTGTCAACTGTAGTAGGTTGAAGAAAAGCTAAGCTCGAGAAAGGACGAAATTCGTCCTTTCTTTTTTGATGTTTAGGGCGATAAAAACGCTTATCACTCAATTTACGGCTATCTTGTTCAATGAGTTTCCAGTAGCGCTTAATAGCCTTGTATTCAAAAGATTTTCGTTCAAACTGATTCATGATTTGAACACGCACACGACTCATAGCACGGTTTAAGTGTTGGAGTAAAACAGTCCAGTGGACTGTTTTAGCCTGAGTTCAGAAATATAATAACGAAGGGTGAAAACGATCGAGAACGATTTTAGCACATGGAAAAGGCTGTTTAGCTAATTCATAGTAGGGACTAAACATATCCATAGTAATGATTTTCACCTGACAACGAACAGCTCGATTGTAGCGAAGAAAGTGATTTCGGATGACAGCTTGTGTTCTTCCTTCAAGAACAGTGATGATATCGAGCTTTTCAAAATCTTACGCAATGAAACTCATCTTCATCTCCCGATTAAAACAGTCACTTCCCTAACTGTTTCAACATCCCATGATATAATCTCAGGAAGATGCGAAAAATCATGCTTAAAGTGGAAGTCATTGAGCTTTCAAATGACAGTTGAAGTTGAAATGGCCATCTGCTGAGCAATATCGGTCATAGAAGTCTTTTCAATTAGCTTCTGAGCGATCTTTTGGTTGATGATACGAGGGATTTGGTGATTCTTCTTGACGATAGAAGTCTCAGCGACCATCATTTTCGAACAATGATAGCACTTAAAACGACGCTTTCTAAGAAGAATTCTAGTAGGCTTACCAGTCGTTTCAAGGTAAGGAATCTTAGAAAGTTTTTGAAAGTCATATTTCTTCATTTGCTTTCCGCAATCAGGACAAGATGGAGCCTCATAGTCCAGTTTAGCGATGATTTCCTTGTGTGTATCCATATTGATGATATCTACAATCTTGATGTTTGGATCTTTGATATCAAGCAGTTTTGTGATAAAATGTAATTGTTCCATATGATTCTTTCTAATGAGTTGTTTAGTCTCTTTTCATTATAGGTCTTATGAGACTTTTTTTCTACAATAAAATAGGCTCTATAATATCCATAGGGGATTTACCCACTACAAATATTATAGAGCCTAAAAAGTAAGCCATCGGCTTACTCTTAATCAAATAGTCGGTGCCTTATTTCCTCTAGAGCCATAATGATAAATGGACAGACGAGCAAATAGAGCCAATCATCAAAACCAATCGGAGCTGTATTAAAGAGAGTGTGGAAAAGAGGTACATAGGACAGGATAATAAAGAGAATGATTTCTAAGATAATCCCCAGACTAATAATCTTATTTGCAAATGGTTTGATTTTGAAAATAGATCCTCTACCTTTGCGACTATTCATAGCCATACCAATCTGCGTGAAGATGATAGCTCCCAAAGTCATGGTTGTTGCCTCTCGATAAAGAGGTCCTGAACTAGCTAGATGATTCAGATGTCCTTGATTAACCCAATAATTAAGGAAGAAGGCACCCATAGCCAAAACAGACTCAATCATACCATACCAAGCAAAGGCTTTTAATAATAATTGCCGATTTAACAAACGATCTGATAGGCGTCTTGGTGGCCTGTCCATAATGCCTTCTTCTGGTGGCTCAACCCCCAATCCCAAAGCGGGCATCATATCTGTTCCAAGGTCAATCGCTAGGATTTGCATAACTGTTAAGGGAAGAGGAATGCGCCCCAAAGAGAACAAGAAGAAAGTAGAGGGTACAGCTTCAGGAGTATTGGAATTAAAAATATAGGTAAGGAATCTTTGAATATTTCGATAAACGGCACGTCCTTCTTCAACAGCATGGACAATAGAAGCAAAGTGGTCATCCGTTAAAATCATATCAGCAGATTCCTTGGCTACGTCGGTTCCAGATACCCCCATAGCTACACCGATATCAGCCTTTTTAAGAGCAGGGGCATCATTAACACCATCACCAGTAACAGCGACAACTTCACCAAGTTCCTGAAGTGCATTGACTACACGATATTTTTGTTCAGGAGCCACACGAGCAAAAACAATCTCGCCTTTAAGAGCTACTTTGAGCTCTTCGTCGGTCATATCTGCCAGTTCAAGCCCTGATATCACTCGTGCATTGTTACCTTTTACAATTCCAATTTTCTTGGCAATACTAAGAGCTGTCAAACCATAGTCACCTGTGAGCATGATAATGCGAATACTGGCACGGTGACATTGCTCAATTGCTTCACGTACACCTTGACGTGGAGGGTCACTCATGGCAACAAGTCCCACAAAGACCATATCTTCTTCGAGGGTCCGCATATCCCACTTGTCTTCTCTAATATCTTCGCTTTCCAAAGGACGATAAGCAACAGCTAAAACACGTAAGCCGTCACGAGCAAATTGATCGTTAGCAGCAAGAATTGCTTGACGTTCTGTAGCAGTCATAGATTTGATTGCTCCTTGACCATCATAATAGTCTGAGCAAAGTTCCATCACTTCTTTAGGCGCACCCTTAGTGATGGAAATATGGTGACTGCCATCCAGACTTTTTTCGAGACTATGTACCGTTGTCATTCGTTTACGATCCGAATCAAAGGGAATTTCTTTGATACGAGGAGCCCAGTTGTGGTTGTCATTTAAATCAATACCTGCTTTTTCTGCAAGAACATTAAGACAAGCTTCAGTCGGGTCTCCCAAGACCGTATAATCGGGATTGTCAGCACTTGGCGCAACCACTTGAGCATTACTAGCCAAGTGAGAAAAGCGAACCAAACGATTCAGGAGATCATTTCCCTTCAGAGAAACAGGGTCACCATCCTTCTCAATATGCCCTTCTGGTGCATAACCTAGCCCAGTCACCTCATAATTACCCGACAAGGTCCATAAATGATTAACTGTCATGGCATTTTGAGTTAGGGTCCCTGTTTTATCTGAGCAAATAACAGAGGTTGCTCCAAGAGTCTCAACAGAAGATAATTTCTTCACTAAAGCATGTTCTTTAGCCATGCGTTGTACAGCCATAGCTAGAGAGAGGGTAACTGTAGGAAGTAACCCCTCAGGGATAAAGGCAACAATCATTCCCAAGGCAAAGATGAAAGCTTGAGAAAGAGGCTGATGGACAAATAGTGTTGCTGCAATCATAAAGAAGAGACCTACAGATACTGCGATAACCGAAATCTGTTTGGTCAAATGGTCCAGTTCCTTTTGCAGTGGGCTCTTTTCCTGAGCTAGGTTTTGCGTCAAGTCTGCAATTTGTCCAAACTCAGTTTCCATACCGATAGCAGATACTATAAAATGTCCTGACCCAGAGGAAACTGTGGTCCCTGCAAACACCATATTGTCATATTCCAATTCAGTCTTATCAGGAGTCAAATCTGCTTGGTCTGATTTATAAATGGGATTAGACTCACCAGTGAGGGCAGACTGATTTACCTGCAAGTCTGTCACAGCAACCAAACGTCCATCTGCAGAAATACGGTCACCTTCTTCAATGAAAACCAAATCACCTGGCACCAAGTCCTGTGCAAGGATTTTATCTTCCTTTCCATCACGAAGAACTCGGGTATAGGATGGAAGAAGCTTATTCAGTGCTGCCGTGGCTTGACTAGCCTTATATTCTTGAATAAAACTAAAGAGACCATTAATGATATTGACCAGCCAAATCGCAATTCCCAACTCCAAGCTATGGGAAATCACAGCAATAAAGCCACCAACCCACAATAAGAGGGCCATGAGACTGGTAAAATGTTTGACAAAGGTCAACCAAATAGGTTCTTTCTTACTTTCTTTCAACTGGTTAGGACCATAAGTTGCTTGCCTCTTTTTTACTTCTTGTGAGTTTAACCCTTGAGGACTTGTTTGCAACACTTGATAAACCTGATCAGGGGCACAGGTTCCTAATGTAGTCCCCTTCTGTCTAGAATCACTCATAATCCTTTCCTCGATTCTAAATCATTAAAGCGATTTCATATTTACACCCTCATTATACTCCTTTTTCAGAAAATGTTGAAAGAAAAGGCTCTATAATTCCTATTGTGGCTTTACCCACTACAGAAATTATAGAGCCGAGAACTTTAGCTTGTATACCCAATAGCTAAAGTTCTTTTGGTAGTGTAAAATAAGCCGTGTAAACACAAACAGGAAGAAATCCGTTATAGTAGAGTTACGAAACATTACTGGAACGAGGTTTATTCCTATGACACAGTTTACTACAAAACTACTTAACTTCTTAGCCCAAAAGCAAGATATTGATGAATTTTTTCGTTCATTCCTTGAAACAGTTATGAACGATCTGCTTCAAGCAGAGTTATCAGCCTTTTTAGGGTATGAGCCTTACGATAAAGCTAATTATTTTAAAGCCAACAGTCGTAACGGAACGTATTAACGTAAATTCAAGGTTCAAATATTTGGGGTGAACAGAAAAAGCATCCCGTATTTTTGATACGAAATGCTTTCAATAAGTGTAAATAAGTTTTAACGTTTACTAAATTGTGATGCTTTACGAGCTTTCTTAAGACCTGGTTTCTTACGTTCAACTTTACGTGAGTCACGTGTAAGAAGTCCTGCGCGTTTCAATGAATCGCGGAAGTCTGGGTCTACTTGAAGAAGGGCACGAGCGATACCGTGACGGATAGCTCCTGCTTGACCAGCGTATCCACCACCTACAACGTTAACGAAAACGTCGTATGAACCTACAGTTGAAGTAACTGCGAATGGTTGGTTGATAACAAGACGAAGGTCAGCGTGTGGGATGTACTCTTCAACATCTTTTTTATTAACAGTGATTTTACCAGTTCCTGGAACAAGGCGAACGCGTGCAACAGCGTTTTTACGACGTCCAGTACCTGCATATTGTGCTTGTGACATACTTTATTGTTCCTTTCCTTAGATAAGTCCTGAAATATCAAGAACTTCTGGTTGTTGTGCAGCGTGAGTGTGCTCAGCTCCAACGAATACTTTCAATTTCATACCTTGAGCGCGTCCAAGAGTATTGTGTGGAAGCATACCTTTAACTGATTTTTCAATCAAACGTACTGCATTTTTAGAACGAAGTTCACCAGCAGAGATTGATTTCAATCCACCTGGGTGGTTTGAGTGAGTGTAGTAGATCTTATCAGTTGCTTTTTTACCAGTCAATTTAACTTTTTCAGCATTGATAACGATTACGAAGTCACCTGTATCAGTGTGTGGTGTAAATGTTGGTTTGTTTTTTCCGCGAAGTACGCTAGCAACAACTGCTGAAAGGCGTCCAAGAGGTACATCAGTTGCGTCAACAACGTACCATTTGCGTTCTACTTGGCCTGGTTTAGCCATGAATGTAGTTTTGTTCATGATTTCTCCTATATGAATATCGTTTTTGTTTACAGGGCGGATGTTCCGGTCCGCGGGGTATTTGAAAGGTTCCGGGGCCTTACAAATGGGGTAAACAATACCGTCTACTATCATACCAAATTTTACTACTAAAAGTCAATAGATATGAAAAATATTTTTGCCGATTTCAGTGTTTAACATCTAGAAAAACCTCGCTTTTGCGAGGCTCTCCTATTTATAAGCTAAGGCGCGTTTAAAGGTTTTCCAGATTCCCAAATCATCTGTTTGAAGGACTAGACTAGCATACATGCGTCCGATAAAGGCTGTTGCAGTTACTGCAAAAACAACCGTTATGGCAAGTGAAATCCAAGCTTCTAGACCACTTGCATACCCATTAATAGCTCTAAATGGCATAAAGAAGGTCGAGATGAAAGGAATATAGGAACCAATTTTCAGAACTAAATTGTCTCCTGCAGCACCTAGAGCGGTCACTCCAACGAATCCTGCGATAATCAAGATCATCAATGGTGACAAGGCTTTCCCTGAATCCTCAGGACGAGAAACCATAGAACCTAGAAAGGCTGCCAAAACAACATACATAAAGAGACTAACCAAGACAAACAATAAGGTATTGAGCGAGAAGGCATCTCCTAGATGATTTAAAATACCAGATTGAGCTAAGATTGGTAGGTCTTTAAAGAGAAGAATGGCAGCCAGACCACCCACGACGTAAATCCCAATATGAGTCAAAATCACAAGAAGCAGAGCCAGCATGCGAGCATAGAAATAATGACTAGCTCGGATACTAGAGAAGACCACTTCCATGATTTTGGTTCCTTTCTCGCTAGCCACTTCCTGAGCAGTGACACTAGCATAGGTAATCAAAATCATATAAAGGAAGAAACCAAGCCCTGCGGCCGCAATGGTTTGGACAATTTTTTTGTTTTCCTTAGATTCATCAATCTTCTCAGTAAAGTCAACAGTTTGACTCAGGCGCTTTTCCTGCTCTTGAGACAAATTAGCTGCCGAGCGATTAAGTTGGTATTGAAGCTCATTGAGTTTATTGGTTACTGCTAGCTTGATGCCACTTTCAAGAGAAGTTTCACCATGATAGACGGCCTTGAGGACGCTGTCCTCTTGGTCAATGGTTAGGTAACCCTTGATTTTCTCATCTTTGATAGCAGCTTGGGCACTGGCTTCATCCTTGTAATCAAAGTTGATACCATTGGTACCCTTGAGTCCCTCAGCTACAGATGGCACTGTTGTTACTACCGCTACCTTGCTATTTTTAGCCATCGAAGAATTTTGGAGATAGCCGATTCCTACAGATAAGGCTAAAAAGAGGAACGGCGAAATCACCATAAAGAAGAAACTCCATGACTTGACATGTCGAAGATAGGTTTCCTTCATTACAACCCACATATTTCTCATACTTCCACCCCTGATTCTAGTTTAAAGATTTCATCGATTGTTGGAGCTTGTTGGTCAAAGGTCGCGATGTATTGACCTTGAGTGAGGATTGGGAAGAGTTCTCTTCCAGCGCTCTCATCATCTAGGATCAATTTCCAACTACCTTGCTTGGTTAAGCTCACCTGTTTGACATGAGGAAGACTTTCCAGTTCTTCCTTGCTTCGTTCACTTGAAACAAAAAGACGTGTTTTCCCGTATTGATTGCGAACATCCTGAACTGGTCCATGCAAGACCACACGCCCATCACGAATCATCAGGATATCATCGCAAAGTTCCTCAACATTGGTCATGACATGGTCAGAAAAGATAATGATTGCACCGCGCTCTTTCTCTTTCAAGATGACCTGTTTGAGCAACTCGATATTGACTGGATCTAAACCACTAAAAGGTTCATCCAAGATAATCAAGTCTGGTTCATGGATCAGGGTGATAATGAGCTGAATTTTCTGCTGATTCCCTTTGGAAAGACTCTTGATTTTGTCGGTCAATTTGCCCTTCACTTCCAATTTTTCCATCCATTGAGGGAGTTTTTCCTTGACTTCTTTGGCATCCATGCCCTTTAGAGTCGCCAAGTAGCGAACTTGTTCAAAGACTGTCAGCTTGGGCATAAGACTGCGTTCCTCAGGCAGATAGCCAATCCGAGCGTAGGTTTCCTGACGCATCTCCTGCCCATCCAGACTGATCTCTCCTTGATACTCTAAAAATTTCAACATACTGTGGAAAATCGTTGTTTTCCCAGCACCATTTTTTCCGACCAGCCCTAAAATTCGTCCTGGGCTTGCCTGAAAATCGACACCAAACAGGACTTGCTTGGAACCGAAACTTTTCTCTAGATTTCTTACTTCTAACATTTTCCACCTCCGAGATATGTTGTACTTATTATACTCCTTTTTGATAGCCTTTACAACGTTTTGTGTCTATTTTTATTGAGATTATTTATAGTAAAAATCTACCAAATCTAAGTTTTTTAAGCGGTTCAGTGATAACTTAAGTATAGCTCATTAAAGGCTTTCTGAGATGATTCCTCTCTCAACTGTTGCTTTTCTCTTCTGAACTGTCCTTTTGAAACTAAAAATCCACCCCGAAGGATGGATTTTAGACTATTAACGCACTTCTGCATTCACTTTTTCTTCGAGTGATGCTTGGATTTTTTCCATGTAGCGTGCGACTTCCTCGTCTGTCAAGCTATCTTCTGGATTTTGGAAGGTTAGGCTATAAGCCATTGACTTCATGCCAAGTCCCAATTTTTCACCTGAGAAGACATCAAAGAGTTTAATATCTGTCAAACGTTTCACGCCGGCAGCTTGGATAGCGTCTACAACTTCTTGATGGCTAATTTCTGCCTTGAGAAGTAGAGCAATATCACGGCTAACTGCTGGGAATTTGGTAATTTCAACAAATGGAGTAGCCGGTTGGAGCGCAGCTTCGATGGCTGAAAGGTTAAGTTCCGCTACATAAGTTTCTGGGATATCGTAAGCCTTGGCAGTGACTGGATGTACTTGTCCGAGGAAACCAAGAACTTGGTCACCAAGTGAAATCACAGCTGTACGACCTGGGTGAAGGCTAGCGATTTCAGATGTTGCTGTATAGGTCACTTCTAATCCTAAGCGAGCAAAGAGGGCTTCAAGGATTCCCTTAGCATAGAAGAAATCAACTGGAACTGCTGCTGTTTGGAAATCTTTTTCAGCAACCAAGCCTGTCAAGGCAAAGGCAAAGCTGTTGATTTCGTTTGGCAGGTCTTCTTTTGGATTGCCTGTTTGTTCAAAGACTTTTCCAATCTCGTAAAGAGCCAAGTTTTTGTTCTTACGAGCCACATTGTAGGCAACCGTATCAAGGATACCTGAGACCATATTTTGACGGAGAACGGAGCGATCCACTGTCATTGGCCACATAAGTTCTGTAAGGTTACTTGGTTGAGCTGTGAACTCAACTGCTTTTTCAGGAGTTGTTAGAGCGTAGGTAATGATTTCTGTCAAGCCTGCCCCTTCAGCAATCGTACGGACTTGGCGACGCAATTTTTGTGTTGCAGTCAATTCACCTGCTGTACCATCATCTTTTGGAAGACTGGTTGGCAAACGGTCATAACCATAGATACGAGCGATTTCTTCAAAGAGGTCCGCTTCGATGGCGATATCCCAACGACGACGTGGAACGCTAACGGTAAAGCTGTCTTCATTTCCAGAAAGACCAAAGCCAAGACGACGGAAGACATCTTCGACATCAGCGTATGAAAGTTCTGTTCCAAGGACACGGTTGACATCGGCAAGAGTTGAAGATACTTCTACATCTGAAGTGTCAAGCTCACCCGCTGAAACGATGCCCTTACGCACCGTCGCACCTGCAAGTTCTGCAATCATGCTAGCTGCAGCATCCAAGGCCTCATTGACTGTTGCCACATTGATCCCTTTTTCAAAACGAGAAGATGATTCCGAACGAAGGTTAAGGCGTCCGCTAGTCTTACGAATGGATGTGCCATTGAAAACAGCAGCTTCTAACACAACACGACTAGATTTTTCAGAGATTTCTGTAGCCTCTCCACCCATGACACCTGCAAGGGCGACTGGTTTGTCAGCAACAGTGACGACTAAGTCATTTGTTTCCAACTCACGTTCTTCACCGTCCAAGGTCACCAACTTTTCACCAGCACGCGCTTCACGCACACGGATGTCAGTCCCTTCAAAGGTATCCAAGTCAAAGGCATGCATAGGCTGACCAAAGTAGAGTAGGATATAGTTGGTCACGTCGACCACATTGTTAATCGGACGGATGCCTTCGTTCATAAGAAGATTTTGCAACCATTGTGGACTTGGTGCGATGGTCACATTGTCCAAGATACGGGCCGCATAATATGGCGCCTTATCTGTTTCAATCCCTACAGAAAGAGAATCTGCTACACTTTCATTTGTTTCTGTTAAACTGAATTCCTTAAAGCTAACTGCCTTGTCATAGATAGCTGCCACTTCGTGCGCTACTCCACGCATAGATAGAGCATCTGCACGGTTTGGAGTGATTGAAAGTTCGACAATTTCATCATCCAAGTCTAGGTAAGAAAAGACTTCGTCCCCAGGAATAGCATCTTGAGGCAAGATTTGGATACCATCTGCGAATTCCTTTGGCACAACTGAGTCCGAAATACCTAATTCACCAAGTGAACAAATCATTCCGAGAGACTCTAAACCACGGATTTTCCCTTTTTTGATTTTGTAGTTGTCCGCGATACGAGCTCCCGGAAGTGCCACCATGACCTTGATACCAGCACGCACATTTGGAGCACCACAAACGATTTGACGGGCTTCTTCTTCGCCAACGTTAACCTGACAAACATGAAGGTGAGTTTCTGGCACATCTTCGCAAGACAAGACCTCACCGACGACAATTTTTGAGAGACCAGCAGCCGGTGATTCGACACCTTCGACCTCAATCCCTGTAGTTGACATTTTTTCAGCCAACTCTTGTGATGGCACATCAATGTCCACCAATTCTTTTAACCATTTATAAGATACAAGCATAATTTAGTTTTCCAGAATGACAGTTGTCACTCTAGTTTTTTCCTTTCCTATCATTTCAATAGAAGAATCCTCTTCTTACCTTAATTTCTTTTTTAGTAACCAATCCGTATCTACTTTTTGACCAACCATAAAACGATGTTGGCTAAATTTTTCAAAACCATATCGATTATAAAATACTTGAGCTTTTGTACTATGTTCCCAAACACCTAGCCAAGCCCAGAAAAACCATTTTTTCGGCAAATTCCAGAGCGAATTCAAACAGTTGCTTACCAAGTCCAAATCCTTGGAATTTTTGTAGCACATAGAGGCGTTGAATTTCAAAAGCGTTCTCTAATTCTCTCTCAGTTTGAGCATTTCCCCAGTTGACGTTGAGAAAACCAGCTATCTCCTCTTCATGCATAATGAAATAGGTTTCGGAGTCAGGATTTTCCAACTCAGTTGACAAAACTCTCAGACTATAAGCCTCTTCAAAGTATTCCTGTAACTGCTCTTCCGTATTATCATGAGCAAATGTTTCACGAAAGGTTTGTTTGGCAATTTTGGACAACACCCCAATATCTGCCTTTTCTAATCATTATTTAAACTGTTCTGAGAAGCGGACATCTCCTTGGTAGAATCCACGGATATCGTTGATTCCGTAGCGAAGCATGGCTACACGCTCTTGACCAAGACCAAAGGCAAAACCAGAGTATACAGTTGCATCGATACCACTCATCTCAAGGACACGTGGGTGAACCATACCGGCCCCCATGATTTCGATCCAACCTGTTTTCTTACATACGTTACAGCCTTCTCCGCCACACTTAAAGCAGGAAACATCCACCTCAACAGATGGCTCTGTGAATGGGAAATAGGATGGACGCAGACGGATCTGACGCTCTTCACCAAACATTTTTTGAACGATCAATTGAAGCGTTCCTTGAAGGTCAGCCATAGAGATGTTTTTCCCAACAACCAAACCTTCGATTTGGTGGAACTGGTGACTGTGGGTTGCATCATCCGTATCACGACGGAACACACGCCCTGGTGAGATCATTTTCAAAGGACCTTTTGAAAAATCATGGGCGTCCATGGCACGCGCTTGAACTGGAGACGTGTGAGTACGAAGCAAGATTTCTTCTGTGATGTAGAAAGTATCCTGCATATCACGAGCTGGGTGATCTTTTGGAAGGTTCATACGCTCGAAGTTATAGTAGTCTTGCTCCACTTCAAAACCATCCACGACTTGGTACCCCATCCCGATGAAAATATCTTCGATTTCTTCACTGGTTTGTGTAAGAACATGACGGTGACCAGTCGCAACTGGACGACCTGGAAGTGTTACATCTATGCTCTCACTAGTCAGTTGAGCTGCGACTTTCTTTTCTTCCAAGAGTTTCGCTGTTTCCTCAAAGGCTGCTGTCAAGACATCACGAGCTTCATTGACGTGTTTCCCGATGACAGGGCGCATTTCAGCAGAAACATCTTTCATTCCTTTAAGAATCTCCGTAAGCGAACCTTTTTTACCAAGGACAGAGACACGCAATTCTTGCATCTCTTTTTCATTTTCAGCAGTAATCTGCTTCAAGCTAGCCAGCGTTTCTTCGCGAAGCGCTTTTAATTGTTCTTCAATAGTTGACATAATTCCTCCATCAGTCGCTCGTAGATAAAAAGAAAACCACATGTCAAAAACTCCACTCGGAGCGTTGACACGCGGTACCATCCGTTTCATCTGACAAGTCAGACCTTCATTTTTAAATCCATGCGCAAGTGAATTCACTCAGCTTTCATATAGAGAGCTTGCAGTCATGGCTCTCCTCCCTGATATACTTCCCTTGAGTTACTAGTCTTGCGGATTCCTATTCAATTACTACATAGTTTATCAGATTTTTAGTTAAAAAACAAGTTAGACCAGACTAATTTCAATATAAAAAGGAACAAGATGCAATGCACTACCTATTTGTAAGATCTGTTTCATCCGCTTTCCTTTTCAATAAAAGAGTTGCTGCTTGATTAAAACCATCACACCAGTTATACCATTTTGCTTCATACTCATCTTGAGCTAGGATACGGTCTTTTAAATCCAAAACAGAGTAAATCTTTCTTTCCTCGCAAGCTTGCGCATAGAGATAATACAGTTCATCGCCACCATCTCTATCCCACTCAGCAGAAATCATATTCCTACCCGCCAATAAAGCCTGATAAGCCCTGTGATGGCCATCTGTAATTAACAAGAAATCTCCTAACGCAAGAATACTGATTGGAGCAACATTGATTATTTCTGTCGACTGATAAAGTGTCTGGATGCCTTCTAGTTTCTTTTCTGATAAGTATAGTTGAGTCGGATGGAGAGCTTTTATGTTGACTTTCATTTCCTCCTCCTCAAGGGAATTCGATATTTACTTCTGCTTACCTTTAAATCTCCATTGGAAGCGTAGCTTGTCATAGAAGGGAAATTCGATAAACAAGACTCCCAAGCCCACACAGAGACTGGCAAGGACGTCTGATGGATAGTGAACTCCCAGATAGACTCTTGATGCCAGCACACTGACTAGGTAGAGGCCAAGGACGATTTGCACGATTTTTCTCCAGACTGGATTTTTCATCCGTTGACTGAGAATGACAATCAGAGTGCCTACCATCAAGGTTACAGCCAGAGAATGGCCACTTGGAAAAGAAAAACCCTTCTCCTCTACCAAGTGTAAGATAGCTGGCCGTGGGCGCTGGTAGATGTTTTTGAAGGTCACGATTAAAAGACCGGCTAAGGCTAGATTACCCGCCATGAAGTAGCTTTCTATCTTCCACTGCTTACGATAAAAGATAAAGGCTGCGATGGTAACCCAGGTGATAATCACTGGAATATCAATCAAATGCGTAAGGGTACGGAACAGAACTGTCAAATAATCTGGCAAGTCCCCACGAATGACAGTCTGAATTGGTTGATCAAAACCGACCAGCATTTCAGGATAGAACTTAACCGTATAGCCAAGAAGGACGAAAAGTAAAAGGGCAAAACTGCCCTTCATTAAAAATGTTTGTTTATCTCTCATAATGTTTTAAGGTTGGTTTCAAGAGGACATACAACAACCAGAATGAAACGGCAAAGATGATACCCTCAATCAAGTTAAAAGGTAAAACCATTGTCATTAGGTAGTTAGAAAGTCCCAAAATTTTTCCAATATCAAAGTTGGCAAACTGCGCGTACAAAGGAACCGCATAAACATAGTTGAGAACCAACATAGTAGCAGTCAATCCGATGGTTCCCGCTAGAGATGCTAGTAGGAAACGAAGAGTGCTACGTTCCTTTTTCCAAATCAAACCAAAGGCGATAACAAAAACTCCCAAAGCTACGATATTCATTGGCAAACCAATGTAGGTATTCACTCCCTGGCTATTCAGAAGCAACTTCAAGAGTGAGCGAAGCAAGAGAATTCCTAATGCAGCTGGCAAATCCATCACCACCAAGCCCACAAGGACTGGCAAGATACTAAACTCGATCTTGAGGAAGCTTGCCGCTGGCAAGAGCGGAAAGTCAAAGTACATCAGCACAAATGAAATGGCTGATAAAATCGCAATGGTCGAAAGTCGACGTGTGTTTGTCATAACAGGTTCCTCCAATTTTCTATAAAATCAGAAGAAGTTGGAAAGGATCCCTCTATCTATTCTCACTTTTTATATCCCAAAAGTTTCCCCTCACTCTTTTGAGCAAGCGGTTGCAATTTATCTATAAACTCATCAGAACAGACAAAGCTATTCTTTCGTCTTCTCCCATCCAGACTATACTGTCGGTTGTGGAATCACACCACATCAGCTTGCGCTCGCGGACTTCTTTAACTAAGATATCTTGGAGTAATCTAGGCGTCGCAGTCGAAGATAATACTTAAAGTATATCGAGACAAGACAACGACGAGAAAGCCAAAATAGCTAGTTAAAGTCACCGCCGGTCGGGAATTTCACCCAGCCCTGAAGACCCTTTAATCATAACAAAAAACGCTTGCAAGTGCAAGCATTTTGTTTATTTCAATTTATCTGCTTCATAGGTGTGAACGAGTTCGAGACCTGCAAAGTTCTGCTGGCGGAGGGCTTCATAAACAATCATGCATACGGTATTCGAAACATTGAGACTGCGGACGTGTTCATCGTTCATCGGGATACGGAGAGCTTTCTCAGGATGGTCTCGCATAAAGTCCTCCGGCAAGCCCTTGTCTTCACGTCCAAAGAGAAAATAATGGTCTTCGTCAGTCGATAAATCTGCCTCAGAGTACACCTTTTCCGCAAATTTTGAAATCAGATAGAGTTTACCCTTCATCTGAGACATGAAATCTTCCAAACTGTCATAAAAATAAATCTCTAACTTATCCCAGTAATCCAAACCTGCTCGCTTCATCTTGCGGTCATCGATAGGAAAGCCCATTGGTTTGATGATGTGGAGGGGAGAATTGGTCGCAGCACAAGTACGCGCGATGTTGCCAGTATTTTGTGGAATCTGAGGTTCAAATAAAACAATGTGATTTGTCATAATTGGCTTCCTTTTATCATTGCAAAAAAATAGCCACACTGCCCGGAGTCAAGCTCAGCAAACAGCGTGGTTAAGGCGTCGTTAACTTACCTCACAACAGGTTTGAAGTAAATCAGCGAAACTACTTCCTTAGTATAACACTTTCAGAATCATTGTCAATAGAAATGACTTGATTTTTTTACTTTTTTTGATAATATTTCCATACTTAGTCATTCTTTTTCTGAGAAAGGATATTAAATGAGCGAAATCATTTCATATAATAGACATTTCTATGAAAGGTGACCGATTTTATCTTTGAAAACTTAAAAAAAGCTTTTCTTATCCTCTGAAATGGCTTGGCAAGTGCATTTTTTGCGAAAAAAGGGTATGATAGTTACATCATGAAAAAGTAGGGTTTTTATATGAAAATTGTCCTTGTTGGTGGAGGGAAAGTCGGCTTCGCCCTCTGTCGTTCACTGGTTGCAGAAAAACACGACGTTGTCCTCATCGAACAAGATGAGGATGTTCTCAATCATATTGTCAGTCGCTTTGATATCATGGGACTCCTTGGAAATGGAGCAGACTTTGCTATCTTAGAGCAAGCCGGCGTTCAAGAGTGTGATATCTTTATCGCTCTAACGGAACACGATGAAGTGAATATGATTTCAGCAGTACTTGCTAAAAAAATGGGCGCTAAAGAAACCATCGTTCGAGTGCGAAATCCTGAATACTCCAATGCCTATTTCAAAGAGAAAAATATTCTTGGATTCTCACTTATCGTTAACCCAGAACTCCTAGCCGCCCGTGCTATCTCAAATATCATTGATTTTCCGAATGCACTCTCAGTTGAGCGGTTCTCAGGGGGAAGGGTCAACCTGATGGAGTTTGTTGTCAAAGATTCCAGTGGTCTCTGTCAAATGCCAATCTCAGATTTTCGTAAAAAATTTGGCAATATCATTGTCTGCGCTATGGAACGAGACCATCAACTTATGATTCCGAGCGGTGATATCACCATTCAGGATAGAGATAGAATTTTTGTTACTGGGAATCGTGTGGATATGATGCTTTTCCATAACTATTTCAAATCACGTACAGTGAAAAGCTTGCTCATCGTTGGTGCTGGAAAAATTGCTTATTACCTACTTGACATTTTAAAAGATAGCCGTATTGACACTAAAGTTATCGAGATTAATCCTGAGAGAGCTCGTCTCTTCAGTGAAAAATTTCCAAATCTCTATATCGTACAGGGAGATGGAACTGCCAAAGATATCTTGCTTGAGGAAAGTGCTCCCAACTATGATGCAGTTGCAACTTTGACTGGAGTTGATGAGGAAAACATCATTACCTCTATGTTCTTAGACCGTGTTGGTGTCCATAAGAATATCACCAAGGTGAATCGAACTAGCCTTTTAGAGATTATCCATGCACCTGATTTTTCAAGTATCATCACACCCAAAAGCATTGCAGTGGATACCATTATGCACTTTATCCGTGGTCGAGTAAACGCTCAATACTCAGACCTTCAAGCCATGCACCATCTAGCAAACGGTCAAATTGAAACTCTTCAATTCCAAATCAAGGAAGCTAATAAAATGACTGCCAAACCTCTTTCACATCTGAAATTGAAGAAAGGGGTTCTCATCGCAGCCATTATCCGAAAAGGAAAAACAATCTTCCCTACTGGAGAGGATAGACTTGAGGTAGGAGATCAGTTACTCGTGACGACCTTATTACCAAATATCACCAAGATTTATGATCTGATTGAGAGGTAAAAGATGAATAAAAGTATGATTCGTTACCTCCTCTCAAAACTTCTCTTGATTGAGGCGGTTCTCCTTCTAGTACCCGTTAGCGTAGCAACCTATTATCAAGAATCCAGCCAAGTATTTACAGCTCTCTTTACAACAATTGGAATTCTAATACTTCTTGGTAGCTTGGGAATTTTACGGAAACCCAAAAATCAGCGAATTTATACTAAGGAGGGAGTCTTAATCGTCGCCCTCTGTTGGATTCTATGGTCTTTCTTTGGAGCGCTTCCCTTTGTCTTTTCAGGACAAATCCCAAGTGTCATCGATGCCTTCTTTGAAATCAGTTCTGGTTTTACAACTACAGGAGCAACCATTCTGACAGATGTCTCCGTTCTCAGCCGTTCCCTCCTCTTCTGGCGAAGTTTTACTCACTTGATTGGAGGGATGGGGGTACTCGTCTTCGCGCTTGCCATTATGGACAATGCCAAGAATGGTCACTTAGAGGTGATGAAGGCTGAGGTCCCTGGGCCTGTCTTTGGCAAGGTTGTATCCAAACTGAAAAATACCGCCCAGATCCTCTATCTGCTTTATTTAGGGCTCTTCTCACTTTTTGTAGTCATCTACTATCTAGCTGGCATGCCTCTATTTGATAGCTTTGTCATCGCTATGGGAACGGCAGGAACCGGAGGCTTCACCGTCTATAACGACGGAATTGCCCACTACGGCAGCTCACTCATCACCTATCTCGTCAGTATCGGAGTTCTGGTTTTTGGGGTCAACTTTAATCTCTACTACTACCTCATGCTCCGTCGGGTTAAGGCTTTCTTTGGAGATGAAGAACTTCGCACGTATGTAATCATTGTCCTAGTTTCTACCGGCTTGATTACTCTCAATACGCTCCACCTCTACCAAGGTGTCTCTAAGAGCTTTGAAATGGCCCTCTTTCAGGTTTCCAATATCATTACAACAACTGGTTTTGGTTATGGAGATATTACCAACTGGCCCCTCTCCTCCCAATTTATACTCCTCTTCCTCATGGGAATCGGTGGCTCTGCTGGATCAACCGCAGGTGGACTCAAAGTTATCAGAGGACTCATCCTTTCAAAAATTGCAAAAAATCAGATCTTGTCCATCTTATCTCCTCATCGCGTATTGACTCTACATGTCAATAAAACTGTGATTGATAAGGATACCCAGCACAAGGTCCTAAAATATTTTGTCATTTATGTGATGATTTTACTGTCACTTATCTTCATTGTCAGTCTAGATAACAATGATTTTCTAGTTGTTACCAGTGCTGTCTTCAGCTGTTTCAATAACATCGGACCTATTCTAGGTACAACTTCTAGTTTTGCTATCTTTAGCCCCATCTCTAAAATCCTTCTCTCATTTGCAATGATTGCAGGTCGTCTAGAGATTTATCCCATTTTGCTTCTCTTTATGAAACGTACCTGGTCCAAACGCTAATCACAATAAAGCTCCCCTTTTACAAGCTAGTGAAAGGGGAATTTTTCTATTAAAAATGAGAAGACCTTTCGGTCCTCTCTTAATCTGTTTATTTTTTAAGAGCTTCCTTGTAACGAGCAAGTTCTGCTTGATTGGCCCAAACATAGTGACCTGGACGAATTTCCACCATAGACGGCTTGTCTGTCTCATAGTCATGTTGGCTAGGATCATAGACTTTCAAGACCTTCTTACGTTCCAAGATTGGATCTGGAATCGGTACAGCAGATAGAAGTGCTTGAGTGTACGGATGAACAGGATTGTTAAACAACTCCTCTGTTTCCGCTACTTCAACGATAACACCCTTATAGATAACTGCGATACGATCTGAGATAAAGCGAACAACTGACAAGTCATGCGCGATAAAGAGATAGGTCAAGCCCAATTCTTTTTGAAACTTCTTGAGCAAGTTCAAGACTTGCGCACGAACAGACACGTCCAAGGCTGAAATCGGCTCATCCGCAATAACGAAATCAGGTTCCATCACAAGAGCACGGGCAATCCCAATACGTTGACGTTGACCACCAGAAAACTCGTGTGGGTAACGGGTCAAGTGCTCTTTCAAAAGACCGACTTCATGAATCATCTTTTGAACTTTTTCTTTTCGCTCTTCTTCGTCTTTGAACAAGTGGTAGTTGTAAAGACCTTCAGAGATGATATAGTCAACTGTCGCACGTTCATTTAAACTGGCTGCAGGGTCTTGGAAAATCATCTGGATACGGCGGATCAACTCTGAAGATTCCTTATGAGATTTTTTCCCATTGATCTTATGACCGTCAAAGATGATTTCACCTTTACTAGTATTATTCAAACCAATAATGGCACGACCAATCGTCGTTTTCCCACTACCAGATTCACCAACGAGAGAGAAAGTTTCTCCCTTGTTGATAAAGAAGTTAGCGTTTTTAACGGCAACAAACTTCTTACTTCCTTCACCGAAGGAAATTTCTAAATCTTTAATTTCTACTAATTTTTCAGACATTTCCTTCCTCCTAGTCTTCTAGATGAGCAAAGCCCATTTTATCACGAATTTTATCATGTAAATCTGCGATGATTTCTGGTTTTTCAACCTTAGGAGCATTCTCATGAAGCAACCAAGTCTTAGCCCAGTGAGTATCAGTGACTGAAAACTGAGGCGCTTTCTGTTCAAAGTCAATTTGCATCGCATAATCTGAACGAAGGGCAAAGGCATCACCTTTCAACTCAGTATAAAGAGACGGTGGTGTTCCTGGGATAGAGTACAATTCCCCTTTATCGTCAGCAAGCTGAGGCAAGCTAGACAAGAGACTCCAAGTATATGGATGACGTGGGTCGTAGAAGACTTCCTCAACAGTACCGTATTCTACAATTTCACCAGCATACATAACCGCTACCTTATCCGCAATACTTGCTACCACACCAAGGTCATGGGTGATAAAGATAATAGTAAAGTGGTACTCATTTTGCAAGGTTTTAAGCAAATCAATGATTTGTGCTTGAATGGTTACATCAAGAGCCGTTGTTGGCTCGTCACAGATCAAGATATCTGGACGACAGGCAAGGGCAATCGCAATAACGATACGTTGGCGCATCCCTCCAGAATATTGGAAAGGATACTCGTCAAAACGTTTTTCAGCGTCTGGAATTCCAACCTTGTTCATATAGTCGATTGCCATTTCTTTGGCTTCCTTAGCTGTTTTCCCTTGGTGTTTAACGATAACTTCTGTGATTTGGCTACCGATTGTATTAATTGGATCCAAACTTGTCATTGGGTCTTGGAAGATGGTCGCAATTTTAGCACCACGGATTTTCTCCCACTCTTTGTTTGAAGTCAAGGCTGTCAAGTCTTGTCCACGATAATCGATGCTTCCTTGGGCAATGCGCCCATTGTCTTCTAACATCCCTGTAAAGGTTTTTGTTAATACAGATTTACCAGAACCAGACTCACCTACCAAGGCAAGAACTTCTCCTTCAATCAGTTCTAGAGAAACGCCTCTGATAGCCGTCAGAACCTTGTCACGAACGTCAAATTCCACGACGATATCGCGAGCAGTCAAAATTACATTACTTTCTTTTGTCATGTCTACTCCTATCTATGTGTACGTGGATCACTAGCATCCGCTAAGTTCTGACCAACAACGAATAGAGATAGGGATACCAAAATCAAGGTTGTCAATGGAATCCAGAACAAGTACGCGTTGGTCGTAACGTTTTGTGAGTAATCTGAGATCAAACGTCCCAAACTTGGCACTGTTACAGGCAACCCCAATCCAAAGAAGGAAAGGAAAGCCTCATAAGAGATAAAGCTTGGCAACATCAAGGTCATTGTAGAAACAATAACAGATACCAATTGTGGCATGATATTTTTCACGATGATTTTGAAGGTTGGTGTTCCAAGAGTTTGAGAAGCAAGGTTGTATTCCAAGTCACGGTAACGCATGATTTGAATACGAATTGAATAAGCAATACCAATCCAAGTCGTCACACTCATAGCGAAGATCAAATTCCAGAAACCAGCACCAATTGAGTAAGTCAAGACGATAACAATCAAGAGAGATGGAATGTTTGAAATAATGTTATAAACTTCCATCATGACGCGGTCAACAGATTTTGAAATTCCCCAGATTCCACCAACAATCACCCCGATCACAAGGTTGATAAAAGTAGCAATTACAGAAATGAGGATAGAATTACGCGCACCAAACCAAACTCCATCAAACAAGGATTTACCATTGCTATCAGTACCAAACCAGTGTTCGGCATTGGGCTTAATAAAACGAGCGCTAAAGTCATTAACCTTACTTACATCGTTAAAGTCAAAGTCTGAAAACATCGGATAGATAAAACTCATCAAAATAATAGCTACCAATATTCCCAACATAATGACTGTTGATTTTTTCTTTAAAAACTGTCTAAATACAGAGCCCCAGTAAGAGTAGGCAGGAGCATCAATCGTTTCAGAGGCAAAATCATCACGTTTTACGAACTGAAATTTTTCTTTATCAATTGTTGACATTATTTGCCTCCTTTCTCTGTCAATTTAATACGTGGGTCAAGCATAGTCATCCAGATATCTCCTACAAAGAGTGAGAAGATAGAAATACATGTAAAGATGAAGACGAGACCAACTACCATTGAGTTATTTGATGCCTTAACAGAGTCAATCAACATTTTACCCATACCTGGGAAGGCGAAGACTGTTTCTGTCAATGTTGCACCACCAATAACCCCGATTACGGCACCTGGAATACCTGAAACCAAAGGAACCATGGCATTTTTAAAGACGTGTTTATTTGAAATTTCTTTTTCAGATAAACCTTTTGCACGAGCAAAACGGACGAAGTCTTGAGATTGCAAATCAATCATATAACGACGAATCCAGATTGCTGTACTTGGTGCTCCCAGCAAACCTAAAATGACTGCTGGCAAGACATAGGAACGCCAATCTCCAGCACCTAGGATAGGGAATGAGTCTGGAAGACCAATAGATGATCCAATCAAGCGAACGATATAAACCAAAGCAATCGTTGGAAGTGCAAGCAAGAAGGTTAGAGCGCCTGTTGAGAAGCTATCAATCCAAGTATTCTTGTGGCGAGCCATAGCAGATCCAAGAGGAATCGCAATAGCATACGAAATAACCAAACCAATCAAACCAGCAACAGCTGAGCTTGCAATCATAGATGGATATTGGTAGTTACTTTCTGTAGCTGTATATGGATCGTCCTTACCATAGTTAGCTATTTCACGCGCATCTGCTTGACTTGGAGATTTGTAGGTACGAGAGTAAATATCTACAGACGAAGTCTTTTTACCCGTAGGGAATTGAACTTCTGATGTCTTGGTTTGTCCTTGGCCTTGTGTGATAACTTGAAGCACTGGCGTGTTCGCATAAGTTGGGTAGGAGTCACCCAAGTTAATGTTCACAAAGTTTTGGTGTACAAACGGGAATTGATTGTTGAAATACAAAAGGTATTTATGTTTGGTACCTGAACCAACCAATGACCAACCGATAGCAGGGTCATTTTCAAAACGAAGATAACGTTCCAAGTTTGGATTTTCAGGGTCTTGAATCTTGTTTGTATGATCAATATCAAGTAAGTTCGCATAGAATTTGAAAACACGTTCAAAAATTGGAATTTCACGCGTAGCATAGAACTGACCACTCTCTGAAAAGACACCTAACGTCCAACCATTACCGAGTTGGTTGATGTATTTTTCGTAGATTGCCTTATTGGTATCATTGGCATCTACTGTTACAGATGAGTCCATTGAGCTAGCTTTTTCTTGCAACTCCTTAGTATCGTAGTACTCGATATAGCCCATACGTTCATAAACGGTATTCTCATAATTATCCCGCTTATCTGGAGTCGTTGCAATCTTGTTGTAGTTGGTATCCTGCTTGAAAATCAGTTTCCGAGGAACCATCGTATAGATAATCGTGTAGGTCAAGGTTGTCACCAAGAAAATAGACAACAATGAGCGCAAGACACGCATAAAAATATATTTTTTCATATCGTTTCCTTTTAAAATCCCAAAAGAACCTTCTCCTCATGGAGAGAAAGTTCTCTTGAGAGTTATTTATTTAACGTGATTCGTCAATTCTTTTTGAACTTTTTCGTTTGATTCTTTTTTCTCTTTGAGCCATTTCTCACGAGCTTGTTCGTAATCAGCTTTCGTTACAACCTTGTCTTGCAACTGAATATACTTGAAGTATACATCTGAGCTCTTATCTCCAGACTGGCTGTATGATGCTGAGAATGGTACAACACGAGAAATGAATGGTGCAGCACCACTTGATGACATAGCTGGCAAGAAGAGTGAGCTATCTGTCAACCAAGCTTGGGCAGCCGCGTATTTTTCATAACGAACATTCAAATCGCTTGTTTCTTTAGCAGCTTCATCAACTAGCTTATCGTATTCTTTCAAACCAACTTGAGCAGCCGCAGCGTTATCTGCACCTTCGTAACCCATGTATGTTTTTGTTTGTTCAGCATTCGTTGTTTTCAAGATATCAAGGTAAGTTGACGGATCTTCATAGTCTGGGTTCCACCCAACTGCTCCTGAGAGATCCCAATCTTCTGCCGCAGCGCTTGCAGCATAGTAAGTGATATTGTTCAACTCATCTTTAGAAACTTGTTGGATATCAATGACTACATTGCCTTCACCAAGTACTGTTTCAACGGATTGTTTGAAAGATTGGATACGTGCGATATAGTTTTTAGATGTTTGGTCTACTGGAATATCCAAGTGGATAGGGAATTTCACACCTTCTGCTTCCAATGCAGTTTTAGCTTTGGCAAATTCGGCTTTGGCTTTATCGGCGTTGAAGAGTCCATCTTGACCATCCGCAAAGTTTACATTCTTCCACTCATCACCATAAGTAGCCATCTTTTCAGTTACCAAGTCACCGAAAGTTTTTTCACCTGCAGAGACAAAACCTGGTTTCACAAAGAGGTTACGAACTGCAAGAGGAGCACCTTCTTTACCATTGATTTGTGCTGAGTAAGAAGTACGGTCAAAGGCAAAGTTCAAGGCCTGACGGAAATCCTTGTTAAGAAGGGCTTTCTTAGTAGAAGTTTTCTCTTCGTCAGTTGTCTTAGAAGTGTATTTGTAACCTTGACGGTCAATATTCACACCCAAACCAGCAATACCAGGTCCTGATGGAGTGTAGAAGATATTGTCTTTGTATGTTTCTTCTACCTTAGAGTAGTTTGAACTTGTTGGGAAAAGGCGAGCATAGCTGTATGCTCCACTTGTAAAGTTACGTTCAATGGACTCTTGGTCTGACCCATCATAGAAAGCAAGAGTAACTTTATCAAGGTGAACATTATCCTTATCCCAGTACTGCTCATTCTTAGCAAATTCGATAGAAGATTTAGTAGTCAAACCTTTTAGCAAGAACGGACCATTATAAAGCAAGGACGTAGGATCTGTTGCTTTGGCAAAATCTGATCCTTTTGATTTTTCAAAATCTTCGTTCAATGGCCAGAAGATTGAATAAGCCATCTTAGAGTTCCAGTATGGTTCTGGTTGGTTCAATGTATACTCAAGAGTATAATCATCAACTGCCTTCACACCTACCGTAGAAAAGTCTTTTGAATTTCCAGACAAATAATCAGACAATCCTTTAACAGAAGTTTCTGCTAAATATAGGGCTTCGGATTTCTTATCTGCTGCGTGTTTCAAACCATTTACGAAATCTTTAGCTGTTACTTCAGCGTACTCTTCTCCATCAGATGTCATCCATTTAACACCTTTACGGATTTTGTAGGTATAAGTCAAACCATCTTTTGAGACTGACCAATCTTCTGCCACTGCGGGAGTCAAATTCCCATATTTGTCATTTGTGAAGAGACCATCAATACCATTTGAAGTGGCAATCTTAGTACTTTGTTTACCTGAAATGAGGTAATCCAACGTTTCTGGGTCAGCTGAATAGATATAACCATAATTTTTTGGCGCCGTTGAATCAGATGATTTAGAACCGCAAGCAGCTAGTACTCCAGTTGCTAATAAAGCAACTCCTGCTGCAACCAATACTCTACTTTTTTTCATGTTTTTAACTCCTCTTGAAAAATTTAGGCTTATTGAAGATTATAACATATATCTTCTAAAAAGTAAACGAATTTTCAGAATATTTAGGCGTGCATCCATAAAAAACTTTCATTTGTCAAATTTCTTTATTCTTTGTTTGCTATCTATCGAGTCATAAAGCAAACTTAATGTTCATAAAGCCTGATTTTCAGGTTTCCTTTCTCCATTTTCTACCCAGTCAGAAAGGGCAATCTTCTAAATTGGATTTTCGATTAAGAAACTATTGACGGGAAATGATTTTCAAGGTATAATAATAAACGTTGAGGCGGTATAGCCAAGTGGTAAGGCACGGCTCTGCAAAAGCTTGATCGTCGGTTCAAATCCGTCTACCGCCTTTCAGTACCTGAATTAACAGGAATTAACCGAATAAAAAGCCCGGACAATCGGGCTTTTTTGTTATTCCAAATAGATAGGGATAACTGTATCTACAATATAGATTTACAAAAAGCAGTGACTCAAGTCACTGCTTTATTCTGTTTCTTCTTCAGTCTCTATTTCAGTGATTTGGACTTTTACCTTGGTAACACGTCCGTTTTTCACCTTGTCATTGGTTAGGATGATTTGTTTGTTTTGGCTGACCAATTCATAACTGAGTTTTTCAGTCGTTGGAATCATTCCCACACCCGTCAAATAATAACCGGCGATGGTATCAACATCATCACTTTCCAATTCTACATCAAAGTAGTCATTAAAATCATTAAGATTCATGGTGCCTTGAACGATATAGGTGTCTTCTCCTATTTGATGGACTTCAATTTCAGCCTTGTCAGTCTCATCATCAATCTCACCAACAATTTCTTCTAAGAGGTCCTCCAGAGTTACCAAACCAGCCATTCCACCGTATTCATCTAGTAAGATGGCCATTTGATTTTGGGTATTTCGAAGTTCTTTAAGGAGATCGTCCACAAAGATAGTCTCAGGAACAAACAGTGGCGTTTGGAGAATTCGTTTCCAGACAATATTGTCAAAGCCATCCACAAAAGCGGCATTCAACAAGCGCTTGGTGTGAATCAAACCAATCACATTGTCCTTATCCCCATCATAAACAGGGATACGTGAGAAATTTTGCTTTAAAATACTCTCGATAATCGTTTGACTGTCATCCTGAATATCTACCATAAAGGCATCTGTTCGGGGCACCATTAGCTCACGAGCCATTAGTTCATCTAAAGAAAAGACTCCCTGTAGCATTTCAATCTCATCTGCATCCAGTGTTTCTTCACTATTGGTGAGCATGTACTCTATTTCATCACGTGTCATCTTTTCATCCGCATCATCAAAGGTCATTGGTGTTAAACGACTTAACAAATTGGTTGAAGCAGATAACAGCCAGACAAAGGGACTGACAATCTTTCCAAGACCAATAATAATTGGTGCTGTTCGAATTGCCAAAGCATCTTTCAGATTGAGGGCAATCCGTTTAGGATATAGTTCACCAAAAACAATAGAGATGTAGGTCAAGAATGCCAAAGAGAGGAAACTTGCAATGGCATAAGCTGTTTCTCCGTTCCCCATCCAAGAGGCAATTACTTGTCCAAGTGTATCTGCCAATTTTGCCCCTGACAAGATCGTGATCAAGGTGATACCGACTTGAATTGTTGATAAAAAGTGGTTAGGATTTTCAAGTACCTTTAACAAACGAATGTAACGTTTGTCTCCCTCTTCTGCCTTTTGTTCTACTCGGGAACGGTTTAGTGACACCATTGCCATCTCAGTGGCTGAGAAAAAAGCATTTAACAAGGTCAAGATAAATAATAATACAAACTGTAGCAACAAATTCTGACTGCTCGGGTCTTCCATAGTCCTTCTCCTAAAATAGTATCTTGTGTTTCATTATATCATAAAATTCTTCAGGATTCACATTATTTTTCATTTAAACAACAACTCCCCTGCCTCTAGAAGACAAAGGAGCTATTTTTATTGTATCTATTGTTTCTAATCTGTCACTGTTACTTGCCCTGTTCGGTAATCAAGCTGGATTCCCTTTTGAACATTGGGGATTAGCACGTTGAACTCCAATTCGCCATCCGAAGATTTGGCTTCAATTTGTGAAGCAGATGGAACTAGATCCTCATTTGTCGCATAGTGGAGTGTCACGCGGTAACGGACCCTCTTATTTTTGTCCAAGGATTTTCTGACCAAACTCTCATAGTAGTTCTGACCTGTCGAATCTTCAGCCTGCGCTTGGTTAGCCCAGGCTGTCTGGACTGCAATATTCTTAGGATTGCTGGTAGAGGCATCAAAACCATCCAAACCACCTATCAAGGCATAGCCCAGCAGGTGTCCTCTATCGACTGCATGTGTGTAGGCTCCCTTTAGATTCTTAACCTGATGCCATCCTGGTGGCGTCCAAGAGGTGGATCCATTTCCTGTTTCTTCACGATTCTTATACTGCCGAGTCGCTTTGGATAAGATGGCATTGGCAACAGTTGGGACTGTTTCTTTTCCAACTGTCTTTGTTTTATTATCCGCATAGGGTTTGCTTGAAACCTTGGCATCTAGATTGGTTTTATTGCCATTGACAACAAAAGCCCCTGCTCCATTCCACTCGAGATCCCCCTTGATTTGGTTCTTTATCGACTCAGTTAAGACACTTTCAGCCAGCTCCTGACTGGGAGCTTCTGAAGCTTGTTTTTTCTGACTAACCTTAGTTCGAGGGCTATTTGATGCCGATTGCATCTGCTTGATATAATAGCTTCCCGCAGCCAAGAGTAAGAATAGAAGTAACCCTATCAAAGTCTGTCTTGTTTTTTTGTCCATTTTTCTCCTTATTTCTTTAGAAAAAGACTGGTCTCCCAGTCTAATTTCCTGTAAATTTGCTAATCAATTCCTGCCACTTTGCCGGAGACAATATTGCCCATGGATCCTGTCCCTTTCCTAGGATGCCATAGCCAACCATCAAGCCGATTCCTAAAGCAAGGAAACCTATCAAGAGAACAATAAAAATCAACAGTAGGCGACGGAGTACATAGCGTAAGTTTTTATTCTTCTTCATCATTTGCCTCAATTCGCTGAATCTTCGCTCCTAGCTGAGCCAATTTCTCATGGAAGCGGTAATAACCTCTATCAAGGTGGACTAATTTACCGACAACTGTTTCTCCCTGCGCAACCAGACCTGTCAAAATCAAAGCAGCACTAGCGCGAAGGTCCGTTGATAGAACTTCTGCCCCCTGTAAAGCCTGTCCCCCTACAATACGAGCTGTATCACGGATAATCTCTGAATGCAAGCCCATACGGCGCATTTCCTCCAAGTGTTGGAAGCGATTCTCAAACACCGTTTCCACCATGGTGGATTCCCCTTTTGCAACTGTCATCAGAGCTGTAAATTGTGCCTGCATATCTGTTGGAAATCCTGGATGTGGCAAGGTTTTTACATGAACAGCCTTGAGATTTTCAAGTCGAGAACGAACACGAATACCTTCAGATTCCTCTGTCACTTCAACACCCATCTCAAGTAGTTTTGAAATCAAGGGACGATTATGCTCCCATACTGCATCACGAACGAGAACATCCCCACCTGTCATAGCTGCAGCCACCATAAAGGTTCCGGCTTCGATACGGTCCTGTACCACATTGTGGGTCGTACCATGGAGTTCCTCAACACCAATCACGGTGATTGTTTCTGTGCCAGCTCCCTTGACCTTGGCTCCCATTTCATTAAGGAAGATAGCGAGATCAACAATTTCTGGCTCACGCGCAGCATTTTCAATCACTGTCACACCATCAGCTAGAGTTGCTGCCATCATGAGGTTTTGTGTTGCGCCGACACTAGGGAAATCCATGTAGATATGAGCGCCATGCAAGTGGTCTGCCTTGGCTTCGATGTAACCAGCTGCCTGAGTGATTTTTGCCCCCATAGCTTCCAAACCTTTGAGGTGGAGGTCGATCGGACGACTCCCGATGGTGCACCCCCCTGGCATAGAAACTTTGGCATGGCCTACACGAGCAAGGATTGGTCCCAAGACAACGATGGATGCTCGCATCTTGCTGACATATTTATAAGGAGCTTCCTCCGTGATATCACCAGTCGCATCGACCTCGACAATATGAGCTTCCTCATCAAAGTCCACCTTGGCATTCAGACCACGAACTACTTGATTCATGGTGAACACATCTGACAAGATAGGAACGTTCTGCAAGACTGTCTTACCCTTGCTTGCTAGAATAGTCGCTGCCAACAAGGGCAAGACTGCATTCTTTGCTCCCTCGATCGTCACACTCCCGACCAGACGATTATCCCCGCCTTGAACCACAATTTTTTCCATAGTTGTTTCCTTTACTTTTGATTTTATAATAGTCCTCTAAGCGCTTCTTGCCACAGTTGATATAAACTGATAAAGAATGAACTCAAGATGTAGCCCATTACAATACTAAAGAAGCCTACCAACAAACGAACTTTTTTTGTGTTAGTAGAGGTCACTTTTAAAACCTTTTCCCATCTCACAAGATCTTTCAAAAGGTAAAAACTCAAATAAATAAAGAGTATATGACTACTTAGAGTGAATAATAATTGAACCATTTGACTATTATACCATCTTATCCGCTTGCGCGCTAGTTTTCGATTTTTCTACGAATTAGGGGTTGTTTTTAAGGTAATCAATCGCATCCTGCAAGGTTTTAACGGGAACGATTTTCATCTCTGTCTTGATAGTTTTGGCAGCTTCTAGGGCTGTTTCATAGTTGCTTTTCGCATTGGGATCTGCTTTTTTTGCTTCCTCAGTGACTGGATTGTCAGGGGCAAAAAAGACGTTGGCTCCCTGACGAGAGGCTGCAACTACTTTTTTGTCAATTCCACCAATGTCGCCAACATTTCCGTCCCGATCAATGGTTCCCGTTCCCGCAACGATACGGCCATTACGAAGTCCTGGATCTGCTATCTGGGTGTAAATAGCTAGACTAAACATAAGACCGGCACTTGGTCCCCCGATACCAGCTGTTGAAAAGCGAATGGGAACATTACTGGTCACTTCCGTACGGTCAATCAAACCAATCCCAATCCCGTTTTTCCCATTTTCTAGAGTGATAATTTTACCTTCAGCAGACTTGACTTTTCCGTCTTCCTCATAGGTCACTTTGACCGTGTCCCCTAATTGTTGAGAGTTGACATAGTCGACCAAGTCTTTGGAACTGTCAAATGTTTTGTCGTTAACAGCCGTCACTGTGTCTGCAATGTTCAGAATGCCTTTAAAAGTTGAATTGTCTGTCACGGTTAAGACGTAAACACCCAGATACTTGAGTTCGATATCCTTTCCAGCCGTCTTCAATCCTTGATACTTGGCCATGTTTTGGGACGTTTGCATATAGAACTGATTGATCCGCATAAACTCTGCATCCGTAGAGCCACCCGTAGTCTCCTTGGCACTTCTAATATCCGTGAAAGGTGTTAACCAAGCATAGACAAGATGCGACAGAGTTGCATGCCGAATACCAACTGTCACAAACTGGTAAGCTCCTGCTTCTGTATCTTCTGTTTCATTGACTTTTAAAACTTGACGAATATCTTCCGCTCCACCTGGAACTTCTATGTAGTAAGGTAAAGGTACTACAAAGGCTAAAAAAGTCACTACTAGTGCTAGGATGACATATAAGGGCCATCTAGTTTTTTTCTTCATGTTCTAATTCCTCCACAACACTGTTTGGGACATATTGCTGAATCTCCTGACCAAACTTCAGAAGTTCTCTCATGGCTGAAGAGCTAATATAAAGATGCTCTGGGCGACTATATAGGTAAATGGTTTCGATTTCTGGAGCCAGTTGATGATTGTAGTAATCAAAACTAGACTCGTATTGCAAGTCGGTGGCATTCCGCAAGCCACGGACAAGAGTTTTAGCTCCCAGTCTCCTTGCAACTTCGACTACCAATTCATCATGAGAAGCCAGCACCTCTACATTATCTAAATGCGCCACCGCTTTTTCGACTGCCCGTTTGCGGTTTTCAACAGGAAGAAAACCTTGTTTGCGGGGATTGTAGAACACCCCGACATAGAGCTTATCAAAGAGTTTGCTGGCACGTTCAATGATATCCAGATGTCCATTTGTCATCGGATCAAATGATCCTGTAAATAATCCAATTTTATCTGACATAGACTGTCACCTTACTAATCCCATATATTTTTTCCTTCCAGATGCCTAGGCAGGTAATTTCTTCTGGAAGTTCTACAGACTTATCGGTTTCACAGACAACCATGACCTCTTGGGAGAAAAGGTTTCTTTCTGCCATTTTTTCGATATCTGCAACGATTTGTTCCTTGGCATAGGGAGGATCTAAAAAGACCAGGTCAAAGGGACCTTTCACTTGCTCCAAGGCCCGTTCAGCCTCCATCTTTAAGAGCTGAAATTTGGAAACTTCCTTGGTCATCTGGATATTTTCAGCGATGATAGCTTGTGCCTTTCGATCCCGTTCCACTAGGACAGCATGGGACATCCCACGCGAGACTGCCTCAATAGATAAGCCACCACTGCCAGCATAGAGATCCAAGACACGACCACCCTCAAAATAGGGACCTATCATGTTAAAGATAGCTCCACGCACCTTATCCGATGTCGGCCTCGTCGTCTTTCCTTCTAGCGTCTTGAGAGGACGCCCTCCGTAGATTCCTGATACGATTTTCATACCGTTTATTATACCAAATTATAGGCAAAAAGAGAAAGAAAACCGAACCTTGCGGTTCGGTTTTCTACAAGATATTTTCGTAAGTATCGCGGACTTCTTGAGGCCAAACACTAGTCTGAACTTCTCCAATGTGTTTCTTGCGAAGTAAGAACATGGCCATCCGAGACTGTCCGATACCCCCACCGATTGTCAATGGGAAAAGACCGTTAAGCAGGGCTTTATGCCATTCCAGCTCAAGCCGATCTTCGTCTCCTGTAAGAGCCACCTGGCGACGAAGTGTATCCTCATCTACCCGAATCCCCATTGAGGAAAGTTCAAAGGCACAACCAAGAGATTCGTTCCAAACTAGAATATCGCCATTCAACCCTTTGTAGCCATTTTCAGACTCTGTTGTCCAGTCATCGTAGTCAGGTGCACGGCCGTCATGAGGTTTGCCATCAGGCAACTCGCCACCAATACCAATCAAGAAGACAGCACCAAACTCTTTACAGATTGCATTTTCACGCTCTTTCGGTGTCAAATCTGGATAGCGTTCCACCAACTCTTCTGTATGGATAAAGGTGATTTGTTTTGGCAAGATGGATTCAATATCGTAGCGCGCTTCTACGGCTAGCTCTGTCAGACGAATAGCCTTGTAAATCTTCTCAACGGTTTCTTTGAGATAAGCGATATTGCGTTGACCATTTGGAATCACTTTTTCCCAGTCCCACTGGTCCACATAAACTGAGTGAGTCGCATCAAGCGAATCTTCATCTGGACGAAGGGCCTTCATATGAACAAATAGACCTTCACCTTCTCCAAAACCAAAGCGAGCCAAGGTGTGGCGCTTCCATTTGGCTAGTGAGTGAACGACTTCATAAGTTTCATCTGGAATCTGCAAGACCTTTACGGATACTGGATGTTCGACACCGGACAGGTTATCCTGCATCCCATCACCAACCTTGCTCAAGATAGGACCTTGAACTTCAACAACTTCTAACTTATCTTTCAAATACTGGGTAAAGGTGTTTTTGACAAAGGAAATCTCTTCTTGCTGATGGATAAAACTTTTCTTCATAAACGGCTCCTCAAAAATTAGTTAAAAGCATTATACACCTATTTCCAAGAAAAGAAAAGAGTAAATAAGAAAAAGTCAGTGCTCTTTCGAACACTGACTCTGTCATTCATTAATCGTTTCGACCAAAGATTCGTAAGATGCTAAGGAAGAGGTTGATAAAGTCTAGGTAGATGCTGAGTGCCATTGAAATGACCCAACCTGTCGCTACTTGTCCTCGTGACTGCTCATAAACATAGCGAATCTTTTGGTTGTCCCAAGCAATCAAACCTGAGAAAACCAAGACCATGGCAATACTAATCATGTAGTCAAAGAAGCTATTAGCTAAAAATAGATTCACAACCATGGCAATGATGAGGCCGACAAGCGCTGCCATCAAAGCTCGTCCCATTCCACTCAAATCTTTCTTAGTGAAAATTCCGATTACCGCCATGACAAAGAAGAGAAGGGCACTGGATACAAAGGCTGATAAGACGGTCCCAGGTGTATAAAAGGCTACGACAAAACTGAGCGTAAATCCATTTAAAACAGAATAAACTAAAAATACTGGGAGAGCTGCTGGGCTGTTCTTCGCAGCCATGCTACTTGCAACAAAGACTAGAGCAAGTTCTGCAAAAGTTGCAATCACCAGCCAGAGACGACCATGCATTAAAAAGTAAATCAACTGGGACTGAAAAACTGTCAACATCAAAGCTGACACGAGAGCTGATAGACCAATCCCAAGTCCTACAAAGGCATAAACCTTAGCGTAAAATTGATTGAGACCTGAACGTTCTTGAATAATCGTTTGATTCATTCTGATTCTCCTTTTCTCTATAAGTATGTCTTGATTATAACAAAGATTTTATAAATTAGCTAAAATAAAACATCAATATACCTGCGGCAACTGCCACGTTGAGACTTTCTGCTCGACCTTTCATGCCAATATGAACCAGCTGATCAGCACTCTCAGCCATGACAGGACTAATCCCCTGCCCTTCATTTCCCATGACTAAAGCAAAGTTTTCTAAGGGAGAAAGCTCACGATAGTCCTTGGATTCTTTGGATAAGGTCGTTGCTAGAATGGGCAAGTTGCTCTTCTTTGCCTCTTCTACAAAAGCGGCAACGGGCATGCGATAGATGGGCAAGTGAAAATGACTTCCTTGCATGGAACGCAGGGTCTTGAGACTGTAGATATCTGCTGACTTATCTGAAACAATAACCCCTGTAAAGCCTGCCGCATCCGCCGTCCGAATCATGGTACCCACATTACCAGGATCTTGGACATTCTCTAAAAATAGAAACTTACCCTGACGGAAATCAGGCAGTCCCACTTCTTCTTTTTGAATAACAGCGACAATGCCTTGAGGGGTTTGCGTATCTGCTAAATCCCGCAAAATCTCCTCTGAAACCCAGATAGTTTGAGAAAAAGCAGCTAACTGACCTCGGTAACTTTCCAGAGCAAAGATCTTCTCAATCCTCACCCCAGCTTGAACAGCTTCTTCAAATAAGTGCCAACCTTCAATCAAATAGGCAGACTTTCGATATTTTTTTTGATGCAATTTCTTGGCATTTTTTACCACTGAATTGGCTTTTGAGGTTATAATAGTCATAGAAACATTATAACACAATCAAAGGGGTTTGGTATGCAAAAGGTTAGAATGATTGCCCAAGGCAGAGTACAGGGTGTTGGTTTTCGCTGGGGTGTTTATACTTTAGCTCTTGAAATCGGTGGCATCACTGGTCGGGTATGGAATAACGACGATGGCACAGTGGAAATTCTTGCTCAGGCAGACTCCTCTGCCACTATGGCAAAATTTATCCAAGAAATCCGAAAAGGTCCGACACCTTTTTCAAAAGTTACCTATCTAGATGTGCAGATGAGCAACTTTTCATCCTATTCGGACTTCAAAGTCGCAAATTAGGTCTCCAGAACTATTGTATATTTTACAAAAAAACAGTAGAATAGAAAGGTATAATTTTTAAAGAAGGAATGAAAACATTGAAATCTATTAAACGTTTTGCCCTCTCAGCTATGGGAGTGGCTATGCTACTTATCTTGACAGGCTGTGTCCAAGTAGACAAAGCAACAGGACAACCTACTGGTTTTATCTGGAACACTATCGGATCGCCTATGGCAGAGGCTATCAAATACTTCGCTACTGATAAAGGTCTAGGCTTTGGTGTGGCTATCATTATCGTAACCATTATCGTACGTTTGATTATTTTGCCACTTGGTATCTACCAATCATGGAAGGCAACGCTTCACTCTGAAAAGATGAATGCTCTCAAACATGTGCTCGAACCACATCAAACACGCCTTAAAGAGGCAACAACTCAGGAAGAAAAACTAGAAGCACAACAGGCTCTCTTTGCTGCACAAAAAGAAAACGGCATCAGCATGTTCGGTGGTGTAGGATGCTTCCCTATCCTCATTCAGATGCCTTTCTTCTCTGCTATCTACTTTGCAGCCCAGTATACTGATGGAGTATCTAGCTCTACCTTCTTGGGTATCAATCTCGGTTCTCCAAGTATGATCCTTGTCGCCTTCGCTGGTATCCTCTACTATCTCCAATCACTCCTTTCACTTCACGGAGTAGAAGACGAGATGCAAAGAGATCAACTCAAGAAAATGATTTACATGAGCCCACTCATGATTGTCGTCTTCTCCCTCTTCGCACCAGCCAGTGTGACACTTTACTGGGTTGTCGGTGGTTTCATGATGATTCTCCAACAGTTCATCGTTAACTATGTTGTTCGTCCAAAACTTCGTCAAAAAGTACGTGAAGAATTTGCCAAAAATCCACCAAAAGCAAGTTCAGCATCAACTACAGGCGGGCGAAAAGATATCACTCCTAACCAAGCAACTGCAATTACGACTACTAAGAAACATAAAAAACGTAATGCTGGTAAACAACATTCTAGAAAATAAAGTAACGGCTTAGCTGAAAGGCTAGGCCTTTTTTGCATCACAAAAGCCTGATGTTTCCATCAGGCTTCTTTTTTATCCATGTACACGTTTCATATAGTCTTGATAGCTTTCTGTATCCATGAGTTTTTTGGCATTCTTGACACGGTCTGCTGTTGGTGGTTTTACCCCTTCAAGTGAGTATGGAATTCCAAGTTCACGCCACTTGAATTCTCCCATAGTGTGATAAGGTAGAATTTCAAACTTATCAACGTTTTTGAGGGTTTTGACGAATTTACCAAGTTCGATCAAGTCCTCATCTCTATCTGTCAAGCCTGGAACCAGCACATGGCGAATCCACACAGGCTTCCCAATATCTGATAGATATTTTGCACAAGCCAAGATGTTTTTATTGGTTTGGCTGGTAACAATTCTGTGTTGTTCATCGTTGATTTCCTTGATATCCAAGAGAACCAAATCTGTCACCGCCATGAGTTTATTAAACTTTTCGAGATAACGTGGTTTATTACGGAACGGAAGGGCACAGGTATCCAAGGTACAGTGGATTCCTTTTTCCTTGGCCTTGGTAAAGAGGGCAATTAGGAAATCAATCTGTAAGAGGGCTTCTCCTCCACTGACAGTAATTCCTCCCTTGTCTCCCCAAAAACCACGGTAGCGAAGAGCTTCTGTCAAGACATCGTCTACTGTCCGTTCGCGTGATTTATTGGTCTCCATAGCCCATGTGTCGGGGTTATGACAGTACTGGCAACGCATGTGACAACCTTGCAAAAAGACAATGAAACGAATCCCAGGGCCATCTACCGCCCCAAAACTCTCTGTCGAATGCACCATTCCTGTCACTTGTCCATAGTCAATTGTTTCTTCAGACATATCGTCACCTTCCTTGAAACCGTTTTATAGTTTTATTATATCACGAGTAAGGTGAAAAACAAGGTTTTTTTGTCTATTTTTTAGAAAGCAATCTGTTTTTCACTTTCATTTTCAATTTCTTTTAATGATCCGATTCAAAATCAAAACCATACAAGGTTGCGAAATAGTCCTCAGGGCGCTCTGCACGGCGGATTTGGTGGGCTTTGCCTTCTTCAGTATAGAGGATTTCTGCCGAGCGTAGTTTGGCATTGTACTGATAACCCATGGAGAATCCATGTGCACCTGTATCATGAATTACCAGCAAATCACCGATTTCTGTATGAGGTAGTTCGCGATTGACGGCAAATTTATCATTGTTTTCACAGAGTGAACCGACCACATCTACCACCTCAATTGGTCCATCTGGATGAGTAAGATTCGTGATATGGTGGTAGGCTCCATACATGGCTGGGCGCATGAGGTTGACTGCTGATGCATCCACACCTAGATAGGTACGGTAGGTTTTCTTTTTATGAGTTACTTTGGTGACGAGAACTCCATGAGGCGCCAGCATAAAACGCCCCAATTCAGTGAAAATCTTGACCTGACCAAGACCTGCTGGCGTAAGGACTTCTTCATAAACCTTACGCACCCCTTCACCAATCATCGCAATATCATTTGGCTCCTGGCCTGGACGGTAATTGACACCAATACCGCCAGAAAGATTGATAAAGTCTAGCGAAATGCCCAACTTTTCCTTGATTTCAACAGCCAATTCAAAGAGCTGACGTGCCAACTCTGGATAATAGAGATGGATGACAGTATTGGATGCTAGGAAAGAGTGAATCCCAAAAGTCTTAGCTCCTTTTTCCTTTAAGATGGCAAAAGCTTCAAAGAGTTGATTCTTGGTCATGCCAAACTTGGCTTCCCCGGGATTGTCCATGATATCTGTTCCTAGCTCAAAAACGCCTCCAGGATTGTAACGACAAGAGATGATTTCTGGAATGCCTGCCGCTCGCTCCAGATGTTCAATGTCTTCAAAAGCATCCAAGTTAATGGTTGCGCCCAATTCACGCGCATAAGCGTACTCTTGGTCTGGGGTATTGTTAGAAGAGAACATGATCTCAGAACCGGGAAAATCCAGTTTGTGACTCATCAAGAGCTCCACATAACTAGAACAGTCAACACCACAACCTTCCTCTTTGAGAATTTTCAAGATGGCTGGGGTTGGAGTAGCCTTAACTGCAAAATATTCTTTGAATCCCTTATTCCAAGAAAAGGCCTGGTTGACGGCTCGCGCTTTCTCGCGAATCCCCTTCTCATCATACAAGTGAAAAGGAGTCGGGAACTCTGCAACAATTGTTTCTAAATCTTCTCGGCTGATAAATGGTGTTTTCATAAGCTTCCTTCTATTCTGTTTGCAAAGAAAGGCTGGGACAATCGTTCCAACCTTTAGTTCTATCTCTTATTTGTCTTCGTCAAAGATATTTCCAATCTCAACATCGATGGATTGGTTCTTGACATCAATATTGGTTACTTTCAAGAGTGACTTGTAATCAAACTGCTTTTCACGTTCTTCTTGGGCATTGTCTGCAAAGACTGCGACACCAGCTAGTTCAGAATCGAACTCACGCAAGAGACTAATCATCCCGTTGACAGTTCCGCCACCTTTCAAGAAGTCATCCACGATCAAGACTCGACTGCCTGCCTTGAGGCTGCGTTTTGAAAGGAACATTTTCTCAATACGGTCACCACTTGAACCTGAAACATAGTTGACACTGACCGTTGAACCTTCGGTAATTTTTAAGTCACGACGCACAATGACAAATGGAACATTGAGGACATTGGCAACTGCATTTGCGAGTGGCACACCTTTTGTTGCTACTGTCATAACGGCATCGATTTTTTGGTCCATAAAGCTCTTGGCAATGATACGACCAATATTTTTCAAAATGGCAGGCGTACTAAGCAGATCAGACAGATAGATATAACCACCTGGCAAGATACGATCACTTTCTGAAAGTTTGTCACGCAAGTCTGCGATCATTTCTTTGGCTTCATGACTAGAAATTGATGGTGTAAAGATAACGCCACCACCTGCTCCAGTCACTGTCTGGATATGGCCGATTTCGATTTCTTCAAAAGCACGCTTGATAATCACGATGTCCTCTGAGATAGATGATTTAGCAGATTCGTACTTTTCCGCAAAGGTGTTGAGACTGGTTAGTTTGTATGGATTATTAATCAAATAGTTGGAAATGACAACCATCCGATCACTTCTTCTTAATTTCATTTTTATTTACCATTCCATTTAATTTTGATATTTTATCCATTATACCATATTCACATAAAAAAACGAACATTATTGCGTAAAAAATGCTCGTTTTTCTTAAATTATTAATCTAAATCTGGTTTATAGAAGGAACGATTGTCCATAGCGAAGATTTTATTGGTCATCTCTCCTTTGTCCACCAAAGCTAGAGCTGTTGACATCATCATCATGCTGGCATCGAGATTGTCAATCATGTGAATAATCTCTGCCTCCATAATGCGTGGACGGACTGGACTTCCATACTCTAGCAAGCCATGATGACTGAGGATGACATGGCGTAATAGCACCACTTCTTCTCTGGTATCATCGATGCCGAGTTCCATGACTGTCTTGGTAATTTCGCTATCGATGAGGGCGATATGGCCGATGAGATTGCCTCGCACTGTGTACTCCGTCTGATCAGGACCACTGAGTTCTAAGACCTTGGCCAAGTCGTGCAGCATAATCCCAGCATAAAGGAGGCTCTTGTTGAGCTGAGGATAGATCTCGCTAATGGCATCTGCCAAACGCACCATGGTGGCTGTATGATAGGCTAAACCAGTTTCAAAGGCATGGTGGTTGGTCTTGGCAGCTGGATAGGAGTAGAATTCCTTATCATACTTGGTGTAGAGACTGCGAACGATACGCTGCCAGACAGGATTTTCAATCTTGAAAATCATTTGCGACATGTAGTCACGAATCTCCTTGACATCAACTGGAGATTTGACCTTGAAGTCAGCTGGATTATTGGGTTCCCCAGGCTGAGGTAAACGAAGGGTAATTTGATTGACTTGAGGAGTGTTGTTATAAACTTCTCTGCGCCCCTGCATGTGGACTACTTTCCCTGCGGTAAAAGCCTCAACGTTATGAGGTTGGGCATCCCAGAGTTTCCCTTCAATCTCGCCACTATCATCTTGGAAGGTAAAGGCTAGGTAGTTTTTCCCAGCTCTTGTCTGTCTTAGGTCAGCTGATTTGATCAGGTAAAAGCCTTCAAACAACTCATCTTTTTTCATGTGACTAATCTTCATATTCTTCCTCATCTTCTTGGAAATGGAGTAGATCAAGCGCAGGCTCACCTTCTGATAACTCAATGTGACGGAGCGTTCGCTCAATAGCTGTGGTACGACGGTTTAATAATTCATCAATATTGCCAGAGGCATGTTGAAGATGTTTTTGTGCCTTAACCAAAATCCCCCCGAACTTGCCAAACTCGGTCTTGACGCTAGCTAGGGTTTTGCTGATATGGTCGGCACTCTTTTGGATATTGAGAGTCTTGAAGCCAACTGATAGAGAGTTAAGCAGGGCTGATAGGGTACTTGGACCTGCGACAATAATCTGCTCCTCCCGTCTCAAATCATCAAAGAAGACCGGATTACGAACAATTTCTGAGTAGAGACCCTCCGTCGGAACAAACAAAACTCCAAAATTGGTCGTTCGAGGTGGCGCTAGATACTTGCTCTTGATATCGTTGGCAAAGCGCTTAACGCTTGCTAAGAGGAATTTACGACAGCGTTCAATCTCGTCCTTATCACCTGCTTCATAGGCTTCTTCTAGGCGGTAATAATCTGCCAGTGGAAACTTGGAATCAATTGGTAGATAGACGTATTCCTGGTCGCCTTGCCCAGGCAACTTGATGGCGTATTCCACACGTTCACTGGAGTTTTCAACCGTTGCATATTCTCGTTCGTACTGGGTAGGCGTCATGATGTCTTCGATGATTTGCCCCAGTTGCAATTCTCCCAGAATGCCTCGCGTCTTGGTTCCAGAAAGAACCTTGTTGAGGGCTCCGACATCACGGGCAACTGTCTGCATTTCTCCAAGACCTCGATTGACAGACTCCAGTTGCTTGGAAACTGTCTCGAAGGAAGCCTGCAAGCGCGTCTGCAAGGTTTTTTCTAGCTTTTCCTCGACCGTCTGGCGCATTTGTTCTAAACGTTGCTCATTGGATTCCTGTAGGGCTTGGAGACGTTGGTCGGTCTTGTCCCTGGTTTGCAAAAGATTATCTGTCATTTCTTGACGGACTTGAGTCAGCCCTTGGTGCAACTCCATTCGCACTTCCTGCAAGCGGTCGCTGACAGCCACTTCCAAATCTTTTTGGTCTAACTGGCTGGCTTGTCTAGCTTGTTCAAAGCGGTAATCCAACTGATCTGACAGATGATCTGCCTGATCCTCCAAACTCTTGCTTAGGTGTTTCTCTTGCTTATCTTGCCTTTGCCAAATGAGAAAGAGTCCAGCTAGGTTGGCAATTAATAATAGTAATAATACAGTCTCCATCCTACCTCCTGTCCTTGCTATGCAGCACGACGACATAGCCATCTGGGCAAGTTACCGAAACTTCCCTATCTATATATTCGTTAGAAGCGTACACTTTTTTAAAGAAAAAATTTTCCTCTATCAACTCGTACTTGGCACCAAGAATGGTCAACTGACTATCCCGAACCGGCATAAAGGCTAGATAGTCATAGTCTGAACGAGACTCTAGTTGACTGGTCCCTTCTGGACAATAGCTAATCACATTTTGCCCGTCCTCAATCGCTATCTGGCGCATATAGGGTGCCAATTGGGGATTGCTTGGAAGAAAGACATTGGCCAGCATATGGTCAATACGACCACCCAAAGCACCAAAAATAGTGACTTGAGCCTGAGGATTTTGCTCAAAGATGGTTAAGAGAGCCAATTCCAGATCCGTATCATCCTTTTCTGGCTGAGCTTGGACAAAATGTTGGGCTCGTTTTTGAATCAACTGACGTTCGTCTGCGGTTACCGAATCAAAATCTCCAACTGCTAGAGCCAGAGGTAGATCTTCTTCCAAGACCCAGAGCGATCCTCGATCCACACCGACAAAGCAATCAAAATCCGTCCGATAATGACCACGGTCTCCACCTGCAAAAACTGCAACCCTAGTCCAGTTGTTTTCTGAGCGTTTGCACTCGTTCATTGACATCTCCCTTAAAGACATAAGACCCTGCTACAAAAACGGTCGCTCCAGCTTCTTTGGCTTGAGCAATGGTCTGGTCATCAATACCGCCATCGACTTCAATTTCAAAATTCAAACCTTTTTCCTGACGAAGAGCAACTAACTCACGAATCTTATCCATGGTTTCAGGTAGAAAGGCTTGCCCGCCGAAGCCAGGGTTAACCGTCATGACCAAGACTTGATCAACTAGGTGAAGCACGTGCTTAATCGCTTCAACAGGTGTCCCGGGATTGATAACAACCGAAGGTTTAACACCAAGCGAACGAATTTTTTGGAGGGCTCCATGGATATGAGGTGTTGCCTCTACGTGAATGCTGATGATATCTGCACCTGCACGCGCAAAGTCTTCTAAATGATGCTCAGGATTTGCTACCATCAAGTGGCAGTCAAAGACCATCTTGCTATGGGGGCGAAGAGCTTCAACCACACCTGCACCAAAACTGATTTGTGGTACAAAGTGACCATCCATAATATCGATATGGGCGTATTCTGCACCAGTTGCTTCTAGGCGTTTGATTTCACGTTCAAAGTTGGCATAATCTGCTGCCAGAATTGACGGAGCAATCTTGTATTGAGACATGGGTTTCTCCTTATTTTGGAATTTTTTTGCTGACTTTTTTATAGGTTTCTCTGCGATTTTCAATTTCGCTGAGGAATTGTAGGTAGTTGTCAAAACGGAAGCTGGCAATGATGCCCTCTTCTACAGCTGGCTTGACGGCACAGGACGGCTCATGGGTATGGGTACAGGTACGGAATTTACAGTCGCGACTGACACTAGCAATCTCTGGAAAGGCCTGATTGAGGTCTTCTGCTGTTGACACTTCGTAGTCCAGTGATGAAAATCCCGGCGTGTCCGCAATCTTTCCACCATTGAGGTTGTAAAAACTAACAGCCCGAGTGGTATGGCGACCACGACCCAAACTGTCTGAAATTTCTCCTGTTTCAAGATTGAGGTCCGGTGCGATTTTGTTGAGAAGGGTTGACTTCCCAACACCTGTCTGCCCCATAAAGACTGTAACCTTGCCTATTAACAAGGGCAGGAGTTCTTCCTTACGGGTCACAAAGTCATAGCCAATGTCACCGTAAGTCTGCTGGTAAAAATCCAGTTCTCCTCTATCTTCCAGCATGTCCATTTTAGAAATATAGACGATAGGATGGATGCCCTTGTGTTCCAAGAGAACCAAGAAGCGATCCAGTAAATTGCTATTAAAATCCGGCTCCTTGACCGACATGATCACCACGGCTTGGTCGATATTGACAATAGGCGGACGGACCAGGCTATTTTTCCGTTCGTGAATCTTGAGAATGTAACCTTCTGAATTTTCCTCCGCAGAAAAGTCTACCCAGTCCCCGACGTAGGGTGTATGACCTTTTTTACGGAAATTCCCGCGCGCGCGTGTCTGGTAAACTTGACCGTCACTCTCCACATAGTAGAAGCCCGCCAAGGCTTTAATGATTTGTCCCTGCATCCTAGAGTCCTTGCCCTTTAAGTGCATCTGCTAGACTGGCAAATTCTTCCAAGCTTAGTGCTTCTCCACGCACACTTGGTGACAAGCCCGCCTGATCCAAAGCCTTGGTCAGTTTGTCCTTGATTTCTTCGGTTTTGCCAAAGTAACCTGTCAAGTTGTTCCACAAGGTCTTACGACGATGGGTGAAGCTAGCCTTGGAAACCTTAAAGAAGAAGTCCTCGTCTGTTACTGCTACAGCCGGCTCTGGACGGCGCACCATTTTTAAAATGGCTGAGTCCACATTTGGCGCAGGCACAAAGACCGTACGAGGCACGATGAAGGCAACCTTGGCTGTCATATAATACTGCACAGCAATCGACAAACTACCATAAGCCTTGGTATTTGGCTGTGCTGAGATGCGATCCGCCACTTCTTTTTGCATCATGACGACAAACTCACTAAAAGGAATGCCACTCTCGATCAAGTGCATGAGAATAGGCGTCGTAATGTAGTATGGCAAGTTGGCTACTACCTTGATTGGTAGTTCAAGATTTTTGAAATTCTGGATATACTGTGCCAAGTCAACCTTAAGAATGTCCTCGTTTACTACAGTAACATTGTCAAAATCACGTAAAGTATCTGCTAAAATTGGCACCAAACGGTGGTCAATCTCAAAAGCCATAACTTCTGCCGCACGCTCAGCCAAAAACTCCGTCAAGGCACCAATTCCTGGGCCAATTTCGATGACATTGACCTGGTCATCAATCTCAGCCGTATCCACGATTTTTTGAAGGATATTGGTATCCGTCAGGAAATTTTGCCCGAAGGATTTTTTAAAGGTAAATCCGTGACGCTCCAGCACTGCCTTGGTCACGCTATAATCTGCAATTCTCATCTATTCTCTTTTCTAATTATTAGCTAAAAATAATATATAGAAGCCACACAATTCCTAGTACCAATACAATCCAAAACACAAAATGAATACGATGCTTGTTTGAATCGGATCCAGTCATATCAAGCGCTTTCTTATCTTCTTGGGGGTTCATTTTCTTCAATTCATCCTGATAGGCAACCGAATCTAGAATATTGTCTTCTGGCAATAATTCTGAAGCATAATAATCAGGAAAACCCATAGCAAGGCCAATTAGGTTCTTATCTGTTAGAGAAAAATCCAAATCTTCTGGTTGATTTTCCTGAATAGCTCGGATATTTTTTAACAGTTTATCAGAAACTACAGACACTTGGTCCATAAAAACTACATCCAAAACATCAAATCCAAGCACATCACCGTCTTTGACATTTGCAAGAATATAACGAACAAAGGCATCATATAGTTGCAAGGCTTGCGGGGCATTTTCTTCTAAAAAGGACCGATTTTGGAGGGCATTTTGCTGGAATTTTTCAATAGAAAGTAAGATATCTACATTCTGCTCTTGGTAAAACTTTTCTGCTTCCTCTTCATCTTCTTCGAGTTTTTCTGCTGTTTCCCAGAGAGCAATAGGAGCTTTTAAATCTTCTTCATCCCAAAACAATTGCCAAAAACAAGGTATTGTGTAAATTCCCTCTGTTAGAATACGAGCTTCATCTCCGTTTTTTAAGTAAATATGGCTTCTATTGGCCATGTTGTTTCCTTTCAATTTTTTAAAAGTAAGATATGGAATTCTACTCATCCCTCTTCCGTAGATAAATCTATATAGACTTTCAACATATCTTCAGAAATTTCAAGTTCTATCTTATGAGGTAGGACACCAGTTCCCATACAGCCAGCATCTCAATCTATTCACTTCTATTGTAACACATTCCGCCTACATTTTGGGACGGTTTCTCAATCCTCATAACTGGTCATAGCATCTTCAACTTCAGCTAGACTAATGCCAAACAACTCTAAGCGCTTAAGGAGTTGCTTGCCGTTAGAATAGCCGATTCGGAGCTGATCGCCTAGATACTCTCGGCGTCTACGGCTGTCTGCTCCCGCTAGGAAACCTAGGCGAATCAAGTCACCACGACTGATGTTAAACTCGTTCTCGCTTTCAAATTGCTCTGTCACCTGAGTCAGCGCTGTTTTTAGATCTTCATAGCTGGCGTGTTCAATTCCCAGAGAACGTCCCTTGGACTTGGATTTGGGAACAGCCTCATCTCGCTTGAGAAAGGCATGTTGTACCGTTGGAATGGCCGTCATAATCATGCGACGAATGCGCTCCCCATTAAAATCTGGATCTGTAAAGACAATGACTCCATGCAGTTCATGCAGGCGACGAATCCGCTCTATATCCTGGTCATTTATTGCGGAACCTCGTGTTTCATAGGTCTCTACATCAAAGTAACGTTTGAGATTGGCCGTATCATCGCGACCTTCGACCACAATGACTTGGGAAATTTTTTCTTTCATCACTTGCTGTCCAATCCAAAGATACGCTCCGCATTTGCAGTTGTTACTGCGGCTAACTCCTCAGTCGTCATCCCACGCAAATCCGCGATAAAGTCCACCACATAGCGGGTGTAGGCTGTCTTGTTTTCACGGCCACGTTTAGGAACAGGAGGCAGGTAGGGCGCATCCGTCTCTACCAAAATCTTGTCCAAAGGAAGTTCTCTAGCAGCTTCTTGGATATCCGTTGCTTTCTTAAAAGTCACCACTCCTGAGAAAGAAATGGTCATACCAAGCTCGATAAACTTCTCAGCCCACTTGAGAGAGCCCGAAAATGAATGCATAATCCCACCACGAGGACCAACGCCCTCGCTCTTGATAATCTCATAAGTATCTTCTAGCGCATCACGAGTGTGGACCACAAAAGGCAAATCCAAGTCCTTAGACAACTGAATCTGACGACGAAAAACCTGCTCCTGCACTTCCTTAGGTGCTGTCATCCAATGGTAGTCCAGACCAATCTCACCTAAAGCGACAACCTTGGGATGCTTTAGCTTTTTAAGCAAGTAAGCTTCGACCTCGTCTGTGTAAGTCCCTGCTTCCGTTGGATGCCAGCCAATAGTTGCGTAGAGTTGCTTATACTCATCTACCAACTCTAGGGCACGTTCAATGGTCGGTTTATCAAAACCAACAATATTCATCTGTGTCACACCCATCTCAGCAGCCAAGGCGATTTCTTCTGCCTCATGTCCTGCAAATTCTTCTACATTTAAATGTGTGTGCGTATCAAAAATCATCTCTTCTAACCTCGTTTTCTTCCCTCTATTATACCAAAAATAGCATCCCTCGGCTTGTAAAAATATTCTAATACCAATCGTTCTCCCTTGACTACCTTTTTTCAAAGCAGTATAATAACACTTATTGAAATTTTCAGTAAAGGAAAAGAAAATGTTTAGAAAATTAAAATATACCTTTATCGGTCGGCCACTCAAGTCTCTCACAGACAGCGAAGGGGGCTTATTAGGAAAAATGCAGGCACTTGCAATGTTATCCAGTGATGCCCTGTCTTCTATTGCCTATGGACCTGAACAAGTCATTCTCGTTTTAGTCAGCCTCTCTCCTCTCGCTATTTGGTGGAGCCTCCCTATCGGTATCTTTGTCCTTTTACTCCTCGCTAGTTTGACCATTTCCTATCGTCAAATCATACACGCTTATCCTCAAGGCGGAGGAGCTTATATGGTCACTCGGGAAAATCTCTCCCCCGAACTGGGCTTGATTGCAGGAGGCAGTCTCCTTGTTGACTATATGCTGACAGTAGCCGTATCCGTTGCGTCTGGAGCTGATGCTATTACAGCAGCCATCCCTGCCCTCCATCCCTACAATCTTCATATCTCTATTTTCCTAGTCTGCCTGCTCATGCTCTTGAATTTAAGAGGCTTGAAAGAATCTGCCAGCTCTCTGATGATTCCCGTCTACCTCTTTATCTTCAGTACCGTCTTTCTCTTGCTTTATGGGTTCTTTCAACTATCTACAGGCTCCCTAAACTATCAAGCGACTTCAACCATTGGGCAAACTGTTCCAAGCCTTTCCATCGTTCTCCTATTGAGAGCCTTTACTAGCGGTTCTGCCTCTCTAACTGGGGTTGAGGCTATTTCAAATGCAGTCCCATTTTTCAAAACTCCAAAAGAAAAGAATGCTGCTCAAACCTTGACCATCATGTCACTGATTTTAGGATTTCTTTTTGCAGGCATCACCTTCCTAAACTACTGGATGGGCATCACGCCTCAACACGGAGAAACCATCCTTTCGCAAATGGCCAAGGGCATTCTTGGTGATTCATTTTTTGGTCATGCTAGCTACTATCTCTTCCAGTTCTCGACAGCCTTGATTCTAGCTGTAGCTGCAAATACTGGATTTTCAGCCTTCCCTATGCTGGCCTACAATATGGCAAAAAACAAGTACATGCCCCATCTCTTTATGGAAAAAGGGGATCGCCTTGGCTACTCCAATGGTATCTTAACTCTGGCTTTTGGGGCTATGATCCTTCTTCTCATTTTTAATGGGAATACTGAACGCTTGATTCCTCTTTATACTATCGGAGTCTTCGTTCCCTTTGCCCTTTCTCAGACTGGGATGATTCGCCATTGGAAAAAGGAAAAAGGAGCAAACTTCTTAAAATCTGCCTTCGCTAATATCCTTGGGGCCATCATTTGTTATGCCATTGTCCTCATTTTACTCCTCTTCAGACTGGGTGATATCTGGCCATTCTTCCCAATTATCCTAGTTTTAACCTTCCTCTTTTTGTCCATTCACAACCATTACCAAAAAGTGGCAAAACAACTACGACTCTACGAAGGAATTGAAAAACGCACTTATGACGGTAACCTTGTCCTTGTCCTAGTAGGAAATGTCACTCGAGTAAGTATCGGAGCCATCAACTACGCTCAAAGTATCGGTGACGAAGTGTTGGCCATGCACATTTCTACTAAAGAAACGGCAGAAAAAGACCAAGAAATTCTTCAGGAATTTGCCGATTACTTCCCAAATATCACTCTGAAGAATATCAACACTAGCTACCGCGACATCATCACCCCTAGCGTCAAGTATGTCAAACGAATCGCCCAAGAAGCTAAGCAAAAAAACTACACCGTTACAGTCCTTGTCCCACAGTTCATCCCTAACAAGCCTTGGCAAAATATCCTGCACAATCAAATGAGCCTCAAACTAAAATACGCTCTCAGATGGCATGAAGACGTCGTTGTCGCTAGCTACTCTTATCACTTAAAAGAATAAACAAAAGCTCAAAATCATTTGTTTTTGATTTTGAGCTTTTTTATCTGAACTTCTCAAATTTTCTCATAGATCAGAGACTTATTCCATGATACAAAACTCATACGGAAATGTATGAATCCTTCACTATCTATACTTGTTGAGCAAAACAAAAGCCAGTAGACTCGAGTTCCTACTGGCTTCTTTGCTGAATTTGTTTGGATTATGCAGCCAAAACTTTGCGTCCTTTACGACGACGAGCTGCCAATACGCGACGACCGTTTTTAGTTGACATACGGTTACGGAATCCGTGTTTGCGCGCACGACGAATTTTACTTGGTTGATAAGTACGTTTCACGATGAATACCTCCTCATAGATTTTGTATTCGTTTAGCCGGCTATAAAGTGATCAGTTACTAAACATACTTTACTATTCTATCTGATTCTGATACTTTTGTCAATAGCTCTAGGCAAATGTTTCCAGCTTTTTCTAATGTAAGCCCTATCTACGATACTGTTTCAAGAAACGAGTCATCTTTTCTTGGATTTGTGCTAACTCATCTACACGAGGGAGGTAAACGATACGGAAATGGTCTGGTTCTTGCCAGTTAAAACCGCGACCATGAACCAAGAGAACCTTTTCCTGCTTCAAGAAATCAAGAACGAACTGTTCATCATCATCGATGCGATACATATTGCGGTCAATTTTAGGGAAAATATAAAGTCCGGCTTTGGGTTTAACAGCAGATAAACCAGGAATATCTTGAATGGCATTGTAAATGAAGTTTCTTTGCTCGTAGATCCGTCCACCAGGAAGGAGCAATTCGTCCACTGACTGGTGCCCACCTAGCGAGGTTTGTACGACTTGCTGGGCCAAAACGTTAGAGCAAAGGCGCATGTTGGACAGCATATTGAGACCTTCAATATAGCCCTTGACATGTGTCTTAGGTCCAGATAAGACCATCCATCCTATACGGAAACCAGCGATACGGTGAGATTTTGAAAGACCATTCATGCTGACACAGAAGACATCTGGAGCCAGACTAGCTACTGAGACATGCTCATGACCATCCATGACCATACGGTCGTAAATTTCATCCGCAAAGATGATCAAGTCGTTTTGACGGGCAATCTCAATAATATCCAACAAGAGTTCCTTGGGATAAAGAGCTCCTGTCGGATTATTTGGATTGATGAGAATAATAGCCTTGGTATTTGAAGTGATTTTTGACTTGATATCGTCAATATCAGGGTACCATTCTGCAGCTTCATCACAGATATAGTGAACGGCATTTCCTCCAGCTAGGCTGACAGCTGCTGTCCAGAGAGGATAGTCTGGCATCGGTACCAAGACCTCATCACCATTGTCCAAAAGCCCCTGCATGGACATGACAATCAACTCACTGACACCATTTCCAAGGTAGATATCATCAATATCCACATTTGGAAATTTCTTCAGTTGGCAATACTGCATGATAGCCTTACGCGCCGAAAAAATACCCTTAGAGTCAGAGTAACCTTCGCTATCACGCGCATTCATAATCAAATCATGAATGACCTCATCTGGCGCTGTAAAGCCAAATTCTGCTGGATTTCCTGTATTCAGGCGTAAAATCTTTTCTCCGTTTGCTCGCATACGCATGGCTTCTTCCAAAACAGGACCACGGATATCATAAGCAACATGCTCTAGCTTGCTAGACTTGTTAAATTCTTTCATCTTTTTTCCTCAATTCATCGAGATAGTAACATTATACCACTAGAAAGTCGCTGCGACAAGCTTCCATAAACAAGGAAACAAAAGAAAAAACATTGACAAAGAGAATCCTCACTAATTCTCTTTTCTTTTATTTCTATATACGCACTAAGTCTATGACCAACAATATGGTTTAAAATATGATTTTTACTTTACTTCTTTAGTGAAAAGGGTTACAATAAAAGCAAGAAAATTTCAGGAGGTTTCATTATGGCACAACGTTACCAAAATGTTATGGTCGCAATTGATGGTTCTAAAGAAGCGGACTTGGCTTTCGTCAAAGGTGTTTACACTGCTCTACGCAATGAATCCAGGCTCACCATTGTCCATGTTATTGACACACGCGCTCTTCAAAGCGTATCTACCTTTGATGCTGAAGTTTACGAAGAACTCCAAGCCGATGCTGAAAGTATGATGAAAGAGTACGAAAAGCGTGCAAAAGATGCTGGTTTAACTGATATCCACATCGTCATCGAAATGGGAAATCCCAAAACTCTCCTCGCTCGGACGATTCCGGACGCAGAAAATGTTGACTTGATTTTAGTTGGTGCTACAGGTCTCAATGCCTTTGAACGCCTCTTAGTCGGTTCTTCATCTGAATATATTCTCCGCCATGCAAAAGTCGATTTGCTGGTCGTGAGAGAAAGTGAAAAAACATTGTAAATAGTAAGAAAAGGAGCCTAGAGCTCCTTTTTATTACTTATTATTTCTGTTTCTTTCTTTATGTCGCTCATAAGCCTTAAGCTGACGTTGTAGCTCCTGTTTAATGGCAGGTTCTGGAGCATATTTTTCTTCCCAGTCATCTGGTTTTAAAATCTTGTGTGTAACTGGGTCAAAATGAGCTTTTCCATCAGGGAAGACCTTCCCCATATTCGCTTCATGGACAATATCAAAAATACGTTCTGGATCTACTCCCATCAAAACAAAACTACCGTATGTGAAATACAGTGTGTCGATCAAAGCATCCACTTGACCGACCAAGTTTTGGTTAGCAGGTGTCTTTTTCGCCACTTTCTCTGCTGCCTTATCAAGTGCTTCATGCATGCTTGCAAGGGACTCTTGGAATTCTTCCTCCGAAGAACTTGCCGCGCGAACAAACTCTACTAATTCTTCAATTTTAAAGTCTGCGCGGTGGGTTGCACCTTCAACATCCCATGCTTGTGGTTCTTCTTGAGTTCGTTCATCCATCATGTGGTGGAAGGTCTTGACTTTATTAAAGTGGTAGTCCCGACTGACAAACACTTTTTCTGAAGCCAAAACACCAAAGTGCTCAAGCGCCTTGTGGATGCCATCTTGTTGATTACTTGCCGTAATGTGTTTAGCAACCTCTTTGGCACTGCTACTGCCATTTCCCATAGCGACTGACATACCGACACCTGCTAACATCTCCAGGTCGTTGTCGGAATCACCAAAGGCCATGACTTGGTTGAGAGCAAAGCCATATTCTTTCCCGACCCGACAAATGCCTTCTAGTTTGGAATTTCCTTGGTTAATGATATCTGCGGCAAAAGGATTGCTTCGAGTCAATTTCAAGTCTTGAAAATCAGCTGCTGCCTTCTCAGATTCTTCTGGCGTCATCAGCATCAAAACTTGATAAATGGGTTGGTTAATCAAGTTAAGTAGGTCGTCTTCTTTTTGAGGAACTGCCTTGCTGACCATTCGATTAAAAGAGCGGCTAACGGTTCTTGTCAGCACTGTCGGGATAAAACGACTAACCAGTTGGGAAAAGGATCCGAGACCAAATGACATAATTTTCGAACCAACAACGGCATGCTCGGTTCCAAGAGCGATTTCTTTACGCTCCTTTTTAGCATAAGCAATCAGTTGACGCAGGCTTGATTTAGCAATCGGACTTGCAAAGAGTACCTTTTCTTTATTAAAAATGTATTGGCCATTGTAGGTCACTGCAAAGTCTAGGTCCAAGTCTTCCATCAATTCCTTGACAAAAAACGGCCCTCGTCCTGTCGCTACTCCAACAAGTACCCCTTGCTCTTTAACAATCTTAATCGCGTCCTTAGTGGATTTCAAAACACTCTTGCGATCGTTGACTAGCGTTCCATCGATATCAAAAAAAACAGCCTTGACTTCCATCCTATCCCATTCTCCCCTTTTGTGTTACAATGATTATACCACATTTCAGAAAGAGTGACTAAATCATGCCTAAGAAAATCCTTGTTTTGCATACAGGTGGGACCATTTCCATGCAAGCAGACGCCACTGGTGCCGTTGTAACTAGTCAGGACAATCCCATGAACCATGTTTCCAATCCGCTTGAAGGGATTGAGGTTCATGCCCTAGACTTTTTTAATCTGCCAAGTCCCCATATCAAACCCAAGCATATGCTTGCACTCTATCATAAAATCAAAGAGGAAGCTAATAACTACGATGGAGTTGTCATCACACATGGTACAGATACCTTAGAAGAAACAGCTTACTTCCTTGATACCATGAAAATCCCACACAAGCCCATCGTTCTAACAGGAGCTATGCGTAGTTCCAACGAACTTGGTAGTGACGGTGTATACAACTATCTGAGCGCTTTACGAGTTGCCAGCGATGATAAAGCAGCCGACAAGGGCGTTTTGGTCGTCATGAACGATGAAATTCATGCAGCCAAGTATGTTACCAAAACTCATACAACCAACGTCAGCACCTTTCAAACCCCAACACATGGACCACTTGGCCTCATCATGAAGCAAGAAATCCTCTACTTCAAAACAGCTGAGCCTCGTGTCCGTTTTGATCTCGAACATATTCAAGGTCTGGTTCCCATCATCTCAGCCTATGCAGGTATGACAGACGAGCTGATCGATATGTTAGACTTGGAACAGCTGGATGGCTTAGTCATTCAAGCTTTTGGAGCAGGTAATGTTCCCAAAGAAACAGCTCAAAAGTTGGAAAATCTCCTGCAAAAAGGAATCCCCGTCGCCTTGGTCTCACGTTGTTTTAATGGTATTGCTGAACCTGTCTATGCCTACCAAGGCGGAGGGGTGCAGTTGCAACGAGCTGGTATTTTCTTTGTCAAAGAACTCAACGCTCAAAAAGCTCGCCTCAAATTATTAATTGCCCTTAACGCTGGACTAAAAGGACAAGCCTTAAAAGACTATATGGAAGGCTAATCCTCTTCTCTAGAACGCAAAATCAGGAAATCTTCGCGATTCCCTGATTTTTTCTATTTACGTTTTCGTGTTGAACGACGTTCTGTCAAACCATGAGGTAGGAGAACTTCACGTTCTTCCAACTCTTCCTTATGCATAATCTTAGTCAACATACGCATACTGATAGCACCTAAGTCATAAAGAGGTTGGGCAATAGTCGTCAAGTTTGGACGAGTGAATCGTGCAATTTGAGAGTCATCTGTCGTGATGATTTCAAACTCTTCTGGCACAGATACACCATGGTCAGCCAAACCATTCAACACACCCGCTGCCAATTCATCACCTGTTACAACTGCGGCTGTAGCTTGTGATGAAATCAAGCGTTCTGCCAAGACATAGCCATCGTCATAGCTGTATTTTGATTCAAAGACCAAACCCTCGCTATAAGAATGTCCAGCTTTTTTCAAGGCTTCCTTGTAACCGATCAAACGAACCTTGCCATTGATATCATCGACGAGTGGTCCACTCACAAAAGCAATTTTCTCATTTTCTTTGAGAAGATAGCTCACAGCATCAATCGTTGCTTGTTTGTAGTCGATATTCACACTTGGAAGTTGGTGTTCGACATCCACAGTACCAGCAAGAACAACCGGTGTCCGTGAACGAGAAAACTCTGAACGAATCTTTTCAGTCAAGTGATAGCCCATAAAGATAATCCCATCGACTTGTTTTGAAAAGAGAGTGTTAACCACTGAAACTTCCTTTTCATCATCCTCATCACTATTTGCTAGGACAATGTTATACTTGTACATTTCAGCAATGTCGTCAATTCCCTTAGCAAGCGTTGAGAAATAACCATTGGTAATGTTCGGAATCACAACTCCGACTGTCGTTGTTTTCTTGCTAGCTAAACCACGGGCTACCGCATTTGGACGATAGTCCAAGCGATCAATCACTTCTAGGACTTTTTTTCGAGTGTTCTCTTTAACATTCTTGTTGCCATTAACGACACGGCTAACCGTTGCCATTGAAACTCCTGCTTCACGGGCGACGTCATAAATCGTTACTGTATCATCTGTGTTCATTCCGTTTCCTTTCTATAATGAAAATTTCGCTTTCACGCATCTACTTACTCCATTTTATCACTTATTGTAAACACTTTCAAGTATTTTTAGGAGAAACTTTGAAAAAATTTCACAGTTTATTCCCATTTTGAAAAAGCAAGTAGGATTTCTTGATTTTTAAGACATTTTGCTGTATGATAAGGAAAATAAAGAGGGAGGAAAACATGGCTTTTACAAATACACAGAGACGTTCCGCTAGCTTTGGTGTCGTGACCAGCTTGCCTGATGATGTCATTGACTCTTTATGGTATATTATCGATCATTTCCTGAAAAATGTCTTTGAATTAGAAGAAGAACTTGAGTTTCAACTGCTCAACAATAAGGGGACCATCACCTTCCATTTTTCTAGCCAGCACCTTCCGACTAGCATTGATTTTGATTTCAATCATCCTTTCGATCCGCTTTACCCTCCTAGGGTCCTTGTTTTAGACCTAGACGGCAGAGAAACCATCCTCCTTCCAGAAGAAAATGACCTATTTTAAAAACTCTAGCTTCTCGGCGTAAACTGCTGAGGAACTAGAGTTTTCTTTTTCTAATAAATGGATCGACTGACAACTAGACCGTTTGGTTTTGTATACTCTAAGTCAAGATAATCCTGATAAGTCCCTGGCACAATGAAACCTTGGGGACTCAATATATCAGTCCCAGCTTTTCCTACGATAGAGTCTGCCAGCAAGACACAATTGGTACTGAGAACGAAGTAGGTCTTAAACTCGGATGAGCTGAATTTATAGAGGGTCGCATCTGCTTCCTCTTTTAGTTGGTAGGAGTAGGTATGCTTGACCTCTCCCTCTCTTCTTTTCATCAACTGCGAACTTGGTTCCCAAGGAATTAACAGGTCTTCTATCTCCGCTAGGCGATCTTGGATAGCTGTTTTCTGTTGGTCCGTCAAACTCAGACCATAAGCAAACAAGGTCTTCTGACTTTCCCTCTTACAGAGCTCGATATATTTTTCCCGATTGGCCTTAAACAAAACACCGTCTCCAACCATGCCGAATAAACGCTCTGAGTGAGGATCATAAGAGCCATAGGAAATAACCGTCCCTTGATAACAAATATCCACATGTCCCATAGCAAGAAAGAAAGAGGTTTCTGAGGTATGAATAAAAATTTCTAGATCAACTACCTGATCGTTTTTTCTTTCTGAATGAACTTCCCCTTCTTGACTTTCATGATTTGACAGCCACTCATTCAATTTGCGCAAGGTGCTGATAGGGATCAGAGCTGTCACAAAGATAGGCAGAGTCATTCGCATTCGTCGTTTCAGCTTGGGATTGTTTTCTATCTTTTCAAAAAAGAAACCGTCCCGGAGGCTACTGGCTCCTAGCATGAGCAAGTAAAACCCAAGCAAGAGCAATTCAAAATTCGCTGCATCGTGAAAAGGAGAGATGCTATAAAGCCCGAATCCTATCATCCATACAGCATCAAAGAGATGATGGAGCCGAGGATGAATGGCATTTTTTCGATAGAGAGACCAGGTCACAAGACTAATGATGCCCGTAAACAGCTGGTAGCTCGCAATGATAAAAACCAGGAGATAGAGGGCAAGGTCTTGCAAGATGATAGAGTCAAACACCAGAGCCGCAACCGCCAGCTTGCCCAAGGTTACAAAGATATTTTCCCGACGTTTTTTATCTTGAAACCAGCGAGTCAACAAGTGCCAAACTGCTGACAAGGAAAAGTAGCCCAGCAGCAACTGGTACCCCATTCGCGGAATGACTTGTCCAAAACGAATCAATAGAAGCCCTAAAACAATAGCAAGTAGTCCCTCCCCAATACTCTTCCACTTACTATAGGTCTCGGAAAGCTTAGGCATTTCCTTGCTCCAACTGGTCAACCAAGTATCGAATTGGTTGCTTTAGGATCGGATGGATAAAATGGGGAGCTATTTCCACTAACGGCTCAAGAACAAAGAGGCGTTCTGCTATATAAGGATGAGGCAAGATGAGTTCGTCTGTGTAAATGATCTGGTCCTCCACAAAGAGTAGGTCCAAATCAATCAAACGAGGCCCCCAATGCACTTCTCTCACCCGTCCCATTTCTGACTCAATGGCTAATAATGTTTCTAACAAGACTGGTGCTGGTAGCCAGGTTTCTACTTCAATCACCTGATTGGCAAAGCTATCTTGTTCCACACCACCCCAAGGCTCCGTCGTCAGGATACTGGACTCTTTGAGAATATGGATACCTCGAGTCCGCAGTTTATCAATAGCTTGTTCCAAGTTCGCTTTCTTGTCTCCCATATTACTTCCTAGAGCGATAAAGGCCCGCTGCTTACGACGGCGAATGGTCACCGAGCAAGTATCTAACGGTAAATGAACTGGAGCCCAAGGTTTTTTTAGTTCCAACTCAATCTCTTGGACAAGAGGATAGGTCTCAAAGGTACGTTCAACTAGTTTGTAGGCTACCGTTTCAATCAAGTCCTCAGTGCTTTCCTGAAACCAAGTCGTCCACTGCTGACACAGTTCTCCGTAATGGACTGAGGCTGTTAAATCGAATTCTGTAGCCGCCTTGGTCATATCATAGGATAAGCTTGCGGAAATAATAAACTTTTGCCCCAATTCTTTCTCACTAGGGAAAAGACCATGATAGGCAAAAATTTCCAAATCTTTAATCTGCAGTTGATCCATAACTAGTCCTTTCTAGAAAAATCCGCATGAAGCGGATTCTTTTATAGTCCCATTAGACGATAAGCCTGGTCTCGGAGGTCTTTATCCGTCTCAAATACGCCACGGGCTACAGTAGTCAAAGTCGCAGTACCTGGCTTTCTGACACCACGCATGCTCATACACATATGTTCCGCCTCAATGACAACAAAAGCTCCTTTAGCACCCAGATAGTCCATCAAGGCATCGGCCACTTCAATATTCAACCGTTCTTGAATCTGTGGTTTTTTAGAATAAACTTCAACCGTACGGGCTAGCTTGGACAAACCTGCCACTCGTCCATCTGGAATATAGGCAATGTGCGCTCTCCCGTAAAAGGGCAAGAAGTGGTGTTCACACATGGTGTGGAAAAAGATATCTTTTTCCACTACCATATTATCATCGATAATCTCAAAGGATTTTGACAGGTGTTCCTCAGCAGTTTGGCCAAGACCTGAAAAAATCTCTTGGTACATACGGGCTACACGAGCAGGTGTTTCCTGCAAGCCCTCGCGGTTAGCGTCCTCACCAACAGCCTCGATAATCATTTTTACAGCCGTTTCAATCTTTTGTGTATCCATTCTCGTTCTTCCTCTCCATCAGATAGGCTCTCACTTGGCTCAAGAAATACAAGGAACCCGTGACAATCCTAACTGTTTGTTTCTCTTCTTTTTTATCTGTCAATTTCTGCTCTAGAAAATCCTGCCAACTTTGGTAATTGAGATTTCTAGACTTTGCTGTCTCTTTCAGCACGTTTTCATCAGTCGCCCGACTATCGTCAAAATGGGTTACAGTCAATTGACTATCTGGCACCGTTTCTAGCAAATCCAGCATATCCTCCAAAGCCTTGGTTTTGATGCAGGTAAAGAGGATTTCCTTATGATAATCCGCAAACCGTTCTCGCAAGGTTGCCAACAAAGCCTTTATCGCATGAGGATTGTGGGCCCCATCCAAGAGCAGCAAGGGGTCACCAGACACGACCTCCAAACGCCCTGGCCATCTGGTTTCTTTCAAAGCTTGAGCAACCAAGTCATTACTTGCCAACTCCCGCCCATCTTCTTGACAAAAAGTATCAAGTAAAGCTATGGCCATCCCCGCATTCTCTATCTGGTGCAAACCAAGCAGGCCTGTTTGAAAGCAACCTTGTCTGACAGAACTGGTATAATCAAAGATTTCACCCGCTACTACGCTTTCTTGATGACGAACCTGGTAATCTTTCACATAGGCAAGTCTAGGCGCATTTTTAGCTTTTGCAATAGGGTCTATCACAGTCAAGGCTTCAGGAACAATATGACCTGTCACCAAGGGAATACCTTGTTTGATAATACCAGCCTTCTGCTCTGCTATGGCTTCCAAGGTATCACCAAGTAGGGCTACATGATCCAGTCCAATGGTCGTAATTCCTGTTAAAATTGGCTGACAAACATTGGTACTATCCAGAAGGCCACCCATACCGACTTCCATGATGGCTACATCTACTTGCTCTGAGGCAAAGTAATCATAAGCTAGAGCTGTGATAATCTCAAATTCGGTTGTCCCCTGCAAATTGGTAGCAGATTCCCCCTCAAGCAAAGACTGATAGTCTGCCATGAGGGCTTCTAGTCTCGCTTCGGGGATGGATTCCCCATTAATGCTAATCTGATCCGTATAATGAATGAGATAGGGCGAGCTGAACACCCCAACTCTCAGACCTAGCCCTTCCAGCATCTTTTTCAAAAAAGCAATGGTCGAACCCTTGCCATTGGTCCCTCCGATATGGATGACCTTGAGTTTGAGATGGGGATTGCCTCGCAGAGCTAGGAGTTCTACCATGCGTTCCAAGCCAAAATGCGGTTGGTCCGTCCGGTAGTGGGCAATCCATTGATTGTTTTGAATTTCGTTCATCTTATTTATATTGTTTTAAATCTAGATTTTCTGCATCATCTGCCAATCGAATAGCTGACGCAATTTCAACCGCCATCCTGTGACTGGCTACATCGTGCACGCGCACCACTTCCACACCCTGTCTCGCAGCGATACTGGTTACATGAGCCGAAGCTGTGTCCCGATTGCGGAAACCGACTTCCGTTTCAGGATTGACTTCAAAGCCATTTTCCTCCAGGATATTAATGACAAACCGCTTACGCGAAACTCCAAGAAAGATCGGATATCCTTGCTGGTGTAATTTATCAAGGTCCCGTAGAAGGAGTAGATTTTCCTTCTTGGTGAGACCAAAGCCAATCCCTGGATCCAGCAAAATGTTTTCTCTTGCAATTCCAGCTTCCTCCGCTCTCGCTAGAGCACGTTCAAAGAAAGCCTCCATCAAGTCTTCGATTGGCACTTTTTCAAAGTCAGCTAACTCTTCTTCTGTAAAAGCTTGCCCAAAACCAAAATGAGGAAATATGAGTGAACTAGGGTGCTGAGGTCGAGCCATAACTGGATTAAACATGATAACCACTTTTGCTCCAGCCTTAGCAACCACATCCGCCATTTTTTCATCACCCATAAGACCCGTGATGTCATTTACCAGATTGGCACCAGCAGCCAAAGCAGCCTCTGCCACCTGACTTTTCCATGTATCGATAGAAATGAGGACATCACTTTCCTCACGGATAGCTTTAATCACTGGAACAACACGCTGGATTTCCTCTTCTATCTCAACATAGCTACTGCCCGGCCGAGTCGATTCTCCACCGATATCGAGCATGCACGCTCCTTCTGCTATCAATTTACGGGCTTGCTGGAGCGCCTGCTCAAGAGCAAAAAACTGCCCACCATCCGAAAAGGAATCTGGGGTTACATTGATAATGCCGCAAATGGCTGTTTTTACGTGGTTGACTTTATTGGACATAACGGTCACTTCCTTAAGGTTCTTTACCATATTATCTCTCTATTTTACCATAAAAAGAAAAAGATGGACACGCTAGTATTCATCTTTTCCAAGTAGGTCAATGGTTTAGAATGATAGACCTAGATTTCTACTAATCAATACCAATAAGGCCAACAAACAAAATGCAATACCATTGAGAATCATATGAAGCAAAATGGACATCTCCAAGCGCTCAGTCTTATAGGCTGTCCAAGTCAAAACCGTTGACATTCCTCCATAAATAATCACAGAAGGTAAATTGGTTGGCATATGGAGTAAGGCAAAGACGATTGCACCAACAACAAAGCCAAGTTTTTCTTTTCCACGGAAGATCTTTTTTGGAATAATTCCACGACACAAAATTTCTTCACAAATCGGCGCAATCAAGACTAGTAGGAAGAAAGTTGAAATCAAGGAACTATTCTGAACCAAACCATTCAGTATTGATTGGTTATTGGTTGTTGCCTCATTTGTTAGTCGAAGCAGGAGTGAACCCAAGAGATTTGTCGCAAAAATCACCAGATAACTCAGTACCAAGCGAGCCAAGTCTTTTGCCTTAAAAAAGGATAGATTAAAAGTAGCAAGTTGTGTTTTTCGTGCACCAATAATGAATACAATCAAAACGACTATGGATAGAGCACCTACTAAGAGCCCTGACTGTAAAATCGGAAACTGTTTGTTTGCTAAAAACAAAGCAAGTCCTATGGGAAATTGAGATAGAACAAAAGCTACCAAAAGGATGATCACCCATTTCCCTCTGTTTAAAACCTCTTGCCAAATCGTCTTATCTTTCATGATGTACCTCCTTATATTTAAAAAGGGGAGACTCCCCTTTTTCTATTATATCATTTATAGCGCCATACTGATATAGTTAAGGATAAACAAGGCATCCAAAATCCAAATCATCGCGTGCACGTCCTTTGCTTGACCTTTGACAACTTTTGTTAACGTATAAGTCAAGAAACCAACTGCAATCCCTTGTGTGATAGAGTAGCTGAATCCCATGAAGATAGATGTAAAGAAGGCAGGGACAGCTTCAGCCATATCATCCCAATGGATGTTTTTCAAACTACCAAGCATCATAATCCCAACGATAATCAAAATTGGAGCCGTCGCAGCTGATGGAACAATTGCCAAAAGTGGACTAAAGAAACTTGAAATTGCAAAACAAACCGCAACTACCAAGGCAGTCAACCCAGTACGTCCACCAGCACCGATACCCGCCGCAGACTCAACATAAGTCGTAACGTTTGAAGTACCTGCAATGGCACCTACTGAAGTTGCCACCAAGTCAGAGTAAAGAGCCTTGTCCAATTTAACTGACTCATGGTTTTCCCCACTTGTCGCAACGATACCAACTTTTTCACCAGTACCGATAAGAGTACCGATTGTATCAAAAATATCCGTTAGTGAGAAGGCAAGAATAGCCATCAAGGTTTCTGGTAAACGTGAAGTGTTTGAAATCAAAGATCCTAAACCTTCTGAACCAAGAGCAGCACCAAACAAAGTTCCTAAATCATTAACCGCTGATGAAAGATTATTGCTAGCAAAGTCGATCCCTGACAATTTGACAACACCAACAGCAATAGCAAGGACAGTCGTTGTTAAAATAGAAAGAATAATTCCACCCTTGATGCCTTTAACAACAAAGAAGATGGTAATAGCCAAACCTGCAAGAGCCACCAATACGGCTGGAGTATTGAAGTCTACCAAGCCTGGAACGGCCGCTGAGTTTGCAGTAAGTGCAGCTTGAGCCTTGTCTGCTCCTTCACCTGCTACCGTATAAGTACCTGGATCGATTGAGAATTTCAAGAGACCAGCATTCTTAATTCCAACATAAGCAAGGAAAACACCAATACCAGCCGAAATAGCTGAACGAAGTGTTGTTGGAATAGATTCGATGATCATTTTACGAACATTTGTTAAGGTGATAATCAGTGAAATAATTCCACAAATGAAGACCATACCAAGAGCTTCTTTCCAAGTATAGCCCATCCCAAATACAACTGTAAATGTGAAGAAGGCATTTAGTCCCATACCTGGTGCTTGTGCGTATGGCAAATTAGCATAGAAAGCCATCATCAAAGTACCGACTACAGAACCGATAATTGTTGCCAAGAACACACCTTGAACAGGCATACCCGTTTGGGAAAGCATTTGAGGGTTTACAAAGAGAATATAGCTCATTGCAAAGAATGTTGTTAAACCAGCAAGCACCTCTGTACGGACATCTGTCCCGTGCTCTTTTAGTTTAAATAGTTTGTCCATTTTTAATCTCCTTTTGTTTTTTACGAACAATATTAGTATTATATCATTTATAATTCACCTTTTCAATATATTTGTTTGATTTATTTAATAAATCAAAGCAACTGTAGTTTTTGTTCTTATCTGCTTTTCTTCCCTCTTTTTGATATAATAGTAGACATCTTATCTGGAAACGACTAGGAAGGTTTATATGACTAAAAAAATTATCGCAGTCGATTTGGACGGAACCCTGCTGAATAGTGAAAGCAAGCTCTCCGATTTCACCAAAGAGACGATCAAAAAAATTTCAGAAAAAGGACACCATGTCATCATCACGACAGGCCGTCCGTATCGTATGGCAAAAGACTTCTATCGTGAGCTAGAATTGCATACTCCCATGATTAACTTTAACGGTTCCCTTACACATCTACCAGGACAGGCTTGGGAGCATGAAAAGTGCTTGACCTTGGACAAAAAATATCTCCTAGACATGGTTAAGCGCACGGAGGACATCCAGGCTGATTTTATTGCAGGAGAATATCGAAAAAAATTCTATATCACGACTCCGAATGAGGAAATTGCAGACCCTAAACTATTTGGCGTAGAGAACTTCCGGCCAGAAAATCAATTCAAACCCGAACGAGTAACCAAAGATCCCAACTGCATTCTCTTGCAAACAAGGGCTGAAGACAAATACGCTTTAGCGAATGAAATGAATCGTTTTTATCAGCACCAACTAGCTATCAATACATGGGGCGGGCCCCTCAACATCCTCGAGTGTACTCCCAAGGGTGTAAACAAGGCCTTTGCTCTAGAGTACTTGCTCAATGTGATGAATCGTGATAAAAAAGACTTAATCGCCTTTGGTGATGAGCATAATGACACTGAAATGTTGGCATTTGCAGGCAAGGGATATGCTATGAAAAACGCCAATCCTGCTCTTCTTCCATATGCAGACGAACAACTTCCTCTGACCAACGAAGAAGATGGAGTTGCCCACGCTTTACAAAATTTGTTCCTATAAAAGGAAAGATTGCAGGGGCGCAATCTTTCCTTTTTGTTTTCATTCTGTTTTCACTAAAGCAGCTCATTTTCTGTATTTTTATATTAAATTTTCTATTACCATTTTCATTTATTTCTCAAAATCATTGATATATTAATATTTTTAAAAAGTCATTCTATGAAAACTTTTACATCTTTTTAGAAAAAGTAGTTGATTTTTATATGAAAACGGTTTATACTTAAAGTTAGGCTTAAAGTTTTCTTAAACATACAGTCAAACATTTTATAAGGAGGAATGACAATAATGAGTATCGGAATCATTATTGCGAGCCACGGCGAATTTGCTGCGGGTATTCATCAGTCAGGATCTATGATCTTTGGTGAACAAGAAAAGGTTCAAGTTGTAACCTTTATGCCAAATGAAGGTCCAGATGACCTTTACGCTAAATTCAACAACGCTGTGGCTGCATTTGACGCAGAAGATGAGGTTCTAGTATTGGCTGACCTTTGGAGTGGTTCTCCATTCAACCAAGCTAGCCGCGTGATGGGAGAAAATCCAGAACGTAAGTTTGCCATCATCACAGGACTGAACTTGCCGATGTTGATCCAAGCCTACACAGAGCGCCTTATGGACGCGAATGCAGGTGTGGATAAAGTCGCTGCGAATATCATTAAAGAAGCCAAAGATGGCATCAAGGCTCTTCCAGAAGAGCTTAACCCAGTTGAGGAAGTTGCAAGTGCTGCAGCTGCTCCAGTTGCACAAGCTGCTATTCCAGAAGGAACAGTTATCGGTGACGGTAAACTGAAAATCAACCTTGCTCGTCTAGACACTCGTCTCCTTCACGGTCAGGTTGCCACTGCTTGGACTCCAGATTCAAAAGCAGATCGTATCATCGTTGCTTCAGACAACGTTGCAAACGACGATTTGCGTAAAGAATTGATCAAACAAGCAGCTCCAAACGGAGTAAAAGCTAACGTTGTCCCAATCCAGAAATTGATCGACGTTGCAAAAGACCCACGTTTCGGCGAAACTCATGCCCTTATCTTGTTTGAAACACCTCAAGATGCACTTCGTGCTATCGAAGGTGGCGTGCCAATCAAGACCCTTAACGTTGGTTCTATGGCTCACTCAACAGGTAAAACAATGATTAACAACGTTTTGTCTATGGACAAAGAAGACGTTGCAACCTTTGAAAAAATGCGTGACCTCGGTGTTGAATTTGACGTACGTAAAGTACCAAACGACACGAAAAAAGATTTGTTTGACTTGATTAAGAAAGCAAACGTTCAATAATGTTAATCTGTTTCGATCATTTTTGAAAACAGGATTAAATACTTTATTAAAACTAAATAGAAAAGGAATAAAACCATGTCAGATATTTCAATCATTTCTGCTATCTTGGTTGTAGTTGTTGCCTTCCTTGCAGGTCTTGAAGGTATCCTCGACCAATTCCAATTCCATCAACCAATCGTCGCATGTACCCTTATCGGACTTGCAACTGGTAACCTCGAAGCAGGTGTTATGCTTGGTGGATCTCTTCAAATGATCGCCCTTGGTTGGGCAAACATCGGAGCTGCCGTAGCTCCTGACGCTGCTCTTGCATCTGTTGCTGCAGCAATCATCTTGATCAAAGGTGGAAACTTTACTACTGAAGGTATCGCTGTTGCAACTGCAACAGCTATCCCTATTGCCGTAGCTGGACTTTTCTTGACAATGATTGTTCGTACAATCTCAGTTGTCTTGGTTCACTCAGCTGATGCTGCTGCTAAAGACGCAAACTTTGCTGCCGTTGAACGCGCTCACTACTTTGCTCTTGTTCTTCAAGGTCTTCGTATCGCAATCCCTGCAGCCTTCCTTATTGCTATCCCTGCTTCTGCTGTTCAAGACGCTCTTGGTTTGATGCCAGACTGGTTGAACGGTGGTATGGCTGTTGGTGGTGCCATGGTCGTTGCCGTTGGTTACGCTTTGGTTATCAATATGATGGCGACTCGTGAAGTATGGCCATTCTTCGCTATCGGTTTTGCTCTTGCAGCAATCTCTCAATTGACTTTGATTGCCCTTGGTGTCATCGGTGTTGCCCTTGCCTTCATCTACCTCAACCTTTCTAAACAAGGTGGAAACGGTGGCGGAGGAGCTGCAACTTCTAACGATCCAATCGGTGATATCCTAGAAGACTACTAGAAAGGGGAACAATCATGGCTGAAAAAATTCAATTATCAAAATCAGATCGCCAAAAAGTTTGGTGGCGTTCACAATTCCTTCAAGGTTCTTGGAACTACGAACGTATGCAAAACTTGGGTTGGGCTTACTCTTTGATCCCAGCTATCAAGAAACTTTACACTAAAAAAGAAGACCAAGCTGCTGCTCTTGAGCGTCACCTTGAGTTCTTCAACACTCACCCATACGTAGCTGCTCCAATCATGGGGGTTACTCTTGCACTTGAAGAAGAACGCGCTAACGGTACTGACATCGATGACGCTGCTATCCAAGGTGTTAAAATCGGTATGATGGGACCTCTTGCTGGTATCGGTGACCCAGTCTTCTGGTTTACAGTTCGTCCGATCCTTGGTGCCCTTGGTGCTTCACTTGCTGCAACTGGTAACATCGTTGGACCACTTCTCTTCTTCTTTGGATGGAATGCAATCCGTATGTCTTTCCTTTGGTACACACAAGAGTTTGGTTACAAGGCTGGATCTGAAATCACTAAAGACATGTCAGGTGGTATCTTGAAAGACATCACTAAAGGAGCTTCTATCCTTGGTATGTTTATCCTTGCCGTTCTTGTACAACGTTGGGTATCCATCAACTTCACTATCAACCTTCCAGGTAAACAATTGTCAGAAGGTGCCTACATCAACTTCCCAGAAGGTGCTGTTACAGGTGGCGAATTGAAGGGTATTCTTGGTCAAGCGCTTAGTGGTATGAGCCTAGATAGCGTTCAACCACAAACACTTCAAGGTCAGTTGGACTCATTGATTCCAGGATTGATGGGACTTCTCCTTACTTTCCTTTGCATGTGGTTGCTTAAGAAAAAAGTATCTCCGATCACAATCATCCTTGCCCTCTTTGCAGTTGGTATCGCAGCTCGTTACTTCGGTATCATGTAAACCATCGAGAATATAAATAAAAAAGAATCAGGTAATAAACCTGATTCTTTTTGTGTATCAATTTTTTCTTCTAGTCAGATAATGCAAGCCTCCAATCACCACTGCTAGGATGGCTACATAGACGACTTGGGTGGTTTCTAAAGGCACATACGCTCCTTGCAGGATAAAGGTATTGACAAGCACTCCAACAAGGGCTGCAAGGCTCAAAAACGTGAGCAAGAGCAACTTGTATCGATTAAATGGCAGACTGACCTTAGCAACTAGACACAAACCATTGACCAAAGCAAGGAGGAAGCAAATAAATTTGACCTGACCTGGGACAGTGATAAAGAAGTTCGTCAGGAGAACACTAGCGACTAGAATGCCACCACCAATCGCAGCATTGGTCAAAATATCTCGCATAAAATGTGTGCTGACCTTTTCTTTATTGGACTCAAAAGTTAGGAAGAAGGATGGAATCCCAATCGTAATGGCTGAAATGATTGTAAACTGAATGGGGATAAAGGCGAATTCCAAACCAAATACCACACTCAAAATGGCAAAAACGATGGAGAAGAAGGTTTTTGTTAGAAAGAGAGAGGCTACCTTTTGGATGTTATTGATGACCCGGCGACCTTCCATCAAGATATCATAAAATACCGCAAAGTCATCGGTCAAAAAAATAATATTGGATACACTTTTGGCTGCGCTAGTAGCACCATTCATAGCAAAACTGATATCTGCTTTCTTGAGAGCCAGAACATCATTGACCCCGTCACCGCTCATTGCAACTGTTTTACCAGCATTTTGCAAAATAGATACCATCTTTTGCTTCTGTTCAGGTGTCACACGACCAAATATTTCGTGTTCCAAGACCACTCTTTCAAAATCTTGTTCACTCACCTTGGTCATATCAATCGCACGGGCTTCTTCCTTAAAACCTGCCTTACGAGCCACCCCATATACAGCCACATGATTATCACCACTGATAATCTTCACTTCAACACCTTGAGATTCGAAATAGTCAAAGGTTTCCTTGGTATTGTCCTTAATCTCATCTGACAAAACGACGTGCCCTAGTAGTTCCATATTGGCTGGACTCATGATGTGGTCCTTACTATGGGCAAGTGTCAAGATTCGAAAACCTTGCTGTTTCAGATGCTCATAGTAGGCATCCATCGGCTGGGTAAAGCCTAGAAATTCATAAGCACCGAAGAAATAGGTCCCACCCTCTTTTACTTGGACAAAGGAATACTTGTTTTTACTTGAAAAGGCACCGACTTCTTGAACTTCCCACTTTTTCTCACAGGTTAAGTAAGTCTTCAGAGCTCGCGAGGTTGCATTTTCATCCTCAAAATAAGCTAGATAAGAAGATAGTTTCTCCGCTAGCTTATCATCTATTTCTTGGACCTTCATACTACCAGTCGTGATGGTTCCTGTCTTATCAAAACAAAGAACATCTACACGCGCCAAGGTCTCTACACAGTATAGTTCCTGCACCAGAACCTTCTTTTTAGCCAACTTCATGGCTGCTACCGCTAGGGAGACGCTAACCAAGAGAATCAAGCCCTCTGGAATCATGCCGACCAAGGCACCTGAACTTCCCAAGACAATTTCAACATAAGACCGTCCTAGACTAAAACCTCTGACATAGAGCAGAATGGCAACTGGCACCAGCAAGATCGAGACGATTTTTAAAATCTTATCCATGTAATCGCGTAGTTGAGAAGGGTATTTTTTGAATTCCTTGCTGGATTTTGCGAGTTTGTTGATATAACTATCGGGTCCGACCGCCGTTGCCGTAACCAGACAAGTACCGCTGACGACATTGCTTCCGCTCATCAGCTGGTCACCAACCGTTTTAAAGACCGAATCACTCTCACCAGTCAGCAAAGACTCATCCACTTCAATATTTCCTTCAAGCACTTCTGCATCGACAGGCACCTGATCACCCAGATTGAGATACAGGTACTCACCCAGAACGATGTCCTCTGGATCAATCTCAATCGTTTGACCATCTCGATTGACCTTGTACTTACTTTTACCAAGCAAACTTAGCTTTTCTAAGGCATTTTTTGAACGCACTTCTTGGAAAATCCCGATGGCTGTATTGATAGCAATCACACCTAAAAAGAGCATATTTTCAAATCGCAAGGTTGTGGCTACCAGAACTGCCAGAGCCAAGTTCATGGCATTAAAGAAGGTAAAGATATTTGAAACGACGATTTCCTTGGTTGTTTTATAAGGTTTAATGTCACTGATATTTCGTTGACGATCCTTGATGTCTTGGCTACTTAAATACTTCATTTCTACTCCGATATCCTTTTGTACTACTATAATAACACATATCCTTTCCTCTGTCACTTAAAGACTCAAACTAAGAAAGACTTACTTGTCAAGCATCATCTATCCCCACTTTAAGAAGAACTTAAAAAGAGGCTAGGATTCCCCTAACCTCTTTTCTATAGCTTTATTCTGCCAAGGCACCCATTGGATCCCATGGTGCAAGTACGATTGGTTCTGCTTCATAGGCAGCTTGTTCTTCTGCTGTCAGCAATTCTTTACGGACAACGATTTGATAGGTGTATTCATCCATCCAAGCGTCTGAGGCGACGAAGTAACCATCTGTACCGACCTTGTCTCCCCATGAGTTTTCAACCTTCCACTTGGTTGACTTACCATTTTCGTCCAAGTCCACACCTGTCAAGACCATGGCGTGGGTCATCAAGCTTTCGCTGTAGTCCAAACGTCCAGCTTTGTCTTGAGTGAGTTGAATGTCCATGCTTGATTCAAAATCATAAACATCTGTTGCAAGAATTCCAGCTTTGCGGTTGCTGAGCTGGCCGACATCTGAACCAAACCAAACAGTTTCTCCTGTTTGCATTTGGACAATCGCCAATTCTTTCAAGCGCTCCATTGGAACGTTGATGTAGCGAACTGCACGGCTACCAACCACATTCCCCAACATCTCAACTGTGTAAGATTTGCCGTAAGGCTTGTCAGCAGTTGGTGCGTTGATAACAGAAACATAATCTTCTAGAGGAAGATTGACATATTTCTTGTAAAATTCCTGTGGTGTGATTCCTTTTTCACTTTGGTAATTGTCATCCTTATCACGATAAGCAAAGTCAAATTTACGTGGTGGAAGTCCTAGTGACATAGCAAGGAAGTTAAAGATTTCTTGCAAGAGGTCTTCTTTCTTAGCTTGAACAGTCACTTGGTCTGCACCAGAAGCGAGCAAGTCACGTAAGATTTGGGCATCTTGGCGAAGCAATTTATTAAGGATGGCATTGAGCTCACGGCTGCTGCTAGATGAAACAGACTCAGGATAAATAGACTTGGGAACGACACCGTATTTCTCAAAGAGGGACACGACCATATCCCACTGACCGCCGTCTTGTTGGGGTGTTTGGAGTAGGAAGCTAACCTTGCGGCTCGTCAATTCTTGGTCTGCAGTCGCAATCACTTGCTCCAAGAACCAGTTTGATTTCTCATACTTGTCCCAGAAGAAGGTGTGGGCTTGTGACAGTTCAAAGTTTTCGAGCTTGTATTGAGAGATAAGTTTGTGGCGGAAGGTGTTGAGAGCTGCAAACATCCAGCAACGACCAGAGGCTTTTTGGTTAGTAACCTTGTCCTTGGTCAAATCAAGCGAGAAAACAGGTGTGTTGTCAACATGGCTTTGACGACGTTCTAGGGCTGCAAAAATTCCGTTATGGCTTGCAGCATTTTCGATAGCTTGGTATTTTACATTTGCTTCATAGTTAGCAAATAAATTATCCGTAAATGATTCTTGAATCGCGTTCATAGATTCCTCCTTTTATTCTACTGTCTATTATAACTCTTTTCACAAAGGAAGCAACTGAAAAACATAAAAGGCAAGGACATTCTCCTCACCTTTTCTAACATAATCCAAACTAAGCAATACTAGCAAAGAGCTCCTCTAACTCCTCCTTGGTCAGGCGACGCCATTCTCCTTGTTCTAAGTTCTCATCCAAGACTAAAGTTCCCATCGTCAAACGTTGTAGGTCCACCACTTCCTTGCCACAGTAGGCTACCATGCGTTTGACCTGATGAAACTTCCCTTCAGCAATGGTCACCCGAACCTGGCTCTCATCCTTATCTGAATCCACCGACAAAATCTCCAGTTTTGCCGGCTGGCAGGTAAAGTCCTTAAGTGGAATACCCTTGCCAAATGTTTCCACATCTTCTTGGGTCATGATTCCCTTGACTTGAGCCAAGTAAGTTTTATCCACATGACGCTTGGGCGATAGAAGGGCATGAGCCAGCTGACCATCATTGGTCAAGAGCAAAAGACCATGCGTATCGATATCCAAACGTCCTACAGGAAAGACTTCTTTGGCACGTCCATAGTCGTCCAACAAGTCCAGAACCGTTCTATGCTTGGGATCTTCAGTCGCCGAAATGACTCCTTGGGGCTTGTTCATCATGTAGTAGACAAACTCTTCATACTCCAGCACTTGACCGTCAAAACGAATCTCATCTCTTTCTTCATTGATCTTCAGTTTAGCTGACTTTTCTTTCTTGCCATTAACCGTCACGCGTCCAGCCTTGAGCAAGTTTTTGACCTCCGTCCGACTTCCCACAGCGCATGCAACTAAAAATTTATCTAATCTCATAGAACTATTATATCATACTCAAAAGGAGGCTAGTACAATGACCAACCTCCTTTTCGTTTCATACTCTTCAAAAATCAAATTCAAACCGCGTCAACGTCGCCTTGCCGTACTCAAGTACAGCCTGCGGCTAGTTTCCTAGTTTGCTCTTTGATTTTCATTGAGTATCGGATTTAAGAAATTAACTTCCTCGTCTCCAGAAAATAGCTAAGACAACCATAGCACCTAAAACAGCTGGGATAATGGCCGTTCCTGCTATAATTGGACCCCAAGTTCCGAAAAGCAAGTGGCCCAAAAAGGCACCAATCCAGCCGAGAAACATTTTTCCAAAGCATCCCATGCTCTCTCCACGATTGGTTAAAGCACCTGCCAAGAGTCCCACTAGGAGACCAACAAACATACTTCCAAGCATAGCTTCTCCTTAAATTGCCCAGTCTCCATTGCGGAAGAGCGGTACGCGTGTTCCATCCTCACGGATACCATCGATATCCATTTGATTCGAACCAATCATAAAGTCCACGTGAACATCTGAACGGTTCAGTCCAGCAGCTTCAAGCTCTTCTTCGCTCATCTCTGCCCCACCAACAACGCTGGTTGCATAGGCTGCACCGATAGCCAAGTGGTTTGAGGCATTTTCATCGAAAAGGGTATTAAAGAAGGTAATTCCTGACTGAGAAATTGGACTTGGATCTGGTACCAAGGCACATTCACCCAAGGCACGCGCACCAGCATTTTCAAAGACAAGATCTTTCATAACTTGATCGCCTTTTTCAGCTGTAATATCAACGATTTGACCATCCTTGAAAGTTACTTTAATCCCTTCAATGATATTTCCGTTATAGCTAAGTGGTTTTGTAGAAGTGACATAACCATCCGCGCGACGGAAGTCAGGAGCCGTAAAGACTTCTTCTGTCGGCATATTTGGCAAGAAACCTTCGCCTTGAGCATTGACAGCTCCAGCTGATTCCCAAACGTGATTTTTCGGCAATCCAAGTGTCAAGTCTGTTCCAGGAGCTGTGTAGTGAAGGGCTGAGAATTGTTCTTTATTGAGCATTTCTGCCTTGCTCTTGAGGATAGCAGCATGCTCTTCCCAAGCCTTAACGGGATCTTCTTCGTAGACACGGCAAGTTTTGAAAATTTGGTCCCAAAGGAAATCGACTGCTTCTTCATCGCTCGCAGCATTTGGAAAGACTTTCTTAGCCCATTCAAGTCCAGCAGCGGCAGCCACTGTCCAGCTAACCTTGTTGGACTGAGTTGCGATACGCATTGGCTTCATGGCAAGTCCCATAGCTTTGGCAGAAGCCGAAAGCTTGTCAGCATCCACGCCGTTCAAGGCACCTGGATCAGATGAGCGAACTCCAAGACGGCTAGCCTTGTTCTCCAAGAGATAGTTCATCTCAGCAATCTTGTATTCTGGTACATTGTCCAAACGCTCCATCGGCGCGTGAAGGAATTTCTCGCGGTTGATAACATCATCAGTCCACTGAACAATAACCTCATGCGCACCAAGTGCATATGCTTCTTTAACGATTAGATGCGCCAACTCGCGTTGCTCCACATCGATAGAGAGTGCTAAAGTATGACCAGGTTGCACGTTGATTCCGTTTGCAACCAACAATTTCGCATATTTTTCTAGATTTTCTTTAAAATTTGGTAAAACCATTCTATTCTTCCTTTTCTTTTGTTATTTTTCCTTCAAAGCAGAAAATAACCCTGCTAAAGCAATGGCACCAGACAAGAGCGCTGTCGATAGAAGGATTGTCTGATCAGCAAGTTCCAATTGATAATCAAACACCTTTTGCGCTGGCTTATCCTGAGCGGAAATGGTAAGTTTCATAAAAACCTCTTTCTATATTTTAGAAAAACTCATCAAACAAACTCAACTGGTTATCCTCTGGCATATTGCCGAGAATCCCCATTTCATCCATCTTTTCAACCAAGGTTGATGACAGTCCGCCACGCTTGCGCAACTCAGTTTTAGAGAGGAATTCCCCTTCTTTTCGAGCACGCACCAACTGCTTAGCAACGTTCTCTCCCAGACCATCCATTGCGACAAATGGTGGGATAAGAGTGTCTCCGTCAATGATGAATTCAGTCGCATCACTACGATAGAGGTCTAACTTGCCAAACTTAAAGCCACGTTCCCACATTTCATTGACAATCTCAAGAGTGGTATAGAGGTCAATCTCCACATTAGAGGCTTCATTATTCTTCCGTTTTTCAGCGATTTCTTCCATTCTACGTTTGATGGCATCCAAGCCCGCACCCATGGTCTTGATATCAAAGGCCTTGGCTCGGATTGAGAAATAAGCACAGTAGTAATAAATCGGATGGTGAACCTTGAAGTAGGCCACACGCAAGGCCATCATAACGTAGGCGGCCGCATGGGCCTTAGGGAACATGTACTTGATTTTCCCACAGGACTCGATATACCACTCTGGCACCTTATTGGCCTTCATAGCCTCGATGTAGCCATTTCGCTCCTCTTCGGAAATCTTTAGCCACATGCCCTTACGTACCCGTTCCATGATAGTAAAAGCCATCTTAGGTTCAAGACCAGCATGCATGAGGTAAACCATGATGTCGTCCCGACAGCCGATAACGGTTGATAGATCCGCAATCCCTTGCTTAATCAAATCCTGAGCATTTCCCAACCAGACATCGGTACCGTGGGACAGACCTGAGAGCTGAAGCAACTCCGCAAAGGTTGTTGGATGAGTTTCATCGACCATGCCACGAACGAAGTTAGTTCCAAACTCTGGAATTCCCAGCATACCCGTAGGCGTTCCGATTTGCTCAGGTGTCACCCCAAGTACTTCAGTTCCTGAAAAAAGGGCCATCACACCTTCATCATCCATAGGGATTTCATTAGGGTCAATACCAGACAAATCCTGAAGTTTCCGAATCATGGTTGGATCATCATGTCCCAGTACATCGAGTTTGAGGACATTCTCATCGATATCGTGGAAGTTAAAGTGAGTGGTCTGCCATTCAGCCGTCACATCATCTGCTGGATACTGGACAGGCGTAAAATCGTAAACGTCCATGTAGTTCGGAATAACAACGATTCCCCCCGGGTGTTGTCCTGTTGTCCGCTTGACACCAGCCGCACCCTGAGCGAGGCGTTCTACCTCTGCATCACGATAAAACTTCCCATAGTCCCGCTCATAGCCCTTGACAAATCCATAAGCGGTCTTGGCAGCCACCGTACCAACCGTTCCTGCACGGAAGGCATACTCTTCACCAAAGATATCACGCACATCCAAGTGGGCGCTAGGCTGGTCTTCTCCCGAGAAGTTCAAGTCAATATCGGGAACCTTATCTCCATCAAAACCAAGGAAGGTCTCGAACGGAATATCCTGTCCATTTTTGCTAAGTTTATGACCACAGTTTGGACAGTCCTTATTAGGCATATCAAAACCTGAACCGTAAGAACCATCCGTGATAAACTCACTATACTGACACTGACCACAAACATAATGAGGAGAGAGTGGATTAACCTCCGTAATCCCAATCATGGTCGCAACAAAACTGGACCCAACAGACCCACGAGAACCAACCAAGTAGCCCCGTTCATTGGAACGTTGCACCAGCATCTGCGATGCTAGATAAATCACGGCAAATCCATTCCCCAGTATGGATGTTAATTCTTTTTCAATCCGCAAATCAACAATATCTGGCAGCGGATTTCCATAAATCTCAAAGGCCTTCTTATAGGTCAGCTCAGCAACTGTTTCTTCCGCCTTGTCAATGAAAGGCGTGTACAAGTCACCCTTAACCACCTCAACAGGCTCAAAGGTTTCTGCCAAGGCATTGGTGTTTTCAATAACCAGTTTACGAGCCATTTCCTCGCCCAAAAAGGCAAATTCATCTAACATCTCATTGGTTGTTCTAAAATGAGCCTTTGGCAGAGGAGCTGGCTGGGCATGCTCACCGTGACCAATGGTTCGGTTAATCATAGCCCCCTGTCCCAAACTACGGACGATAATTTCACGGTAAATCTCTTCTTCTGGTTCGATATAATGCACATTACCCGTAGCCAGAACAGGTTTGCCAAGACGGTCCCCGACCTCTATCAAACTCTTGATAATAGTTTGGAGTTCCTCCATATCCTTAACCTGCTCTTTAGCAATCAATGGTGCATAAATAGCTGGTGGCATAACCTCGATAAAGTCATAATACTTGGCCACCTCAACCGCCGCATCTACACCTTTGGAAACGACCGCATCAAAAACTTCACCTTCAGAGCAAGCTGTTCCTAAAATCAAGCCCTCCCGATGAGCATCTAGAACCGTTCTCGGAATCCGTGGTACCCCTTCAAAGTACTTGGTATTGGACAAAGAAACCAGCTTAAAGATATTTTTTAGACCTACTTGATTCTTGACATAGATGGTCGCATGCTTGATCCGAGCTTTTTTATAAGAGTCTGGACTAATCAAATCAATATTCAGTCTGGCCAGATCAGTCACACCATGTTTTTCTGCTACATCCTTGATAAAGATAAAGAGCAAACGACCAGTAGCTTCCGCATCGTAGTTGGCCATGTGGTGGTGGTCCAGTGCCACACCAAAACGCTTGGTCAAAGGTCCTAAACCATGACGTTTATACTCAGGATAGAGGTTTCTAGCAAACTCCAGCGTATCAACAACTGGCTGGCTAATCTTAGGCAGACCATGACGCTCATAGTTGGCATTCATAAAGCCAACGTCAAAGGTAGCATTGTGGGCAACTAGAACCGTATCCTTGCAGAATTTCTGGAATTCTTGCAAAACTTGTTCTAGTGGCTTGGCATTTTTGACATGGTCATCTGTAATACCAGTCAACTCGGTAGTAAAGGCTGACAAGGGATATCCAGGATTGATAAATTCGTCAAATTCAGCAATAACATTTCCCTTGTACATCTTAGAAGCCGCAACCTGAATTAAGTCATTATAGATGGCTGAAAGTCCCGTCGTTTCCACGTCAAAAACCACGTAGGTTGCTTCTGACAAGTCCATCTCCGCTTCGTTGTAAACGATAGGAACACGGTCTTCAACGATATTGGCTTCCATTCCATAGATCAGCTGAATTCCAGCTTTCTTAGCTGCCTTGTAGCCATGTGGGAAAGACTGAACGTTTCCATGGTCCGTGATGGCAACCGCCTTGTGTCCCCACTTTGCAGCTGTCGCAATGATTTCCTCTACTTCTGGCAGAGCATCCATGGTCGACATATTAGTATGAGCATGAAACTCAACCCGACGCTCACCTTCTGGCATTAAATCCTTCCGCTCATAGTGAACAACTTCCTGCACATCCTGCACGTTCATAGTCAAATCGCGTGTGAAGTTATTCATCTCTACATTCCCACGAACACGAAGCCAGGAATTTTTCTTAATGATGTCAAACTTCTGAGCCTCTTCTTCATTCTTAACCCATTTTTGCATTGAAAAACTTGAAGTGTAGTCCGTCATTTTAAAGTTAATCAAAACGCGACCAGTTCTGGTCACCTTATGCTCCACATCAAAAACGACCCCTTCAAAGACCAAACGATTTTCCTCAGTCGTCACATCAATCATCTGGATAACTTCAGCCTTATCCAATTTTGGTTTTGCTGCAGCCTTTTTAGCCTGGAAATCAAAGGCCGATTTCTCTTCTACTGGAGGAGGAGCCATTTGTTCTAGTTGCTCCATAGCCCGTAAAGCCTCTTCATTGGCAGCTTGAACGATTTGTTCATTCTCCGTATGGAAGGCTTCCTCCTGCTCCTGCGTAAGAGCATCATTCTTTTCGATTTGGCAGACAAAAGCTGGAAAACCAAATTTTTCAAGTTGCTTTGTTAAATTAGGAAGATGATTTTTCTTAAAGTGTTCCTTATCAATCACCTCTGAACCTTCAATAAAGAGCTGATTTCCCTCTGCACGAACTTGTAAATTCTGATAAAGAGACTTAAACCCTTGGCTAGCACATGGACCTTCAGAAAAAGCCTCCTTATAGTAGGCCTGCAAGAGTTCATTTGAAAATTCTTGAGAGAGAGCCCTGATTTCGAAAACAGCTTGATTCCCTGTCTTAGAAAATTCTTCACGAAGCCCTTTCTTTAACTCTAAAAAGATTTCAATCGGTAAAATATTAGAAAATACAAAATGAAATTCCCAAATCTTACTAATTTTATGAACCACAACACGCTCAATACTTGCATTAACAAGTGTAGGATCCTGTCTCAATTGATCAGAGACTCCTATTTGATTCATTAAAATTTCAAACTTACTTGACATCCAATTTCCTCACATTATTCTCTTACTATTTTACCATAATTAAAGAAAATATATAGCCACTACCATTCCTTAAACCCTGCTAGTTTTCCTAAATTCGGCTCTATAATATTTGTAGTGGGTAAATCCCCTATGGATATTATGGAGCCTATTTTGTTGTAGAAAAAAGTCCCATATGATCTATAATGAAAAGCGACCAAACCATCATTAGAAAGAATCATATGGAACCATTACATTTTATCACAAGACTACTCGATATCAAAGAATCTAATATCCAAATTATGGATGTTGTTAATAGAGATACACACAAGGAGATCATCGCTAAACTGGACTACGACGCCCCATCTTGTCCTGATTGCGAAAATCAAATGAAGAAATATGACTTCCAAAAGCCTTCCAAAATTCCTTACCTTGAAACAACTGGTATGCCTACTAGAATTCTCCTTAGAAAGCGACGTTTTAAGTGTTATCAGTGTTCGAAAATAGCGGTCGTCGAAACCTCTCTCGTCAAGAAAAATCACCAAATCGCGACCATCGTCAACCAGAAAATCACTCAAAAATTAATCGAGAAAGTCCCTATGACAGCTATTACAGAAAGTCTATCTGTCTCTACTTCGACAGTCATTCGTAAATTGAAAGAATTCAAATTCAAGACAGATTTATCTTTTCTTCCAACCCACATGTCTTGGGATGAATACAGCTTCAAGAAATGATTTTCATAACTCCGAACATCAAAAAAGAAAGGACGAAATTCGTCCTGTCTCGATCTTAGCTGACTTCAACCCACTACAGTTGACAAAGAACCACAAAAAAGAAGATTCTCAGAATCTCCTTAACACATATAAAAAAGATACCCTTAAGTATCCTCGTAATCGATCGGGAAGACAGGATTCGAACCTGCGACACCTTGGTCCCAAACCAAGTACTCTACCAAGCTGAGCTACTTCCCGCGTTAAATAAAAAAATGCACCCTAGAGGAGTCGAACCTCTAACCGCCTGATTCGTAGTCAGGTACTCTATCCAGTTGAGCTAAGGGTGCTCATCATTATATGCCGAGGACCGGAATCGAACCGGTACGATCGTTACCAATCGCAGGATTTTAAGTCCTGTGCGTCTGCCAGTTCCGCCACCCCGGCCTCTCTAAGCGAACGACGGGATTCGAACCCGCGACCCCCACCTTGGCAAGGTGGTGTTCTACCACTGAACTACGTTCGCATCGACCTCTTATTCTATATAAAAAAATGCCGGCTACATGACTTGAACACGCGACCCTCTGATTACAAATCAGATGCTCTACCAACTGAGCTAAGCCGGCTGCTTTCTATTATGCGGGTTAAGGGACTTGAACCCCCACGCCGTTAAGCGCCAGATCCTAAATCTGGTGCGTCTGCCAATTCCGCCAAACCCGCAAATATGACCCGTACTGGGCTCGAACCAGTGACCCATTGATTAAAAGTCAATTGCTCTACCAACTGAGCTAACGAGTCTAAAATAACTTCCGTTATCTTAAACGGTCCCGACGGGAATCGAACCCGCGATCTTCGCCGTGACAGGGCGACGTGATAACCGCTACACTACGGGACCTATATGGGAGTTAACGGGATCGAACCGCTGACCCTCTGCTTGTAAGGCAGATGCTCTCCCAGCTGAGCTAAACTCCCTCGAGCTAAGCGACTTCCATATCTCACAGGGGGCAACCCCCAACTACTTCCGGCGTTCTAGGGCTTAACTGCTGTGTTCGGCATGGGTACAGGTGTATCTCCTAGGCTATCGTCACTTAACTCTGAGTAATACCTACTCAAAATTGAATATCTATCAAATAATTAGAAAACCTCACGCTTCGTATCCTCAGCTACTTTGGATAAGTCCTCGAGCTATTAGTATTAGTCCGCTACATGTGTCGCCACACTTCCACTTCTAACCTATCTACCTGATCATCTCTCAGGGCTCTTACTGATATATAATCATGGGAAATCTCATCTTGAGGTGGGTTTCACACTTAGATGCTTTCAGCGTTTATCCCTTCCCTACATAGCTACCCAGCGATGCCTTTGGCAAGACAACTGGTACACCAGCGGTAAGTCCACTCTGGTCCTCTCGTACTAGGAGCAGATCCTCTCAAATTTCCTACGCCCGCGACGGATAGGGACCGAACTGTCTCACGACGTTCTGAACCCAGCTCGCGTGCCGCTTTAATGGGCGAACAGCCCAACCCTTGGGACCGACTACAGCCCCAGGATGCGACGAGCCGACATCGAGGTGCCAAACCTCCCCGTCGATGTGAACTCTTGGGGGAGATAAGCCTGTTATCCCCAGGGTAGCTTTTATCCGTTGAGCGATGGCCCTTCCATACGGAACCACCGGATCACTAAGCCCGACTTTCGTCCCTGCTCGAGTTGTTGCTCTCGCAGTCAAGCTCCCTTATACCTTTACACTCTGCGAATGATTTCCAACCATTCTGAGGGAACCTTTGGGCGCCTCCGTTACCTTTTAGGAGGCGACCGCCCCAGTCAAACTGCCCGTCAGACACTGTCTCCGATAGGGATCACCTATCCGGGTTAGAGTGGCCATAACACAAGGGTAGTATCCCAACAACGTCTCCTTCGAAACTGGCGTCCCGATCTCTTAGACTCCTACCTATCCTGTACATGTGGTACAGACACTCAATATCAAACTGCAGTAAAGCTCCATGGGGTCTTTCCGTCCTGTCGCGGGTAACCTGCATCTTCACAGGTACTAAAATTTCACCGAGTCTCTCGTTGAGACAGTGCCCAAATCATTACGCCTTTCGTGCGGGTCGGAACTTACCCGACAAGGAATTTCGCTACCTTAGGACCGTTATAGTTACGGCCGCCGTTTACTGGGGCTTCAATTCATACCTTCGAGTTACCTCTAAGCACTCCTCTTAACCTTCCAGCACCGGGCAGGCGTCACCCCCTATACATCATCTTACGATTTAGCAGAGAGCTGTGTTTTTGATAAACAGTTGCTTGGGCCTATTCACTGCGGCTGACCTAAAGTCAGCACCCCTTCTCCCGAAGTTACGGGGTCATTTTGCCGAGTTCCTTAACGAGAGTTCTCTCGCTCACCTGAGGCTACTCGCCTCGACTACCTGTGTCGGTTTGCGGTACGGGTAGAGTATGTTTAAACGCTAGAAGCTTTTCTTGGCAGTGTGACGTCACTAACTTCGCTACTAAACTTCGCTCCCCATCACAGCTCAATGTTATAGAACTAAGCATTTAACTCAATTCACACCTCACTGCTTAGACAGACACTTCCATTCGTCTGCTTTAGTTAGCCTACTGCGTCCCTCCATCACTACATACTCTAGTACAGGAATATCAACCTGTTGTCCATCGGATACACCTTTCGGTCTCTCCTTAGGTCCCGACTAACCCAGGGCGGACGAGCCTTCCCCTGGAAACCTTAGTCTTACGGTGGACAGGATTCTCACCTGTCTTTCGCTACTCATACCGGCATTCTCACTTCTATGCGTTCCAGCGCTCCTCACGGTACACCTTCTCCACACATAGAACGCTCTCCTACCATACCTATAAAGGTATCCACAGCTTCGGTAAATTGTTTTAGCCCCGGTACATTTTCGGCGCAGGGTCACTCGACTAGTGAGCTATTACGCACTCTTTGAATGAATAGCTGCTTCTAAGCTAACATCCTAGTTGTCTGTGCAACCCCACATCCTTTTCCACTTAACAATTATTTTGGGACCTTAGCTGGTGGTCTGGGCTGTTTCCCTTTCGACTACGGATCTTAGCACTCGCAGTCTGACTGCCGACCATAATTCTTTGGCATTCGGAGTTTATCTGAGATTGGTAATCCGGGATGGACCCCTCACCCAAACAGTGCTCTACCTCCAAGAATCTTTATGTCGACGCTAGCCCTAAAGCTATTTCGGAGAGAACCAGCTATCTCCAAGTTCGTTTGGAATTTCTCCGCTACCCACAAGTCATCCAAGCACTTTTCAACGTGCCCTGGTTCGGTCCTCCAGTGCGTCTTACCGCACCTTCAACCTGCTCATGGGTAGGTCACATGGTTTCGGGTCTACGACATGATACTAAAGCGCCCTATTCAGACTCGGTTTCCCTACGGCTCCGTCTCTTCAACTTAACCTCGCATCATATCGTAACTCGCCGGTTCATTCTACAAAAGGCACGCTCTCACCCATTAACGGGCTCGAACTTGTTGTAGGCACACGGTTTCAGGTTCTATTTCACTCCCCTCCCGGGGTGCTTTTCACCTTTCCCTCACGGTACTGGTTCACTATCGGTCACTAGGGAGTATTTAGGGTTGGGAGATGGTCCTCCCAGATTCCGACGGGATTTCTCGTGTCCCGCCGTACTCAGGATACTGCTAGGTGCAAAGACTATTTTAAATACGAGGCTCTTACTCTCTTTGGCTGATCTTCCCAAATCATTCTTCTATAATCTTTGAGTCCACATTGCAGTCCTACAACCCCGAAGAGTAAACTCTTCGGTTTGCCCTCCTGCCGTTTCGCTCGCCGCTACTAAGGCAATCGCTTTTGCTTTCTCTTCCTGCAGCTACTTAGATGTTTCAGTTCACTGCGTCTTCCTCCTCACATCCTTAACAGATGCGGGTAACAGGTAGTACCTGTTGGGTTCCCCCATTCGGAAATCCCTGGATCATCGCTTACTTACAGCTACCCAAGGCATATCGTCGTTTGTCACGTCCTTCTTCGGCTCCTAGTGCCAAGGCATCCACCGTGCGCCCTTATTAACTTAACCTTATTTTCTGACCTTTCAGTCATAAACTCTTTTAATACTACAGCGTTTCGGTTTATTTTCTTGTTACTATTTGATATAGATATTCAATTTTCAATGTGCATTACTTGGTGATCCCTCACCAATGGAGCCTAGCGGGATCGAACCGCTGACCTCCTGCGTGCAAAGCAGGCGCTCTCCCAGCTGAGCTAAGGCCCCACAAGACCTCTCAAGACTAAACAAGACCAATGCGCAGTTCCTTATCCTTAGAAAGGAGGTGATCCAGCCGCACCTTCCGATACGGCTACCTTGTTACGACTTCACCCCAATCATCTATCCCACCTTAGGCGGCTGGCTCCTAAAAGGTTACCTCACCGACTTCGGGTGTTACAAACTCTCGTGGTGTGACGGGCGGTGTGTACAAGGCCCGGGAACGTATTCACCGCGGCGTGCTGATCCGCGATTACTAGCGATTCCGACTTCATGTAGGCGAGTTGCAGCCTACAATCCGAACTGAGACTGGCTTTAAGAGATTAGCTTGCCGTCACCGGCTTGCGACTCGTTGTACCAGCCATTGTAGCACGTGTGTAGCCCAGGTCATAAGGGGCATGATGATTTGACGTCATCCCCACCTTCCTCCGGTTTATTACCGGCAGTCTCGCTAGAGTGCCCAGCTGAATGATGGCAACTAACAATAGGGGTTGCGCTCGTTGCGGGACTTAACCCAACATCTCACGACACGAGCTGACGACAACCATGCACCACCTGTCACCTCTGTCCCGAAGGAAAGCTCTATCTCTAGAGCGGTCAGAGGGATGTCAAGACCTGGTAAGGTTCTTCGCGTTGCTTCGAATTAAACCACATGCTCCACCGCTTGTGCGGGCCCCCGTCAATTCCTTTGAGTTTCAACCTTGCGGTCGTACTCCCCAGGCGGAGTGCTTAATGCGTTAGCTGCGGCACTAAACCCCGGAAAGGGTCTAACACCTAGCACTCATCGTTTACGGCGTGGACTACCAGGGTATCTAATCCTGTTTGCTCCCCACGCTTTCGAGCCTCAGCGTCAGTTACAAGCCAGAGAGCCGCTTTCGCCACCGGTGTTCCTCCATATATCTACGCATTTCACCGCTACACATGGAATTCCACTCTCCCCTCTTGCACTCAAGTTAAACAGTTTCCAAAGCGTACTATGGTTAAGCCACAGCCTTTAACTTCAGACTTATCTAACCGCCTGCGCTCGCTTTACGCCCAATAAATCCGGACAACGCTCGGGACCTACGTATTACCGCGGCTGCTGGCACGTAGTTAGCCGTCCCTTTCTGGTAAGATACCGTCACAGTGTGAACTTTCCACTCTCACACTCGTTCTTCTCTTACAACAGAGCTTTACGATCCGAAAACCTTCTTCACTCACGCGGCGTTGCTCGGTCAGACTTCCGTCCATTGCCGAAGATTCCCTACTGCTGCCTCCCGTAGGAGTCTGGGCCGTGTCTCAGTCCCAGTGTGGCCGATCACCCTCTCAGGTCGGCTATGTATCGTTGCCTTGGTGAGCCGTTACCCCACCAACTAGCTAATACAACGCAGGTCCATCTGGTAGTGATGCATTTGCACCTTTCAATGAATTATCATGCGATAATCCATTTTATGCGGTATTAGCTATCGTTTCCAATAGTTATCCCCCGCTACCAGGCAGGTTACCTACGCGTTACTCACCCGTTCGCAACTCATCCAAGAAGAGCAAGCTCCTCTCTTCAGCGTTCTACTTGCATGTATTAGGCACGCCGCCAGCGTTCGTCCTGAGCCAGGATCAAACTCTCATTAAAAGTTTGAGTTCTCACTCATTTCTGTCACTGACAGATTTATTGTTTTTTTTCATTGTTCAGTACTATAACCTTAGTTATAGTGCCCTGCACATTGGTTCGTCTTGTTCAGTTTTCAAAGGTCTTTGTCACTCAATCTCTCTCAAGCGACAACTATATTAGTATATCACAGCCACTCTCGCTTGTCAACACTTTTTTGAAACTTTTTTGAACTTTTTTCATCAAGTGTTCCATCCGCAACATACCATAGTCCGTACGGGATTCGAACCCGTGTTACCGCCGTGAAAAGGCGGTGTCTTAACCCCTTGACCAACGGACCTTGAGCTTTTCAGCTCTTTCTATTATACCTACTTTTCCTACTTTGTCAAGAACTTTTTTACCTCTTTACCGAAATTCTGAAAAAATAAGGGAAAGTTCTCTTAGAAGAGCTTTACGTCCTCTGAAGACTTCCCCTCCCATGAGACGGTCCACTAACTCTTGTTTCTCCTCACTTTGCTTGGATTTGTAAGTCTTTAGAAGTTCGTGAAAGAGATAATAATCATCCAGTCTGAGTCCTTTTTCTCCTAGGCGATGGCTAATCTCACTCACCTCTTCATAGGGTTCTTTGTTGAAACGGCGCTTATGGCTTTCCTGTTTTCGAATATTATCCAGGATGCGATTTCTAAATTTTGTTTTAAAGCAGACATATAGTCGATGGCGCTCACCCTCTAGCAACTCTGGATGGCTACTGACCAGTTCATAGAGGCACATCATGCCCTCCTGGTCCCAGTCCTCTTTCTCCCACAGATGTAGATGATAATCTTTGCGACACTTATGGACAATCCCCTTCGTTTCTTCGTATAGTTCTTTCAGATTCATAGACCTCTCCTTTCTGCATTTAGTTTAGCAAAATGCACGAACCCATGAATCTATTTCCTCTATTCTATACTTCTTTCTCTCTCAACGGCACATAAAAAGAGAGGCAAGGCCTCTCTGGGATTATAATTCTGCAATTTGGTTTAGGTTTACTTCTGCAATCGTATCATTACCAAACATAGAGATAATCATCTTCACTTTATTGTTATCAATTTCGGTAATTTTACCTGTGTAGTCTGCAAAAGCGCCATCAATGATGCGGACAGTCTGACCAACTTCAACGTCAATATCAAACTCTTGAACAGTTTGTCCCATTGAAACCAGAATATCACGGATTTCTTGTTCCAATAGCGGAGTTGGTTTTGATCTGTTACCGTGGGATCCGACGAATCCTGTTACGTTTGGTGTATTTCGAACGACGAACCATGCTTCATCTGTCATGACCATTTCTACAAGGACATAACCTGGAAAGCGATTCTCTTCAATTTCTTTTTTCTTTCCATTTTTCTCAACTTGCACAGTTTGTGTTGGAATCTCAACACGTAGAATATTATCCAACATGTTATACGTTTGTGCACGTTGCAATAGATTTTCTTTTACCTTATTTTCATAGCCAGAATAAGTTTGTAGAACAAACCATCCTTTGTCAAAACTATCCATGATATTTCCTTTCATAATAGAAGAAACTAGCAGAAGTTCTCCGCCTTTCTTCTAAAAAATGTTAATAAATCGAATCAAACCTGAAACAATCAACTGGTCAAAAATGTAAATGATGACCACAAAGAAGGCTGTGTATTCCATAATAGAGCGAAAATCTCTCCAGCTTTCCTTGCGAGTTGGCCACGTTGTTTCTTTAAGAAGTTTAAAAATATCCTTAATAAAACCCATCGTTCTCTCCTATCTCGTTTCTCTATGTGTCGTATATTTCCCACAATGTTTACAAAATTTATTTACTTCTAGTCGTGTTGGCTTGGGGTTCCCACTAGTTTTGATTGAGTAATTCCTTGAACCGCAAACTGCACAAGCTAGGCTTGCTTTTTTTAGTGCCATAACGCCTCCATCTTATCTATTATAACAAGAAACCTAGGCTTTGACAAGCCTCTTAACGAAATAGATTAAGGAATGAGTCCCATATTGTCTGGGCTTTTTCTTTTATCTTAGCTTCTGAAATCGCACGTCCCGCTTCATCTACAAGATTTTGTGCACGGCTACGAATATCCGCTATCGGATCCTCCGACTGGTTTGCCTCATTTTCAATAGCTTGTTTTTTAGTATTTTCTGGTTCAATCCCATTTTGTTTATAAGCATTCTCAACTGTAAAAGTGCTACCTGGAGTGTAAGGCAAAATGGTATTAGCCATACTTCTAAAGACGTGGGCTGCTCCATTTGATGTCGAACCTGCCAGATAATGGTTTTCATCCGTCGTCGGGAAACCGAGCCAGTGGGTAATTACCACATCTGGAGTATAGCCAATCACCCACTGGTCACTAGTATATACTGAATTAAAAGCAGCCTCAGTAGTACCTGTCTTTCCAGCCATAACATAATCTGTTGGCGACGAACTAATTCCTGTACCATTGGTAAATGTTCCTAGCATCATGCTGGTCATTTTATCGGCTACCGACTTATCAATCACTCGTTTTTGGGAATTTTTATGACTCTTGATGACCTGGCCACTGGCATTTTCAATACGAGTGATAAAATGCGCTTCAGGCATCAGACCTTCATTAGCAAAGGTTGCATAGGCTTGCGCCATCTGGAGGGGATTCGTCTCTACGCCTCCACCGAGAGCGACTCCAAGAACTCGATCAACATTTTCCATATTCAGGCCAAATCTCTCCCCAGCGTCAAAAGCTTTGTCAATACCTAATGCATTTACAGTCGCAACTGCCGGTAAATTGAGTGATTCAGCCAAAGCCTGATACATAGGTACTTCTGGAGATGTCTTAATGCCCGCATAATTGTCCACTTGATAACTATCGTACTGCATCGTATGATTATCCAGTTGCTTGTTTAAGGCCCATCCTGCTTCTACTGCAGGTGTATAAACGACTAAAGGTTTAATGGTTGAGCCCGGGCTACGCTTAGACTGAGTGGCATAGTTGAAATTACGGAAGCCTGGTTTGTCATCGCCAGCTACGCGGCCAACAACGCTACGTACCCCACCTGTTTTAGGCTCTAAAGCAACACTACCTGATTCGGCGTGTGTTCCGTCTTCTGCCTTTGGAAATAGTGAGGTGTTTTCGTAAACAACCTGCATGTTGGCTTGGTAGTTTTGGTCAAGTTCTGTATAGATTCGATAGCCGTTGTTGACAATCTCTTCTTCTGTGAGATTGTACTTGGAAACCGCTTCGTTGACAACTGCATCAAAATAGGACGGATAACGATAATCTGAAACCTTCCCTTCATACTTATCTTGCAGTTGAGAAGCCATATCTGTTCCAGCTGCTTCGGTCTCTTGATTTTTATCAATATAACCCGCTGCAACCATATTTTGCAAAACAGTATCCCTACGATTGGTTGAAGTTTCAACAGAATTTAATGGATTATACAATTCTGGTCCCTTGAGCATCCCTGCTAGAGTGGCCGCCTGATCAAGCGTTAGTTGTGAAGCCGATACACCGAAATATTTCTTACTCGCATCTTCAACACCCCATACCCCATTTCCAAAGTAGGCGTTATTGAGGTACATAGTAAGGATTTGCTCCTTGCTGTATTTCTTTGTCAACTCTAAGGCAAGGAAAAACTCCTTGGCCTTCCGTTCAACGGTCTGGTCCTGGGAAAGATAGGCATTTTTCGCCAACTGTTGAGTGATGGTAGACCCCCCTCCAGAACGACCTGCTGTAAGGATGGCTAGAAAGAAACGACCGTAGTTAATCCCATCATTTTTATAGAAGGAACGGTCCTCTGTCGCGACAACAGCATTCTGCAAGTCTTTGCTGATATCTGCCAGCTCAACATAGGTCCCCTTTTGACCGGATAGGGCTCCTGCCTCTTTTTCTTCGCGGTCAAAAATCAGAGTTCGGGTTTTTAGGGCATTTTGTAAGTCATTGACATTGGTAGACTTGGCTATCGCAAATAGGTAGGTCCCTACTAGCAAACCTGCACTTAACCCTAAAATGATGACAATCTTTGTCAGATGATAGCGACGCCAAAATTTCCGAATTGCCCCTACTTGTGACAATTTTTTTCTATCGCTCCGAGAACGACGCATACTAGTAGAATCCGACTCCGCCGATTCATTCGTTTCTTTTTTAAAGAGAGAAAGAAACTTCTCAAATAATTTATCTAATTTCATGCGTTTATTTTATCATCTTCACCATGGGAACTCAAGAATTTAGCTACTCCCTATCCAAATAGGGCTTTTTTTGTTACAATATCTGTATGCAATTCATATTTACATTACCCGAATCCCTGCCTCAAATGACGGTCAAACAATTTCTAGAGGAACAACTCCTCATCCCTAGAAAAATCCGTCACTTTTTGAGAACCAAGAAGAACATCTTAATTAACCACGAAGAAGTTCACTGGAACGAGATGGTGAAACCAGGGGATATTTGCCAATTGACTTTTGACGAGGAAGATTATCCCAAAAAGGAAATACTTTGGGGAAATCCAGACCTCGTTCAAGAAGTTTATCAGGACCAACATCTTATTGTCGTCAACAAACCTGAGGGTATGAAAACTCACGGTAATCAACCAAACGAAATCGCCCTTCTCAATCATATCTCTGCCTACGTTGGACAAACTTGCTATGTCGTTCATCGTCTAGATATGGAAACCAGCGGGCTAGTGCTTTTTGCTAAGAACCCTTTTATTCTTCCCATTCTTAATCGCTTGTTGGAGAAAAAAGAAATTGCTCGCGAGTACTGGGCACTCGTAGAAGGACGAGTGGAGAGTAAAGAACTTGTCTTTCAAGATAAAATCGGGCGTGATCGTCATGATCGCAGAAAACGAGTAGTAGATCCCAAAAATGGGCAATACGCTGAAACACATATCAGTCGATTAAAGCAATTCCCAAATAAGACTTCTCTGGTTCGTTGCAAGCTAAAGACCGGTCGAACGCATCAGATTCGTGTTCACCTCTCTCATCACAAGCATCCTATCTTGGGCGACCCTCTCTATAATAGTAAATCAAAAACAAGTCGGCTTATGCTTCATGCCTTTCGCCTTTCTTTTACCCATCCACTCACCTTAGAAAAATTGAGTTTCACTGTTCTATCGGATACTTTTGAAAAAGAATTAAAAAAGAATGGATGACATTATCATCTATTCTTATATATACAAAAAAGCAAGGCCAGAAAGCCTTGCTTTTTTATCGACTCAAGAATTATTTAGCGATTTTTGCAAAGTATTCAAGAGTACGAACAAGTTGTGAAGTGTAAGACATTTCGTTGTCATACCATGAAACAACTTTAACCAATTGTTTACCGTCAACGTCAAGAACTTTAGTTTGAGTTGCGTCAAACAATGAACCGAATGACATACCTACGATATCAGAAGATACGATTGGATCTTCAGTGTAACCGTATGATTCGTTAGAAGCTGCTTTCATAGCTGCGTTTACTTCATCAACAGTAACGTTCTTATCAAGAACTGCTACCAATTCAGTTACAGAACCTGTTGGAACAGGAACACGTTGAGCAGCTCCGTCCAATTTACCGTTCAATTCAGGGATAACCAAACCGATTGCTTTAGCAGCACCAGTTGAGTTAGGAACGATGTTAGCTGCAGCAGCACGAGCACGGCGAAGGTCACCTTTACGGTGTGGTCCATCAAGAACCATTTGGTCACCAGTGTAACCGTGGATAGTAGTCATCAAACCTTCAACGATACCGAAGTTGTCATGAAGAGCTTTAGCCATTGGAGCCAAACAGTTTGTAGTACATGAAGCACCTGAGATAACTGTTTCAGTACCATCAAGAATGTCATGGTTAGTGTTAAATACAACTGTTTTAACATCTGATCCACCAGGAGCAGTGATAACAACTTTCTTAGCACCACCAGCGTGCAAGTGTTTTTCAGCAGCTGCTTTAGTAGCAAAGAAACCAGTTGCTTCAAGAACGATTTCTACACCGTCGTTAGCCCAGTCGATTTGTTCTGGATCACGTTCAGCAGAAACTTTAACGAATTTACCGTTAACTTCAAATCCGCCTTCTTTAACTTCTACAGTACCGTCAAAACGACCTTGAGTTGTATCGTATTTCAACAAGTGTGCAAGCATCACTGGATCTGTAAGGTCGTTGATGCGAGTAACTTCAACACCTTCTACGTTTTGGATACGGCGGAAAGCAAGACGACCGATACGTCCGAAACCGTTAATACCAACTTTAACTACCATTAGTGATTTCCTCCTTATGAAAATCCTGAAAATTTTATTGTGAAAAGAGTAACTTGGATCACTACAAATCACCTTTCAACGAACCTATTATATAACTATTTGAGCTTAATTGCAAGTGCTGACCTTGATTTTCTATGTCAGTTTCTTTTTGATAGGATGCCTCTGTAATTTCTTTCTCTACTCATAGCGTAAGGATTCCACTGGATCCATTTTGCTAATCTTACGTGCTGGGAAGAAGGCAGAAATATAGCCAAGAAACAAAGCAAAAATGAATGTCCCTAAAATAGAGAGAAGATTTAATTCAAAAACTTTAGAGATTGATGGATAGAAATGGTGAACAATAACATTCGCTAGACTTCCTATCCCTTGAGCAATGATGAAAGCTATAAACAAGGCAATTCCTACAATCCAAAGAGCTTCGTAGATAAAGATTCCTTTCACATCTCTATTTTGATAGCCAACAGCCTTCATGACACCGATTTCCTTAGAACGTTGCATGATATTGATATAAATGATGATGCCTATCATAACTGCTGCCACCACAATCGCTTGTGAAGAAAGTACAATCAGCAATCCCTGAATGACACGAATAAAGGTAATCACAATATCAAGAACGGCCTGTTGAGAAAGAACTGTATACTTTTTATTTTTCTGCAATTCTTCTATTACTGTTTTCGTACGAGATGGGTCTTTAAGCTCCAAAATAAAATAGGATACAGCCTTTGTGAATTCAGCTTCTTTTAAAATCGTTTCCATCTGGTTGGAAGACATGAAACTATTGCTATCCTCTGCATCATCTTCGTCATTGATGACACGCACAATATAAGTTTGAAAACCTGCCAACTTGCTACCTTCAGCAGCATTTTCTACAATGGTTGCCGATACTGGTTTTCCAATAACATCACTAGCCGTCAGATTGTTTCCTGTTTGTTCGTTCCAATTTTTGAGCAAACTCATCGGAATCGTCAATCCTTGTTCGTTAACATCCGTATAAAGGGAGCCTGCTAGCACTTTTTCTTTTTCATTGCTACTAACAGAAATACTTGTGTCTTCATACAAACTCACGACTTGAGCATAAGACGGCATGGCTTGGCTAAAATCTACTTCGTGTCCGTCTATGCTAATTTTTGACATGGTCATGCCAAAAGGACTTTCTAGATATTTAATATTTTCTTTCCCAATCGTATCCACGATATAGTCCTTATCATCTTGGTTCAAAAAACCTCTGCCAGCAGCACTAGAATTCAGCGCAATCTGAACTTGAGAAGGGAGCTTCCCCCCGTTGGTATTTTCATCAATCATCGAAATCAAGGCATTTCCTAGCCCAAACGAAACCAATACACCTACAAAACCAATCGAGGTCGCTACTGCAATCAGTAAGTTACGCCATTTTCTTTCCATAAAGTTACTTAAAGAAAGTTTGAATTTGTTTTTAAAGGACAATCCTTTATTTTTTGACTTCTTCAACGACTTCACCATCCTTCATTTTGATAATCACATCTGCATATTCAGTAACCTCTGGGTTATGAGTAACAATCAGTACTGTTTTCCCGGCTTGGGCCAAATTTTTGAACACTTCCAAAACCATCTCCTGAGATTGAGAATCGAGTGACCCAGTTGGCTCATCAGCTACAATCATATCTGGTTGATTTACCAAAGCACGTGCAATGGCTACACGTTGCTTTTGCCCGCCAGAAAGCTGTTTTACATTCTTAGCTATAAAAGGCTCCATCCCTAAACTATGAAGTTGCTCCTGAGCGATCCTTGTCATTTCTTTATCCGATAAATCTTTGACATAGAGAGGCAACTTGACATTATCCAGAACAGATTGATGGGGGATGAGATTGAAATTTTGAAAGACAAACCCAATGTTGTCTTTGCGAAATTGAGTCAATTCAATCTCCGATAGTTCTCTGAGAGACTCCCCTTTAAAATCTAAAACTCCCTCGTACTCTCTATCTAAACCGCTGATAATATTTAATAGACTGGTTTTGCCACAGCCTGACGGACCATAAATCGCTGTAATTTTCCCCTCAGCAATCTGCAGGTTAATATTTCTTAGAGCCTGCTCTTTATGTTTGCCGTCCAAAGCGTAATATTTTGAAATATTTTTCATGGATAAAATGGACATTATAATCTCCTTTAATCACTTGTGATATCGTGTACCGATACAAACTACAATAAACATTGCTAATATAAATTAATCTAACAGAATCAGATTCAAAAAAATTTCTTCTTTTTTCGAATCCATTGTAACAAAAAAGCGACATTTCCCCAATGACAGAAATGTCACTCCTATAAACTCTTTAAAGATATCTTTCTAGATCCTCGGCCCATTCATTATCTAAACTAACGAGTAACTTCTCATTGCCAAACATCCTTGCCATCATTTTTGCTTCTTCATACTTTTGTTTGGCTGTTTCATAATCCGTCTGAATATAATATTTCCACTCCACCATCAAGACAATCGGTTGTTTTTGAAAATCTCGTGTTTTTTGCCCTATTTTATTTAAGGTCTCGACTGCCCTCTTAAAATAATGAAGCAACCCCATAATCTCTATACAAGTTAAAGAAGCTAACAAGGAGTCTCTAAGTAAGTCCAAACAATCGAACCCTATCTTATCAACCTGAGAACTTAATTTGTCATGAAAATAAAGAATGGTTTCATGCTCAGATTCTTTTATCTCACCCACATTTAAACCATCCATTAACTGACAGTTGAAATACAGTCTCAATTTCAACAAGTCCTCGGCTTTATATACATCTCTGGATAGTAAGTCTCGTAAACCATTCTCAAGCACACTATCACCATACAAGGAATTACCAGTCGCTCTCACTGCATCTATAGCTTGAAGACAATCCACTACCACTTTCTCATCACGTGGCAAATCATCATAAAAATATTCAAAAATCTCATCAAAATATTCTTCCTTCTGTTCCTGTAACTCTTTATCTCCATAGTCAGGATGATGAAGAAGAAAGTATTTTAATTCTTGGTAACGCTTGGGTAATTCCTTATAGTCTGGCATCAGAATATAGGTTGGAATATCTAGCCTATTCGCTATATATTCTAGTGTTTTTATCGTAGGACGAAATTCTCCCTTTTCAATGCGCACCAACTGACGAACGGATAATTCAGACTCATCCCCGCAAAAGACTGGACGACCAAGCCCTTTCTCCTCTCTAAGGATCCGTACCTTCTCTCCTAATTCATTTACTTCTCTCATTTTTCCCTCGCATCACAACAAACACTTTGATATTCAAACAAACATATGCCTTTATTATAACATTTTTCAAAAAATGTACAAAAAAAGAGACAGGATTTCTCCTGTCTCTAGGCTGATAAACGATTATTTGCGACGTCCTGGACGTTCTGCATAACCATAGTAAGCATCTGCCATGATTTCTTCCATGTCAGCTACCATTGGCAAGCGAGGGTTAGCAGGTGAACATTGATCTTCATAAGCAAGCAAAGCAATTTCATGCAAGCTGTCTTTCCAAGCTTTTTCATCAATTCCTTGATCCTTGAAGTTCATCTTGATACCTACTGCAACACCAAGTTCGTAAACAGCTTTAGCGTATGCTTCAACTGCTTCTTCTGGAGTTGAGTGAGGCAAGCCAAGCATTTTCGCGATGTCTTGGAATTTCTCATCAGCTTTCCAGTAGTTGTATTTAGGCCATGTAGTCGTCTTAGATGGACGAGTACCATTGTAACGGATAACATATGGAAGCAAGATAGCGTTTGTACGTCCGTGAACAGTATGGTGAACCGCACCGATCTTGTGGGCCATTGAGTGGCTCATACCAAGGAAGGCATTGGCAAAGGCCATACCAGCCATTGTAGATGCATTATGCATTTTTTCGCGAGCTTCTGGATCAGCTGTCTTAACAGATTTTTCCAACCATTCAAAGACAAGTTTGATTGTTTGAAGGGCGATACCGTCTGTATAGTCGTTAGCGAAGTTTGAAGTGTAAGCTTCAGTCGCGTGAGTCAAGACGTCCATACCTGTATCCGCAGCGATGAAGTCTGGAACTGACTCAACCAAAGCAGGGTCAACAATGGCAATAGTTGGTGTCAATGAGTAGTCAGCCAATGGGTATTTGCGGTTGTTTTTCTTATCAGAGATAACGGCAAATGGTGTTACTTCTGAACCTGTACCTGAAGTTGTTGGAATACCGATATATTGTGCTTTTTTACCAAGTGATGGGAAGCGGAAGGCACGTTTACGGATGTCCATGAATTTTTGAACCAAGTCACGGAAGTCGATTTGTGGTTGTTCGTAGAAGAGCCACATTACTTTCGCTGCATCCATTGGAGAACCACCACCAAGAGCAATGATTGTGTCTGGTTCAAATGCTCTCATTACTTCAGTACCACGTTCTACAGTTGTGATATCTGGGTCTGGTTCAACGTCTGAGAAGACTTGGACAGTTACACGGTTGCTGCGTTTGTTCAATTGGTCAATAATGCGTTGAACAAAGCCAAGTTTTTCGATAGATTTATCTGTAACAATCATAACGCGTTCAATATCTTCACATGTTTGAAGGTATTGGATAGAATTGCGTTCGAAGTAAATTTTTGAAGGAACTTTAAACCATTGCATATTATTTCTACGTTTCCCTACTTTCTTGATGTTTAGAAGGTTGATCGCACTCACGTTATCACCAACTGAGTTGTGTCCATATGAACCACATCCAAGTGTCAATGATGGAATGAAGGCATTGTATACGTCACCGATACCACCGAAAGTAGATGGAGAGTTCCAGATAATACGCATTGCTTTGATTTCTGTACCAAAGCGTTTAGCAAGAGCTTCGTCTTTTGTATGGATGGCTGCTGAGTGACCAAGTCCGTTAAACTCAACCATTTGACGAGCTTTTTTAAGACCGTCTTCTGTATCTTCAGCTTTTAGGACAGCGATAACTGGTGATAATTTTTCACGAGTCAACGGTTCTTTTGGTCCTACTTCTGCGCATTCTGCAGCCAAGATGTTTGTTCCTTCTGGAACACTAAATCCTGCTTGTTCAGCAATCCATGCTGCTGGTTTACCAACGATGTTTGCATTTAGTTTAGCGCCTGCACAGTTTTTGCTGTTTGCTTTAGCTCCGAAGCAGAATTCTTCAAGAAGAGCTTTTTCTTTCTTGTTTACAAAGTAAGTGTGGTATGATTTGAATTCTTCTACAAATTCGTCATAGACTTCTTTATCAATGATAACTGCTTGTTCTGACGCACAGACCATACCATTGTCAAATGATTTAGACATCACGATGTCATGAGCAGCTTGACGAAGGTCAGCAGATTTTTCTACATAAGCAGGAACGTTTCCGGCACCTACTCCAAGAGCTGGTTTCCCACATGAGTAAGCCGCCTTAACCATGGCATTCCCACCAGTTGCAAGGATAGTCGCAACACCTTCGTGGTTCATAAGAGCTCCTGTTGCTTCCATAGATGGCTCTGTAATCCATTGAACACAGTTTTCAGGTGCACCGGCTGCGATGGCTGCATCACGAACGATTTGTGCAGCATGAGCAGAAGATTCTTGAGCTGATGGGTGGAAGGCGAAAACAATTGGGTTACGTGTCTTCAAAGCAATGAGTGATTTAAAAATCGCTGTTGAAGTTGGGTTTGTTGTTGGAGTGATACCACAAATAACTCCGACCGGCTCCGCAATCTTCGTCAAACCTGTAATTGGATCATCTTCGATAACTCCAGCTGTTTTAACTCCACGCATATTGTTCACTACGTGTTCACAGGCAAATAGATTTTTTGTCGCCTTATCTTCAAATACACCACGACCAGTTTCTTCAACTGCGTGTTGTGCAAGGATACCGTGCGCATCAAGTGCTGCAACAGACGCTTTTGCTACGATGTAGTCAACTTGCTCTTGGTTCAACTTACGCATTTCATCAAGCGCAACCAAGGCTTTTTTCACGAGACCGTCGACATGCTTTTCAGCAGCAAGTTGTTTTTCCTCTGGTGTTACTGTTTTTTTATCAGCCATATTATCCTCCATAGCCTTTAAGGATGTTATCCTTTGTTAATTTTTTCACAAGTTCATTATAACTCTTTTTTTATACTTTGTAAACAGTTTCATAAGCATTTCACAAAGAAATTTCTTAAATTTGTGATTTTTTTCTCAACCCACCTGTGCAATAGAGTTTTATCTGGATGATTGTGAAATTATGAAAAATATTTTTTTATTTCACAAAGTTTTTCTAGTTGATAGTTATTTACCGAATTTAATCACAGAAAGCGCTTTCTTTCTCGCTTTTAAAAATAGCCTCCTCATCTGGAGACTACTATTTTTGTTGGAAAACGCCTTGTTTAAAGGTTCCTTCATAGACAACTTCTTGCTCTGTCGTCAACTTTCCTTGACCTTCAGCCTGGCCATTTACAAAATCACCTTCGTATTTCCAGCCATCTTTTGATTGGAACATTCCTTTTCCATTAAAGGCTCCATTATTGAAATCACCTGTATATTGGTCCCCATTTTCAAAGGTCATGGTCCCCTGACCATTCATTTTCCCTCGTACCAGGGTACCATCATAAACAAGTGCACCACCATCAAGTGTCAGGACACCCTTTTTGGGTGTATTTAGTAGAAATACCGAAAGGGCACAGAGTGCAATTACGACTACTGCAATGAACTCTAGCCTAGGGCGAGTTAGGTAAACTCTATACTTTTCATAGATTTGTTTAAGCTTTTCCATTGTCACTCTCATTTTCTAATCGATCTAGCCAGCTTTTACAGCCACTTGTGATGCGAGCATAGGTTTCCTCAAAATCTCCTGTATACCAAGGATCTGGAACACTTTCAGATGCAAAAGGGTAGATCTTATGCTGCAATTCCTGAGGACACATTTGACGCAGATCTGAAACGTTTGAAGCATCCATCCCGATAATGTAATCAAATGACTCAAAATCTTCTCTACGAACCTGGAGTGATGTTTTGTCTTTGTCATAAGGAATCTGATATTGCTGGAAAATCCCTTGCGTTCCCTCATGAATCGGATTGCCATGTTCCCAAGACGAAGTCGCACGACTCTCAATCTGGTAATCGCTCGTCATGGATTTCATCACAAACTCTGCCATGGGGCTACGGCAGATGTTTCCTAGGCACACAAATACTATTTTTCTCATCCCTTTTCCTCTTACTTCATAGAAAAACGGGAGTGACAGGTCCCGTTTTATTCTTCGATTGCTCCACTTTCGTCAACAACTGTTCCTTCTGGTGTCACAGCCTCTTTGAGCGGCAAAACGGTCTTGATAGCAGCCAATTCAAAAGTCAAATAAACGCCATCTACATCAAGTACGATTGTTCTCTTCTCAGTGTCTACTTCATCCACTGTTCCGTAAAGGCCGCCAATTGTAATAACTTCATAGCCTTTTTGAAGCTTGTTCAAGCTTTCCATACGCTTTTGCGCTTGTTTCTTTTGAGAACGTTGCATAAAGAACATCAAGGCCATCATACCTACAAGCATGATTAAAAAAGTAATATTTGGATTCATTGTTTTCTCCTTTGTCTTTTACATAGGACTACTATATCAAATTTCAGCTACTTTTACAAGGTTGTGCCTTACTTTTATGATGATAAAAAAATCAGAGCTTTCACTCTGATTTCTGCGATTATTTCAAGTTTTGAACAACTTTGACTAGATTTTCAACTGTAAATCCGTACTCCGCCAATACTTTTGGTGCTGGGGCAGATGCTCCGAAGGTATCAATTCCAAGAACTGCACCATCAAGACCGACATATTTGTACCAGTTTTGAGTTGCACCCATTTCGACTGCAACACGACGGCGGACTGCATTTGGAAGGATTTCTTCCTTGTAAGCTGCATCTTGTTTATCAAAGACATCTGTAGATGGCATGCTGACTACGCGGACTTTTGCGCCTTGACTAGCCAATTCTTTGGCAGCTGCGACAGCCAGATTGACCTCTGAACCTGTCGCAATCAAGATCGTGTCAAAATCTACTGTATTTTCATAGACAACATAGGCACCTTTTGCAACTTTATTAAAATCTGTCCCTTCTTCAACAGTCAAGTTTTGACGTGTCAAGACAAGGGCAGTTGGTGTTTTCTCACTTGTCACTGCAAGGTACCAAGCCGCTTGAGTTTCACGCGCATCTGCTGGGCGGAAAACATTGAGATTTGGCATGGCACGAAGACCTGCTAAGTGTTCAACTGGTTCGTGAGTTGGACCATCTTCCCCGACTGCAATAGAATCGTGGGTAAAGACATAAGTCACAGGAAGTCCTTGTAAGGCTGACAAGCGGACAGCCGCCTTCACATAGTCAGAGAAGACGAAGAAAGTACCACCGTATACACGAAGTCCACCGTGAAGGGCCATCCCGTTCAAGATCGTTCCCATTGCAAATTCACGAACACCAAACTGAATGTTGCGGTTCAAGCGATTAGCGTCGTCTTGAAGTCCGTCCGTTTTGATATAAGTCATGTTTGAGTGAGCAAGGTCAGCTGATCCACCTAAGAAAGTTGGTAACTTGGCAGCTACAACATTCAAGGCATCCTGACTTGAATTACGAGTGGCTTGAGAGAAGCCGTTTTCTAGAGCTGGGAAGTCTGCTGGAGTAACTTTAACTGGATCACGTCCGTCGATAATAGCTTCTACTTCTGCAGCCAGTTCTGGATGCGCTTCTTTATAGTCAGCAACTAATTTTGTCCAAGCTTGATAAGCTGATGCGCCACGATCTGCAACATTTTCTTTGAAATCAGCATAAACTTGCTCTGGGATTTCAAATGGTTCATAGTCCCAACCAAGCGCTTGGCGAGTTGCTGCAGTTTCATCTGCTCCAAGAGGAGCACCGTGTACCGCATTGGTTCCTTGTTTGTTTGGAGAACCGTATCCAATAACAGTCTTCACTTCAATCAAAGATGGTTTGCCTGAAGCTTTAGCTGTTTCGATAGCAGCATGGATAGCTTCCAAGTCTGTTCCATCTTCAACCAAGGCTGTATGCCAACCGTAGGCATTGTAACGGTCACGAACACTTTCTGTGAAGGAATCTTTTGTCTCACCATCCAAGTTAATGTCATTTGAATCATAAAGAACAACCAACTTGTCAAGTTTTTGCAAACCTGCATATGAAGCTGCCTCGCTTGAAACACCTTCCATCAAATCTCCGTCGCCACAGATCACATAAGTATAGTGGTCAAAGATATTGAAGCCTTCGCGGTTATACTTGGCTGCAAGGAAACGTTCTGCTTGGGCAAAACCAGTAGCAGTAGAAATCCCTTGTCCTAGAGGACCAGTTGTAGCGTCAACTCCTGCAGTATGGCCAAATTCTGGGTGACCTGGTGTTTTTGAACCCCATTGGCGGAAGTTCTTGACTTCATCCATGCTAACATCTTCAAAACCAGAAAGGTGAAGAAGGGCATAAAGAAGCATAGAGCCGTGACCTGCTGAAAGAATAAAGCGGTCGCGGTTGATCCAGTTTGGTTGAGCAGGATTGATACGAAGTTGTTTTGTAAAGAGGCTATAGGCCATTGGAGCAGCCCCCATAACCACCCCTGGGTGACCTGAGTTGGCTTTGTTGATGGCGTCAATACCTAGAAAACGAATTGCATTAACAGATAGATTTGACATAGAATTTCCTTTCTCTTTGAGGTGATTAATGAATCACACATCCTATTTTACTATTATATGAAAAAATGCATAGAATAGCAATAAAACAATTTGCGTTCATCTGACACATTTGATTTGTCTATCCCCTCGTCACCTCATAGTACGGGAGCAAACGAGTATAAGCGTCTTCTAGCTCCTCCAATATCGCTTCTACTGACTGATTTTCAATGAAGGAAACATCTGACTTGACTAAGACTTTACGAACTTCTTGATTTCTCAGCTTCTCTCGTAAAGTACGGCGATTCTCCCCAGTAGCCTCCACCTTATGACTTTCTCCATTTGAGTAGACTAGATAATAAATTCCTTCTACCGCTGGAAGCTCTAAAACCTTGGCTTGCTTGTCTAAGGTCTGTTCATCTTTCTTTCGCTCGATGAAACTGACTTCCAAAGAAATCCCAAAGTCAGCAGGTGTTCCATACAAACGAAGAGCCATCATAGGTTCTGTCACTTGTCCGTCTCTCTGTAGATAGACCCAGAAATGTGGCCTTAAGCGTTGTGCTTGATTCATCCACTGGCTAGTCTGTTGGAGTTGCCATTCTGAATGACTTGCTTGAAAGGTTTTGGCCAATTCTGTAAAAGACTTCCGAGCCTCTTGGCCTTTGTGACGCAATTCCAGCATCTTCTCTCTTTCATCACCAGCTTTATCAGGATTACGATACTGGACCCCTGCAAATGATAGATATTCTCTAACTGCTTTCAGCATATCTGAATCTTTCCTTTCCTAGCAAAAAATCAGGATGAACCTGATTTTGCTTTGCTTATTCTGCATCTACGACAACATAGCGATTTGGCTCGTCACCTTCAGAGTAACTCGTCACGCCATCCATGCGTGAAATAATGCGATGGATAATCTTGCGTTCGCTATTTGACATTGGATCTGTTTGTTGGCTACGTCCTTCTTCTAAAACGCGAGTCGCCAATTTTTGAGCGTAGGTTTGCAAGACTTCTGCACGGTGTTCAACGTAATCATTGACATTGATTGTGATGTAGAACGTTCTCGAATAGCGATTGTAAAGGTAATTTTGCGCTAATAATTGGAGAGCTTTCAAAACTTTTCCATGGTAGCCGATAATACGACCTGGTTCGTTGGTATCAATTTGAAGATTGATAATGCGACGGTTATAGTCACTTGAAATGATACCTTCGACATCTATATCATTCAAAATCGTTTGAACATAACTAGCGACCTCAGCTACTACTTGTTCGATGTCATAACTTGGTTCTACTTTCAAGCCTAAATCCTCCAAAGATTGGCTTGTTGCTTCCTGCGTTTCAGTTTCTTTTTCTGGAGCAGATTCCACTTCCTCGGTAGTATCCTCTGGTTCCAAATCATTTAAAATTGAAATATGACCTGTTTCTTCCAAAATCGTGTTGGCATGCTTTTCATTTTTCAGGATTTCAGCCTTGACCTCTTCAGAAACACCTTGACCTTCTTCTTCAATCTTCTTAATCGCTTCAACTACATGTCCCAAATCAACAGTTGCTTCACTTACTGTTTTCACGGGTTCATTCTTTTCATTGACTTCTTTTGGAACCCCTTTAATAGCCTGCTGATTGGCTTTGATCACTGTCGTTTCACTAATCGCTTCGATATCAACTTGAGCTGGCTTCTTACCAAACAAGCCTAAGAATCCTTTTTTCTCTTTCGAAACGACCTTGATGTGGGCCTTCATTCTTGGAATGTCTAATTCTTTCAATCCTTTTTGGATTGCTTCTTCAACCGTTGAACCTGTAAATAATACCATTACCAGATTCCTCCTTATTTTTTCTTTTTCTGTGCTTTCTTCAAGGCTCTTCTCTTCTTGCCTTCTAAATCTCTTTCTGCTTGGACTACCGCTTCTCTTTCAGCAATAATCTTGAAAGGATTGTTCAAGAAATAGGTTTGCAAAACTTGATAAGCATTGGATACTGCCCAGTACAAGGCGACTCCACTAGGCGCAGAGATGGCAAAGATAAAGATCAGTACCGGCATCCCGTACATCATCCCTGTCGTAGCCCCACTTTTTTCAGACAAAGCTTTATTCGATAACCAGCTACTCAAGAAGGTAAAGACCGCCGCCAAAATCGGAAGGACAAAACTTGTATCTACTCCTCCCAAATTAATCCATAAAAAGTGACCTGTTTTCAAAAAGTCTACTCGACTCAAGGCTTGAAAGAGTGCCAAGAGGACCGGCATTTGTATTAAAATCGGCCAGAGAGAGGATGAATGCTTGATCCCTAACTCTTTATAAACCTTGCGCATCTCCTGGTCTAGCTTGGTTCTACTTTCCATATCACGACCCGGATATTGCTCTCGCAAAGCCTTGATGCGTGGTTGAGCCTCTTGCATTTTTCTAGAGGCAACCATCTGTGTCTGAAAGACCGGCAATAAAATCGTCCGGATCAAGATTGTGAAGAGGATAATCCCCACTCCGATACTAATGTCAAAGGACAAAAAGCGGATAATTTCAGCAAAAAAATAGACGAATTTACTCCAAAAATCTGTCGAATCCGCTGTTATATCGTTAGCTGTACTATTTGTTGCACAGGCCGTCATGATAAACAAGGACAAGCCCAACAAACTAGTCAACTGTAGTTTCTTTTTCACTCCCATTTCCTTCCTGATAAATCTTTGATAACTTTAATACGTGGAGTAGGTTTTTCTCCATCTCTGCATATTCCAAGGTTTCCACCCCTTTTCGGGCAATCACGACAAAATCGACATGCTCTACTAAACTCCCTTTTACACTTTGTAGAATGTGCCGGATTCGTCTCTTGATTTGATTTCTGGTAACTGCATTCCCCAGCTTTTTGCTGACGGACAGTCCTACTCGAAAATGGTTTTGCTGGTTTTCCAATTGGTAGACAACAAATTTTCGATTGGCAAAACTTGTTCCGTCCTTGAAAATCGCCTTAAAATCTTTCTCTCTTTTTACACGAAAGCTTTTCTTCAAAACTCAACTCCATCTATTAAATTACTACTATTATACCATATTTTTTAAAAAAGCCAATAACAGCAAGGTTTTAGACATTTTCTACATAAAAAAGCTGGAAAATCTCTTTCCCAACTTCTTTTCACAATCAAATTTTACGTGTATTTACTTATTTTTTCAAGCGCTCAACATCGCGTGCAATCACTAATTCTTCATCTGTTGGAATAACCAAGACACGGATTTTCGCTGCATCCGTTGAGATGTCTCCCATTACACCAAAGACATTCTTTTCTGGATCTACATCACAACCAAACCAAGAGATACCTGAAATGACATCCTCACGGAAATTTGCTGCATTTTCACCGATACCTGCTGTGAAGATAATCGCATCTGCTCCATTTAGGACTGCAAGATATTGGCCAATATGTTTTTGGATACGATCAACATACATTTCATAAGCCAAAGTCGCATCATGGTCTCCTGCTTCCATGGCAGCCATCACATCACGCATGTCGCTTGACTTGCCCGAAACTCCCATGAGCCCTGATTCACGATTGAGAACGCGACTAATATCTTCTGGGTTATTGAAATCCTCTGTATATTGCATGAGATAAGGGATGATAGCAGGGTCAATATCTCCTGTACGAGTTCCCATCATCACACCTCCAAGTGGTGTGAATCCCATAGAAGTATCCACAGACTTCCCACCCTTAACAGCTGTGATAGAAGCCCCGTTACCAATATGGCAGGTAATCAATTTCAAGTCTTCTAGAGGGCGACCCAAAAGTTTCGCTGCTTCTCCTGCGACAAACTGGTGGCTTGTACCATGAGCACCGTATTTACGAACCTTGTTTTCTGTGTAGTATTTAGTTGGTAGAGGATAGCGATAAGCCTTTTCTGGCATGGTTGTGTGGAATGAAGTATCGAATACAACAACACTGGTAATATCTGGAAGCAATTCCTTAAATGCACGAATTCCAGCTGCGTTGGCTGGATTGTGAAGAGGAGCCAAGAGTCCCAACTCCTCAACTTTTTCTATCACATCTCCCTCAACAACTGTTGATTCCTTGAAATATTCACCACCTGCAACGACGCGGTGTCCGACACCTGTAATCTCGTCGTACCCTTTGATGATGTCAAAACGAATCAAGTCATCCAATAAAATTTTAACGGCTTGTGTATGGTCTTCAATATCAAGAATTTGTTGCTCCGAACGACCGTCAAATTTTACTGTTGAAATTGAATCTTTCAATCCAATACGTTCAATCAAGCCTTTAGCCAAAACTTTCTCTTCAGGCATTTGATAAAGTTGCCATTTCAAGCTTGAGCTTCCTGCATTGATTGCAATTGTTTTTGTCATAAGATGATACCTCTTTTTAAGCGTTTTCATCTATTATAACAAATCTCAATTCAAATTTCATGAATATTGACTCCAATTTTGAAACTTTTCTTTAAAGTCTACCAATTCCTGAGAGTCACGTAGATTATTCAGTGGATACACGAAAGGTTCTACAGCTTTTAATCCTTTCTTTTGTAGAACAAAAATAGCCTTAGAATTGCTATCTTGACTAAAGAGATTTTCTGGTAGTGTAATCATGGCTGCAAGTTGGGCCTCCTCTTTCAACCACCCTTTCAGCAAATCACTTTGAGGACTGGTCAATAAATCACTCGGAGCTAGAAAAATAGCATAACCATCTGACTTAAGGTACTTGAGGCCTTGCTCCATCAGCAAATGGTGGGCATAGGTATGTTCTTGGCTAGAAGCTACATGATAGCGTGAAGCGATAGTGTCGTCTGGGTAATAACCGATAGGTAAGTCACTGATGACCACGTCGCTTTCTTTGAGCATTTGCGGACGAACGGCGTCACCTTGAACAAATCCTGCCTGCAAACCGATCACATCTGCCATACTAGCCGCCAGATCAATTAGCAAATCATCCACTTCGACTCCCAAGTAATCCACCTTTTTAGCAAGAGAAGTCAAGAAAGTAGCGCCCAGAATCCCCATGCCAGAACCCATTTCGAGGATGCTAATTTCCTCTTGATCAAACAACTCTTCCACAATAAGTACCAAGAGGAGGGCAATGGTATCCGGTGTAAACTGGTGATTGGCCTGTAAAGGCTCCGTTTGTCCTGCCTTCATCAAGAGAAACTGGTAGGTCTTGAGCCACTCTTCCTTGCGAAGTGCTAGGCGTTTAAGGGCTTGATTATTCTCCTTGACCTGCTCTAGCTTGGTCTCGCCATCTAGGTAGATACTATTTTGCTCTACCAAGGCGTCATAAAAGTTGGTCGCCAAATCACTTTGGATGACTTGGACATTCTCTAGTAAATACGTATAAGCTTGTTCAATTTTTTCAAAATCCATATTCCTATCTTATCAAAATTCCCCTATTTTTTCCATCTGAAGAGAAAAAATCACTGCTTTAGTCAGCGAGTGATTTTTGGGCTACAGTTAAAAAAAGTTCTGCGTAATCTCCTAGGAAAAGACCTTCAGCACTGTACAGAATCTGACTGCCAATGCTCGAAAAACCAAACTGGGCGAGCTTGGTTTCCAGTTCAGCCAATTCAAAGCCGTGGTGGTTGGTATCTGTCTTGACAAAATCAGCGATGAGGACTTGTCCATTCTCCCTAAGATGATGGTGAAACATAGCAAGAGTCGCATCTAGATCAGGCATATGATGAAGAACTCGACTGACAACAATCAGGTCAAATTGTTGCTCCAAAGGATTCACCAGTAAATCCTGTTCCAAAAACTGGATATTCTTGATGTCTTGTTGCTCTGCTTTCAAACGGGATTGCTCCAGCATTTTCTCTGAGATGTCTACAAGGGTAACAGACTTGGCTTGCTTAGCTAGAGGCAAGGCTAACAGACCTGTCCCACCACCAAAGTCCAATATTTCCTTGTCTGATAGAAAATCAATCTGTTTTTCAATTGCTTGACAAACCAAGTTTGCAAGAAAGATATTTTTGGGCGAATCAAAGGTTTCTGCTTTGTGATTAAAATCGTGTTTCATGCTTTTAGTGTAACACAAAGAAGTTGAATTGCCTAGGAATTGGCTTTCTTTTCTGCCTTATCTTCTGTTTTTTGTTGATTTTGTTCTGGGTTTGAATCAGTCGCTACCTGTTGCTTTTTATCCGTTTTCTTTTCCTTGGGTTTCATCGAAGGAAAGAGAAATTCATAGTTGCTCTTATTCATACGAACACTTGTTGCAAAACCTGTTTTCGTATTTTGATAAGTAACTTTTCCCAGGTTAAAGACTCGTTCCCCACTTTCTTGTTCAACCTTATCTTTACTTCGCTTGGCCATGGCAAAAGCTACCAACTTTTCTTTGTTTAGGGCAAAGTCTTTGTGATGGGCTACTTGCCGATTCAAATAAAACTGCAACAAAAGACTAAAGATGGCTGCCATGGTGACTGCATATAAAAGAACGCCTGCCTTAACTTTTTGCTTTTTCCACACGATAGATGAACTCCCTTTCTAAGCCCTTTTGAAATTGGAAACGAAAGCGAACTAATTGATTTTCTTCTGTAATTTGAGCTGATTTAAGCCCATAAACCATAGGTTGGTAGCCCCTTCCGCTGGTATCCGTTTTCCGAAAATCATCCGATTTAGACTTCCCTATAGAGATATCCTTACCATCCTGTTTCATGTAGAGGCGATTGTCTTCCACCTTTTCAAACTGCGAACGCTCTAACTCAGCCTCTAGCTGGTCCACAAACAAGAGCCACTCCTTTTGCTCGCTTTGCTGCTGGTAACGAACTTCTGAAATGAGGAGCTGACTCATAGCTTGAAAAAGGAGCAAACCTCCGCTAATGACGATAAGGGCAAGCAGAGATTCTAAAAGAGTAAAAGCTCTTACCTTACTGCTCTTTAAGATCGAGCAATTTCTCTGAACCATGGTAGACCTCCAATCCTTTTTCACTAGCAAATACCTGAATCTCAACTCCATTTATGTTTACCTGATTTTGCCCTGTTTGCAGAGCCATCTTCGCCACACGCAAGACTTCTTCCTTTTGCAAGATTTCTGCCTCTAACCGTCGATTTTGTTGGATTTGTCCCAAAAGAAGGGTCGCAATGCTGGCAAAGATAGCTAGAGCGACCAACGCTTCCAGTAAAATCACTGCCTTAATTTTTTGTTTCCTTAATGCGTTTAATTTTTCCATTTCCTAGATATAATTGATAGCGAATCGCTCCTTTGCTGGTCTGAAATTCAACCTTAGCCAGAGAGGAATTGCCCCCAGCTCGATCAAATATAATGCTTTGTCCTGATGGTCCCTGAATTCCTTTTGGAATTGTCAACTTTTGACTGCCATTGCTGATCGTCTGTCCATCTAAATTCAAGCTGGTCTTTTGCTGACTGGCTAGACTGCGTTTTTGCGTTTCCCGATAGAGTTCTTCAAACTCCATAAAGAAAATTTGCTCCTCCACCGCTGCAAAACTGGACTGAACTGAGCCGGACAAGCCCAAGGCAAGGATACTCACAAGTCCCAAAACAAGGAGACTTTCCAGCATAGTAAAGGCCTTAATCTGCAACAGTTTGACTTGTTTTTTGTTTTGCATGGTAGTCTTTATAAGCTTTGGCTTGCTCTGCTGTGATACGACCGTCCGCTTGTAATTTGCTGAGACTGGCATCATCATTTTTATCCAAACGATAAAGTTCTGCCTGGCTTTCCACAACCTTGACAACAGCAGCTTTTCCTTTATCATCTACGGCATCCTTTTGCTTGGTCAAATTGGGTACAAAGAGCAAGAGAAGAACGCTGATGATGAGCAAGACGACTAACATTTCTACCAAAGTGAAAGCTTTAACCTTGGCTTTTTTTAAATTTGTCATAAGTTTTTTCATTTTAAAAATTTACCTCCATATTTTGATACATGGGCATGAGCATTGCCGCATAAAGTAAAACGATAATCAGGGCCACAAAGATAAAAACCAGTGGCTGTACTAAGTTCATGGTGCGGTTGACTCGGGTAAAAAAGGCTTCCCAAGTTTTTTCAGCATAGATTTCCAACTCACTCCCCAGCTTGGACTTGACTTCTCCATACTCTATGATGAGACTCAACTCCTTTTTAAAGAAAGGATAGGTCGCTATGGTTGGAGAAAATTCGCGGCCATTTTGCAGAGCTTGAGCCAGATCTTGACCGATTTCTTTAAAGAGCTGGGAACCTTGTTCCCGCATAATCTGAAAAATCTGCGTCAGATCCATTCCCTGCGAAATCATATTGCCCCATTCACGCGCGTAATAGGCTGTCAGATAAGTCTGGACAAAGATTCCCAGAAAGGGAATCCGCGCTAACATCGAAAAGACCCGCATCTTGGAACTTCTTTTGTAAAAAGTGAGGGCTAAAAGTAAAGATAGAGAGCAAACCAACACTAGTCCCAGAAAAATTTGTGGCAGATTGCCAATGATTTGAGTAGCGATATTGCTACTGTCCAGTTGGGGGAGCAAATAGTTTCTTAATCCCAGCATGATTAGCAGGAGAAATCCCAGCAAAATCAAGGGATAGGTCGCCACTTCAATTAACTTTTTCTTGACCTTGGCCAGATTGTCCAGATATTCTTCTATCTTTCCCAGACTCAGGTGGAGATTTCCATGAACTTCAGCTAGGGATAACTGAGTGACAATGGCACTTGAAAACCCCAAACTTTCCATCATTTCTGAGAAGGATTTCCCCTGAGACAAGCCTTGGTGCATCTGGGCCACATAGTCCTTTTCCAGCAGGGCACTTCTGCCCAAAAAAGAAATAATTTCCACCAAATGAAAGCCACTGGAGAAGAGGTTGTTAAACAAGGTGATGATTTTCTTCTGCTTAGCTGTAGCTAATTTTTTCCGTTTCAGCCTGAAGACTTGTGATATGTCCATCTTTAAGAAGCTGGTCAATCTGCTCATTCCAGTTAGTTGGCTGGTGTTCCTGATAGTCTTTGTTTGCAAAGTCAACGATTCCTCCTCCCCCGATTAATCTCTGGTAGCAGACGCCTTGCAGGACAACTGATAGTTCCTCCTCCGTCACACCCAACTCCAGAAGGCGTTCATAAACTCCTCGGATACTCTTGGCATGAATGGTTGAAAAGACTGTCGCCCCTGTCAAACTGGCTCTGACCACTGCACGCGCCGTCTCGCTATCCCGAATTTCACCGATAATCAGGAGATCCGGACGATGCCGGAGAGACAGTTTGATCAGATTTTCATAGGTCAGCCCAATCGTTTCATTCAACTGTAACTGGAGCATCTCTTCTTGCTTGATTTCGACAGGATCTTCGATGGACATGACCTGTTGCCCCATAAACAGAGACTTGGCTAATTCGTGCATCAGAGTCGTCTTGCCACTTCCGACTGGACCAGCAAAGAGATAGAGTCCCCGTTGCCGGTACTGCTCACCCAGTTCGTTCATATCCTGAAACCAGAAATGCAGGTCCTGCTCCTCATCGTGCAACAAACGAATGACCAAACTCTCATGTCCCCGATAATCTCCTACGGTAGACAAACGCAGAGAAGACTTCTTCTCCCCATGCTGATAGTCACAAGACCCCAGCTGACTACGCCTCTTCTCTCCTACGTTCATACCCGCCACAAACTTAAAATGACTAATCACAGCAGCTAAAACATCAAACTCATAGGAGTCAACTAGACAGCGTTCGTCTCCAACCCGCATGTGAAGCTCGTAGGACTTTTCCTTGGGGATAAAATAGATATCCTGAGCCTTCTTTTCTTTCGCAGTAGCAATAATTTTCTGTGCAATTTCTTGTACCATACCGCCCTCCTTATCTAACTATTCGCAAAAAAATAAAAAAAAAGCAACTTAAAAAGTTACTTTTTTATCTCCATTTCATGCGGCAAGAACGATGCTTTTCTTGACCTGTTTGTTTTTCGTAGCCTGGACGTAGCTTTTCATCAGGGATGACTTGCTCATCCTGTAAAAGTGCCAAAGAATGGTACTGCTGCAAATACTCATCACACTCATCACACCAGCGTTTATCAGCAGGATCCCAAAAAATAGTCATCAAATCACTCCGACTCTTATAAAGAGGATTCTTCTTTTCCAGCTCAAACCAGCATGATTTATAATATTTTAGAGCATCATAATACTTGTCAAAAGATTGACTCATAATGACATCTTCTTCCCAGCCTTCTATGAACCACCACGGTTCAAAGTCCCCATACATTTCTATAACACGATACATTATTACTACTTCCTTTGTATCGTATATTATATCTAATTTTTTATTACAAGAAAAGGATTTTGCTTGCCTTTCCCTTTAGGAAGACTTCTTTAAATACCTTTTCAGCCTATCATAAAAATAGGAGTCCTTTATTGACCCCTATTTTTTATCTTCTTAGGCTTGATAACGTTTCACACCATCTAGATAAGTTGCTACCAATTCCAAATCTTTATCTAGTACGATAAAGTCAGCGTCGTAGCCTTCACGGATTTGACCACAGACATCATCAATGTGAACAGATTTTGCTGGGTTGAGGCTGGCCATCATGACTGCTTCATGCGGATTCGCAATGCCCCATTCGACAACATTCTTCAAACCATCTTTGAGTTTGAGGATAGAACCTGCCAAATTGCCTGTAGATTTGAGGCGTGCAGTTCCATTGGCAACAACTACTGGGAATTCTCCCAACATGTAGTCACCGTCTTCCAAGCCACCAGCTGTCATACAGTCTGTGATAAGGGCAATATTTTCAGTTCCTTTTTGCTTGAGCAAAATGTCACAGGCCTTTGGATCTACGTGGTGACCGTCACAAATCAATTCTGCGTAAGTATGTGGCAATTCATACATGGCTCCCACCATACCGAGCTCACGGTGAGTCAAACCACGCATTCCGTTGTAGGCATGTACCCAAACGCTTGCTCCAGCATCGACTGCTTTTTTAGCTTCATCAAAAGTCGCATTTGAGTGTCCAAGAGCAACCGTTACGCCCTCTCCAGTGATAGTTCGTACAAAGTCTTCTACACCTTCGCGTTCTGGCGCAAGGGCGATTTTATTGAGCAAGCCATTGGCAGCTTTTTGCCAAGCACGAAACTCATCCATACGAGGGTCTTTCATATAGGCAGGGTTTTGGGCTCCCTTGTATTTCTCTGTGAAATATGGGCCTTCAAAATAGATCCCACGAATCTTGGCTCCACTTGCTTCCTGGTAACGAGCACCGATATTTTCAGTTACCGCAAGCAACTGCTCGTAAGAGGAAGTCAACGTCGTTGGCAAGAAGCTGGTAACACCCGTGCTAAGTAGTCCTTCACTCATTGTATGAAGGGTACCTTCGATGTTATTATCCATGACATCCACACCGCCAAATCCATGAATGTGGGTATCCACAAGTCCTGGTGCAATGCTATAACCGGTATAGTCAATCACCTCAGCTCCTTCAGGAATCTCTTCTACATGTTTTCCAAACTTGCCATCCACAAGTTCCAAGTAACCGCCACGACGAATTCCGTGTGGGTAGAAAAACTGATCCGCTTTAATATAATTAGGCATAATGATAACCTCCTTGATAGATTGATTCTAGAATTTATTATGTCAATTACATTATAAACCTTTCTTTTTCATTTGTAAATGGTATAGACCTATTTTCTAGAGATATTTTAAAAGAGCTGGATATCTCCAACTCTTTGATTTTATTTTGATTTCACAGGTAGTTCTTGAGTGGCCTTAACAGCAGCTGCAATCGTCTCTGCGTAAAGTTTAGCACCTTCTTCAATCATGTTGCTATCATTTCCAAAGTGGACTTGGTCAGTTCCAGCCCAGATTTCAGGGTATTCCTTAGCGACCTTATTCCAGTCAGCGATGCTCACATATGGATTCTTTTCAGCTAATTCTCTCGCATAAGCCGCATACTGCTCCACTGATGCATAAGTGTCCTTGCTCTTGTCTCCCTCATAAGGTGTCACCAGTATCAGATGGTGTCCTTTCGGTAGATTGTTCACGATGCTGTCCAAATCATTCTTATAGCCTTCAGGATTGTTGACCCCCGTTGCAATGACAACTGTTTTTAAAAGCGCCTTGTTCTGGCTATTATTGAGCATGATGTCATTGGCTTGCTTGGTCGTTCGACTAACCTGGGCATTGATATTTGCATCAGGAAGTGCTTCTTTTAAGGCTGTATTGGCACGTAAAGTCACTGAATCCCCAATCAGACTCGTTCCCTCAGAAATTCCCAGGCGACTGGCTTCAGCTTGTTCAGCAAGAGTCTTTGTTTGTCCTATATTGGTCTGAGCTTGCTTGAAACCATTGACCATCAAGTCTGTCTCAAAAGCTCCAACCTGAGGAGCCATAGCTACGATAATCAAGGTAAGTAAGGAAAGGACGCCCACAACACTAGCACTAATGGGTCTGATATAATGCAGTTTAGTGATTTTTCTAACCAAAGCATTGGTCTTACCGGCAATCAATGGCTCAATAATATAGAAGGATAAGATAGCGAAGAAATAGGAAAAGATAACGGTTAAAATAACAGCGGGCAGATTGCTCATCAACTGAGAAAAGATAATATAGAAAGGCCAGTGGAAGAGGTAAACCGCATAACTGGTATCCGCTAAAAATGTGATAATCCGAGGTTCTTGTATCTCAGGCGTTTTCTCATGCAAGACACGCGCAGCAAGAATCATGGTCACGGCCGCTAAACTTGCCAGTAAGAAACCAAATAGATAAGCGAACAGGTAGGTAAACTTGACAAAGAAGGTCAAGAGTACTAATACCAAGAGGCCTGCAGCAAACACCAGTAGATTCTGACGAAGATCCCACGTCCGATCAAACTGCTTAACTAAATCGCTCGTCTGACGAACACCCACAACCGTCGCCAAAATACTTCCTAAAAAGAAGGGATAGATATGGGTTAAACTTGAAAAGTAGACAGACGAATGGGAACTAGCCATTAGACTACCAATAAACATGGAGAAAAAGCTAATGATGAAAGCTCCCGCAGAAAGGAGAAATACCATCCCTCTCAATTGACTACTAGATTTTGAACGTTTCGATAAGAACCAAACCGCTAAGCCCCAAAGGATATAGTAGTGAACCTCAACAGCTAGACTCCAGTTGTGAACAAAGAGATGCGGAATGAACTGGGATTCGTAACTTCCCCCTGTTAACATCTCATAGAAGTTGGTCATAAAACCAAAAACTCCAGCAATCTGACCGCCAATTCCAGCAACATAGTCTTGGCGAACTAAGAGGGTAAAGGGCATGGTCACCAAAACCATCAGAACCACAGGTGGTACGATGCGGTAAAACCGTCTCTTAAAAAAGCCCAGTAAATCAATCTGGCGTGCCTTCCCAAATTCTTCTAAAAGGAGAGAAGTGATTAAAAATCCTGAAAAAGTGAAAAAGACATCTACCCCAAAGAAGCCTCCAGGAAAGATCGTTTGAAAGAAGTGGTACAAGAGCACCAAAAGTAAACCTGTAATCCTAATCAAGGAAAACCATTTAATACGCATACGAGTTTATTCCCCACTCAATTAGATCGTAAAAACATCTAATTTTTATTCCATAATACACCTTATTTTATCAAAAAAAGAAGAAAAATCCTAAGAGAAAACTTAGGATTTTGGCATTCTATTTTTACACTTTAAAAATTGCGTCCTGACTTGTTGTAGCCATATTTTTCCACAAAATACTCACGGAATTCCAAGAGATTATCATCCATGATGGCTTGACGCACTTGCTTCATCAGATTGAGCAAGAAGTAGAGATTGTGGTAGCTAGTCAAGCGGATGCCAAAGGTTTCATCAGCCTTGAGCAGGTGACGAAGATAAGCGCGTGTGTAGTTCTTACATGTGTAGCAATCACACTCAGGATCCAGCGGTATGAAGTCCTCCGCAAACTGGGCATTCTTGACAACCAAACGACCTTGGCTGGTCATACAAGTCCCGTTACGAGCGATACGAGTCGGCAAGACACAGTCAAACATATCCACACCACGAATAACCCCATCAATCAAGCTATCTGGCGCTCCCACTCCCATCAAATAGCGAGGTTTGTTTTCAGGTAGCAGTTGAGTTGTGAAGTCCAAGACTGCATTCATTTCTTCGTGGGTTTCTCCCACTGCTAAACCACCGATAGAGTAGCCAGGGAAGTCCATGCTGACAAGGTCGTGAGCTGACTGACGGCGAAGGTCTTCAAATCCTGCCCCCTGTACAATTCCAAACAAACCTTGGTCATGTGGACGACGGTGAGCCTTTAAGCCACGTTCGGCCCAACGGCTAGTACGCTCGATGGATTTCTTAACGTAGTCGTAAGGTTGGTAGAACTGAGGACATTCATCAAAAGACATCATGATGTCTGAGCCCAGATTATTCTGAATGGAGATGGCTTTTTCTGGCGATAGGAACATCTTGGAACCATTGAGATGGTTTTTAAAGGTTACTCCTTCTTCGGTGATATTACGGCTATCTGCTAGGGAATAAACCTGGAAACCACCACTATCCGTCAGGATTGGCTGGTCCCAGTTCATAAATTTGTGGAGACCACCTGCGCGAGCGATGAGTTCATCTCCAGGACGAAGCCAGAGATGATAAGTATTAGACAGGATAATTCCTGATCCCATCTCCTTCAACTCCTCTGGTGACTGGGTCTTGACCGTAGCTTGGGTCCCAACCGGCATAAACATAGGCGTCGGGAAGGTGCCGTGTGGAGTGATGATTTCTCCCAGACGAGCTCCTGTGTGTTTTTCTTTCTTAATCAAACGGTATTTGATTGGTGAATCTGACATTTTTTACCTCCGAAGCTGGGAAAAACAGTCCCAGTTCATACTTTGCGCCCAAAGGCATACTGTATGATTTTATCAAAAAAAGCTGGAACTGTCACGAACTATGGTATAATGAGAGAATGAAATACCCAAAAATTGATTTAAAAACTATTCGTCTGCAGGCTAGGCAATTTCAGGCTGAAAATCCCCGCCTCCTTCTGGTCTATCTCCTTCCTAGTATGCTGGTCATCTTGTCAGGCTTTCTCAACCCCTTGGCTCGTCTCCAAGAAAGTGTTTTAGAGCAATCCTTTTTCAGCATGCTGGCGCAAGTTCTCCAAGCCTATCTCTTCCCACTAGTGGTTTCTTTTGTGAGTACGATTTTTCTAGCAGGTGCTGCCTTTGCGACACTCAGACTTCTCAAGGTTCCTGATACGGAACTCTCAGTAAAATCAAGCCTGGCCCTCTTTGCTGAAGAGTGCTTCTCGCAAACCTTCTTGACCCTACTTATCAAACGTTTCTACCTTTTTTTATGGAGCATTCCAAACTTAGTAGGCGTTTATTTCCTCTTTTATAGCAATCTCTTGGCTCGTAGATTTGTTGCCCTACATCCTGAGTTTCCAAAACTAGACCTCTCGTCGCTTGAAACCGAGCAATTCCTTATGACCTTTGGTCTCTACTTTTTCGCGAGCCTCATCTTGATGATTGTAGGAAATGCCCTCTATATCCCTCAACATTACGCTTACTCGCAGGTAGAATTCCTCCTCTGCGACACTCTGGATTTAGGACAGGCTAAACCCAGTCAAATTCTGAAAACCAGCCGTTTCTTGATGAAGGGTTACAAATTCCAACGCTTTGTCCTCGACTTACAACTACTTCCTTGGTACTTTCTCAATTGGATCACTTTTGGAATTGCTAGCTTTTCACTCCTTCCCTATATCCAAAACAATCACATCTTCTTTTACAGAGCCCTACTAGCCCGTAAACGTCGAAATGGATAAGAGCATACAAAAACCAGCGTCTTTAAGGACGCTGGGTTTCTTATTTCAAAAGCAACATACTCAGCAAAGTCAAAATAGCGGGTCCACCTTGCTTCAGAATAATCTTCTTATTATCCTGAAGAATTTACACACAAAAAAGAAGCGGGAACTCAATCAGTTCCCAACTTCCATTTTAATGATTAGTTCATTGAAACGTGAACGTGGTCATAGTGGTTTTCGGTCACACTTCCACGGTCTGGCATTGGATTCCACGTGTAGGCTGGTCCATATTTGCTATCGTATGGAGCGTAGAAACGTTGCTTCCAGATGATGTAGTTGATACCACGGCTAGCCATATTTTTGACTGCATATTCTGCAATTTGATCTCCAAGTGCTGAACTCACTGGAACCATAAAGTCGATGGCCAAACCTTTACCGTGGTCCCCACTGTCACCAGGACGGTAGCCACTAAAAGATGTAATCCCAAACAAGTTAGCGATTTCTTCTTTAAAGGCTGCAGTTTGTGGTTGAAGACCAGCATTCTCAGACTTAGCTACAGCAAGTCCTGCATAGTCAGGAGCCGCTGGAGCTGCATAAGTTCTTGAAGGAGTTTGGCTTTGCTCTGCTTGATAAGTCGAAGTTGCAGTGTCAGAAGTTGCTGTTGATGCTGCTGTTTCTTCTGTTGCACTTGTTCCTCTTGTATCAGCAGGTGTTTCAGTTGCTGGCGCAGCTGCTATTGGTGCTTCTGCTGGAGTTGTTGTTGCCGTTTCTTCGGTAGCTGGAGTCGCTACTTGAGGAGCTTCTTCTTCAGCTGGGCGAGTTGTTTCTGCTACTGGTGCTTCCGCTGGAGTCGTTTCAGCTGTTTCTTCAGCTACAGGTGTTTCTATAGATGGTGTCTCTTCAACAACTGTCGCTGTCTCAGAAACTTCTGAACTTGGCGCTACTTCTGCTGGTTTTTCAGTCTCTGTTGCAGTTGGAGCTTCCTCAATTGGTTGAGAAAGGTCTTCTACTTGAACTGTTTGTTCATCGACTGTCACTTGATTCGTCGTCAAATCAGCTGTCGCAGTCGTCACTTCTTCACTAGCATCTGCTTGAGGAGTTTGGATTTCAACTTCCGTCACCTCTTCTGCCTCATTGACAGTTGTAGTGAGGACAGTATCTGGGAAAATCAAGTCCATATTAGTGATTTTGTTCAAATTAGCAAGAACCGTCACGTCTACTCCCAAAGCTTCTGCAATGGTGCTCAAAGTATCACCATACTGTACTGTATAGCTTGTTTTGTTGTCCGTTTTAGTCAAATCGTTTTTGATTTGCTCAACGGTACGAGCAGTCCAAAGGATCTCCTCTGCTTGGGTTGCCAATACTGGGGCAAATGACAAGGCTACTGTTGAGGCAAAAATAATTCTTTTCTTCATTCGTTCATATTCCTTTCAAATGAGTACCCGTCTATCATAACACAAAAAAAGCAGAAAAAAAGCCCTCTCGGGCCTATTTAATAGAACTGTCTATTCCTTGTAACAAACCCGATTACTTGAAACAGTTTGTTAGGTCTCTGTCACACAACTGACACAATCTTCTCGTTACTTACTCTCAAAAATATGAGGAATATCTGCTAGTGCTTGAATCATGTGATTGCCTTCAAAAGAAGATTCTAAAAAGTTAATGCTTTGAATACCACTATTCTGGGCAAATTCCACATCCAAAGTCCGATCCCCCATATAATAGGTAGTCCTAGGATCCAACTCATATTTGTCTAGCAGATATGTCGCCGCTTCTGGACTTGGTTTCCGTGAAAAGCCACTCTGACTGGTCAGAATTTCTGTAAAATAGGATTCCAATCCTAAGTCTCTTAGAATGGTATAAGCATTGTCTCCCTTATGTGTATAAACAAACTGCAGAATCCCTGCTTTATCTGCCCAAGCCAACACTTCACGCGCACCTGCCATCAAAACTACCTGGGCATTCTTCTCAGCTAGGCTCTGGGCGCGCACCTGATTGAGCACTTCCGCATCCAAATTTCGCTCTTCTGCCACCTTCTCCAGCAAATCCTGCACCGAATACTTGAGGATAAAGTCTCTCACTTTCTCCTTATCATAAGGAATAGAAAACTGACCAAAGGTTTCCTCAATCCCTGACAAAATCGCTTCGTAAGAGTCCAATAAGGTTCCGTCTAAATCCCAAATAAAAGCTGTTTTTTGCATTTCCTATCCTTTCAAACTCATATAACGCTGGTAACGGTAGCGTAGAAATAACCAACGAAAACCATTATCCAAAAGGGTTCCTGCCCAAATACCAGGCAAACCCCACCCAAGAACAATCCCCATCAGATAGGCTGTCCCAATACGGATACACCACATCCCTATACTTGTCGCATAAAAGGGAAGGCGAGCATTTCCCAATCCCTGCCAAACCGCCGTATAAATAACTGTCCCTGTCGCCATGGGAGTCCCTAGTAGTGAGAACAGTGCCACCAAAACGCTAGCTTCAACCGCTACAGGATTGGTCGTATATAGATGAGTCAGTGGTATCCCTAAGGCATAGATACTAAATGTCAAGGGCATCATGAGGAGCAGAGAAAGCCAAAAGGTTTGTTTGCTCAAATTATCTACTCTTTTCCAATTATCCTCTCCAACTGCTCGAGCCACCAGCATGACCGTTGCCGTAGCGACGCCAAAGGCAGGCATATAGTTAAACTGGGTCAAAACCTCCCCGATTGCATTTCCCGCTACTGCCTCCGTCCCAAAAGAAACGACCAAAGCAATGATCACTACATCTCCAGCCCTCATCATAAGCCGCTCCCCAGCTGCTGGCAAAGCCAAGGTCAGTAAGTCTTTATCCAGTCCAAAAGTCGGTTTCGTATAAGGCAGTTTTAATTGTGACCACAAAATCACAAGACCAACCAAACGAGACAAGATAGTCCCCCAAGCAACACCCGCTATCCCCATATCAAGGATAAAAATAGCTAGACTGGAAAAGAGAATATTCAAGGCATTGGATAAAAGACTGACATAGAGGGGGAGACGAGGATTATGCGTTGCACGAATCAAGGCTCCTAAACTGGTCATTAATCCCAAGAGAACAATCAATCCACCCACCAAAGATAGATAGAGTCCTCCACTTTCGGCCACATCCTGTTCAGTCCCCAAAAGTCCTATCATCTCTTGTCCAGCGAAGATAGACAAAGCTCCTAAAAGGAGACTTAATAGTAAAGTAATCTTCAACGCCTCAGTCACATGATAGGCTAGCTTAGACTGATCCTTCTGCCCCAAACTTTTTGAAATAACGCTGGAAATAGCAGCTCCCAAAGCGATGAAAATCGCCTGGTAAATCGTGATAATATTGCCAGCCACTGAAACACCCGAAATAGCGATTAAGCCCAAGTGAGCGACCAAGTAACTGTCCACCATCCCCATGAGCATCTGTAAAAAGTTTTCACCCATAGCTGGCAATGCAATATTAAGAATGTCTTTATTTTTCTTAAACAATCTCTCCTCCTGATGAAAAGAAACTCAGTTGGTTTCCCAACCGAGTTTACTCTCTCTGTCTTAAAGTCCTAGATAAGCCTCAACCGCTGCTTGCATGTCAGCAGCTGCCACTGTTGTTTTATGACGAACTGGAGCCGTTTCTAGGCCATCAACTGCTGGTGGCACTGCCACTCCTGAGATTTCATGTAATTGAGTCAAGGCTTCAAAGTCAGTCAAGCCTGCTTTTCCTGTTACCGCTTCTACGGCAACCACTGGGAACTTGTATGGACTAGCTGTTGAAGCAATCACTGTCTTAGCCGCATCGCCAGTAGCCGCTTGGTATTTTCTATAAACTGCTGAGGCAACAGCTGTGTGTGGGTCCTCGATGTAAGCATCTGTTTGATAAACACGTTTAATTTCTGCCACAGTTTCTTCCTCAGTCGCATATTCAGCTGCAAAGAGACCCAGAATCTCTGCATCAAAGTCTGTCAATTCATATTGTCCTTGTGTATTCAAGGCATTCATGAGTTCAGTTGTCTTAACCGCATTATTCCCCAAAAGATGGAAAATCAAACGCTCCAAGTTTGAAGATACCAAGATATCCATAGATGGACTAGTCGTTACCTTAAACTCACGTTTCCTATCGTAAACACGTGTTTTAAAGAAGTCAGTTAAAACATTATTGTCATTTGAAGCACAGATCAATTTGCCAACCGGCAGACCGATTTGCTTAGCATAAAAGGCAGCCAAGATATTGCCGAAATTCCCTGTTGGTACTGTGAAGTTGATCTTATCGCCAGCCACAATCTCACCAGACTTAACCAACTGAGCGTAAGCATAAACATAGTAGACAATCTGTGGTACTAAACGACCAATGTTCATAGAGTTAGCTGATGAAAATTGCAGTTTATTGGCAGCCAACTTTTCACGAAGAGCTACATCGTTAAACATATGTTTGACGTTAGTTTGCGCATCGTCAAAGTTACCATCAATGGCGATAACATGAGTATTGTCGCCAGTCTGAGTGGTCATTTGCAACTCTTGAACCTTGCTGACACCATCTTTTGGATAAAAAACGATAATCTCAGTCCCAGGGACATCTGCAAACCCCGCCATAGCAGCTTTCCCAGTATCACCTGATGTAGCTGTCAAAATGACGATTTTGTTCTCCAAACCATGCTTTTTAGCGGCTGTCGTCATAAAGTACGGTAAGATGGACAAGGCCATATCCTTAAAGGCAATCGTTGAACCATGGAACAATTCCAAGTTGTATTGCCCATCTAGTTTCACCAAAGGGGCAATAGCTGGAGTATCAAATTTACTATCGTAGGCATTGTTGATACAGTAATCCAACTCCTCTGCTGTAAAGTCATCCAAAAATGCTGACAAGACAAGCTTAGCCACTTCTTGGTAAGAAGCATCTTTTAATTTTTCAAAGTCCAAATCCACCTTTGGATAAGTAAGCGGTGTAAACAGACCACCATCCGTCGCCAAACCTTGCAAAATAGCTTGGCTAGCAGTTACTCTATTATTCGCATCACGCGTTGATTGATAAACTAATGTCATAATCTCTATCCTTTATCTATAGTCCATTCCATTATATCATGATTTTTCAGAAAATTCTCCCTTTATAAGAGAAATTATAGTCCCAATTCTTCTTTCAAAGGCTGCAAATAGGTCATTTCTTGCTTGCCTCTCTTCTCCAGACCTTCCTCAGCTAGAAGGAGTAAGCCTTTTGAAAACTCGACAATTGCAGTTTCTTCCTCAACTGTGAGCATTTTCTTAGAAAATTGTCGCCTCAATGACTTATAATCATGACCAAATGTGGTAAAAAATGGTGCAGATTGCAAGTAAGCTTCTAACTTGTCTAAATTAAGCAACAAACCCAAGTGAAAGGCCGTCGCAGCAAAAGTACGATTCAAGGGTTGCGTACATACACTACGAAACTCAATAGTACCTCGAGTTGTCAAATCTTGGTACTGGTAACTACGGTGAGTTTGGAAGTCCTTCTCCTGAGGATAAAGAAGGATTTCCCTCCCATCAAGGGCGAAGGCCTGAATTTCCGGAGTCCCTAAGTAATCTTTTGCACGGATTGGATAAAAATAATAGGTTTCGCCATCACGTTCCGCAGTAAAGATTGCAGAATGATCTAGATAATCAAAAAAATCATTCTCGTCTTTGAAGAGTCTGGCATTGACGCCTACATTTTCAGAATAAATCCCGTGCATAGACTCTTCCCAAAAAATATCCCTGGAAATCTTGGTATCCCAATCTTCCCCTGAAAACTCTGAATTGGCAAACAAATAAGCTTTGGCAGCTTCAATCTGAGTAAAAGCGTTGATAACACGCAGATAGTTGGACCTTGAAACGTCCAGTTGAACCTGACTCCCGCAGATAAAGGCTCCATACTCAGGGAATTGATGTAAGTCTGATTTAGTAACATTTCTACTCAAATTCAAATAATCCATCAACATCTGATAGCGGGGATAAGCTACTGGACAATTCTCATTCTTCTCCCAGTATGGATGGATTCCCGAACCAACTACGGCATGATTTACCTCTCCCAACTTTTTCTGAATCAGATCCATATAATCTCGAAAACGCTCTTCAACCTCTTGGATGGATTTAGCCCTCCCAAAAGCAAACTCAATTGTCGTATAAGAAACTTCAAACAAGATAGTATCCTGACTGACCGGATCAAGCAACTGAATTGGATTCCCAAAGTCATCTACTTTTTCAATCGTAAAACCCAGAACTGATGGTAAATACCGAAAGAGATCCTTAACAACTTCACTATCTGTAGCATTACCCTCTAAATTGATAACAGGATACTCCAGCTCAATTCCCACAAATAAATCAGGTTTCTCTTTTATATTTTCTAAGTAGCGTTTCTTAAGCAAATCAATCGAACGAGACATCAAACACCAACACTTTCATAATCAAAATAAATTGTGAATAAGTAATATTATACCAAAAAACAAGTTAAAAGATTAGAAAATCACGCAAAAATAATTACTGAACCATTATCCCACTATTAACAAGATACAATTTAGTAAGAAATAAAAAAACAAGGTCAAAAAACCTTGTTCTTATTACTATACCGGCGGCCGGGGTCGAACCGGCACGTCCTTGCGGACACTGGATTTTGAGTCCAGCGCGTCTGCCAATTCCGCCACGCCGGCAAATAGTAACTGGGGTAGCTGGATTCGAACCAACGCATGAGGGAGTCAAAGTCCCTTGCCTTACCGCTTGGCTATACCCCAATAATATAAAATAGGCGAGTGATGGGGATCGAACCCACGCATGCCAGAGCCACAATCTGGTGTGTTAACCACTTCACCACACCCGCCATAATTTTATTAACACGGGCAGTAGGAATTGAACCCACACTGAAGGTTTTGGAGACCTTAGTTCTACCTTTAAACTATGCCCGTAACTAAAGCAATGGAAGGGGAGGGATTCGAACCCCCGAACCCGAAGGAGCGGATTTACAGTCCGCCGCGTTTAGCCTCTTCGCTACCCTTCCAAGTTATAAATAAGATATGGCGCGAGACGGAATCGAACCGCCGACACATGGAGCTTCAATCCATTGCTCTACCAACTGAGCTACCGAGCCAAATTGCGGGAGCAGGATTTGAACCTACGACCTTCGGGTTATGAGCCCGACGAGCTACCGAGCTGCTCCATCCCGCGTTAATATAAAAAGGAGGATGTGGGATTCGAACCCACGCACGCTTTTACACGCCTGACGGTTTTCAAGACCGTTCCCTTCAGCCGGACTTGGGTAATCCTCCAACAAATAGTCCGTACGGGATTCGAACCCGTGTTACCGCCGTGAAAAGGCGGTGTCTTAACCCCTTGACCAACGGACCATATCCATAGATGGGCACGAGTGGACTCGAACCACCGACCTCACGCTTATCAGGCGTGCGCTCTAACCACCTGAGCTACGCGCCCAAGTTAAAAAACTTGGTATTTGAACAAAGTTCAAAGCGGGTGACGAGAATCGAACTCGCGACAACAGCTTGGAAGGCTGTAGTTTTACCACTAAACTACACCCGCTAAAATGGGAGTTAACGGGATCGAACCGCTGACCCTCTGCTTGTAAGGCAGATGCTCTCCCAGCTGAGCTAAACTCCCTCGAGCTAAGCGACTTCCATATCTCACAGGGGGCAACCCCCAACTACTTCCGGCGTTCTAGGGCTTAACTGCTGTGTTCGGCATGGGTACAGGTGTATCTCCTAGGCTATCGTCACTTAACTCTGAGTAATACCTACTCAAAATTGAATATCTATCAAATAATTAGAAAACCTCACGCTTCGTATCCTCAGCTACTTTGGATAAGTCCTCGAGCTATTAGTATTAGTCCGCTACATGTGTCGCCACACTTCCACTTCTAACCTATCTACCTGATCATCTCTCAGGGCTCTTACTGATATATAATCATGGGAAATCTCATCTTGAGGTGGGTTTCACACTTAGATGCTTTCAGCGTTTATCCCTTCCCTACATAGCTACCCAGCGATGCCTTTGGCAAGACAACTGGTACACCAGCGGTAAGTCCACTCTGGTCCTCTCGTACTAGGAGCAGATCCTCTCAAATTTCCTACGCCCGCGACGGATAGGGACCGAACTGTCTCACGACGTTCTGAACCCAGCTCGCGTGCCGCTTTAATGGGCGAACAGCCCAACCCTTGGGACCGACTACAGCCCCAGGATGCGACGAGCCGACATCGAGGTGCCAAACCTCCCCGTCGATGTGAACTCTTGGGGGAGATAAGCCTGTTATCCCCAGGGTAGCTTTTATCCGTTGAGCGATGGCCCTTCCATACGGAACCACCGGATCACTAAGCCCGACTTTCGTCCCTGCTCGAGTTGTTGCTCTCGCAGTCAAGCTCCCTTATACCTTTACACTCTGCGAATGATTTCCAACCATTCTGAGGGAACCTTTGGGCGCCTCCGTTACCTTTTAGGAGGCGACCGCCCCAGTCAAACTGCCCGTCAGACACTGTCTCCGATAGGGATCACCTATCCGGGTTAGAGTGGCCATAACACAAGGGTAGTATCCCAACAACGTCTCCTTCGAAACTGGCGTCCCGATCTCTTAGACTCCTACCTATCCTGTACATGTGGTACAGACACTCAATATCAAACTGCAGTAAAGCTCCATGGGGTCTTTCCGTCCTGTCGCGGGTAACCTGCATCTTCACAGGTACTAAAATTTCACCGAGTCTCTCGTTGAGACAGTGCCCAAATCATTACGCCTTTCGTGCGGGTCGGAACTTACCCGACAAGGAATTTCGCTACCTTAGGACCGTTATAGTTACGGCCGCCGTTTACTGGGGCTTCAATTCATACCTTCGAGTTACCTCTAAGCACTCCTCTTAACCTTCCAGCACCGGGCAGGCGTCACCCCCTATACATCATCTTACGATTTAGCAGAGAGCTGTGTTTTTGATAAACAGTTGCTTGGGCCTATTCACTGCGGCTGACCTAAAGTCAGCACCCCTTCTCCCGAAGTTACGGGGTCATTTTGCCGAGTTCCTTAACGAGAGTTCTCTCGCTCACCTGAGGCTACTCGCCTCGACTACCTGTGTCGGTTTGCGGTACGGGTAGAGTATGTTTAAACGCTAGAAGCTTTTCTTGGCAGTGTGACGTCACTAACTTCGCTACTAAACTTCGCTCCCCATCACAGCTCAATGTTATAGAACTAAGCATTTAACTCAATTCACACCTCACTGCTTAGACAGACACTTCCATTCGTCTGCTTTAGTTAGCCTACTGCGTCCCTCCATCACTACATACTCTAGTACAGGAATATCAACCTGTTGTCCATCGGATACACCTTTCGGTCTCTCCTTAGGTCCCGACTAACCCAGGGCGGACGAGCCTTCCCCTGGAAACCTTAGTCTTACGGTGGACAGGATTCTCACCTGTCTTTCGCTACTCATACCGGCATTCTCACTTCTATGCGTTCCAGCGCTCCTCACGGTACACCTTCTCCACACATAGAACGCTCTCCTACCATACCTATAAAGGTATCCACAGCTTCGGTAAATTGTTTTAGCCCCGGTACATTTTCGGCGCAGGGTCACTCGACTAGTGAGCTATTACGCACTCTTTGAATGAATAGCTGCTTCTAAGCTAACATCCTAGTTGTCTGTGCAACCCCACATCCTTTTCCACTTAACAATTATTTTGGGACCTTAGCTGGTGGTCTGGGCTGTTTCCCTTTCGACTACGGATCTTAGCACTCGCAGTCTGACTGCCGACCATAATTCTTTGGCATTCGGAGTTTATCTGAGATTGGTAATCCGGGATGGACCCCTCACCCAAACAGTGCTCTACCTCCAAGAATCTTTATGTCGACGCTAGCCCTAAAGCTATTTCGGAGAGAACCAGCTATCTCCAAGTTCGTTTGGAATTTCTCCGCTACCCACAAGTCATCCAAGCACTTTTCAACGTGCCCTGGTTCGGTCCTCCAGTGCGTCTTACCGCACCTTCAACCTGCTCATGGGTAGGTCACATGGTTTCGGGTCTACGACATGATACTAAAGCGCCCTATTCAGACTCGGTTTCCCTACGGCTCCGTCTCTTCAACTTAACCTCGCATCATATCGTAACTCGCCGGTTCATTCTACAAAAGGCACGCTCTCACCCATTAACGGGCTCGAACTTGTTGTAGGCACACGGTTTCAGGTTCTATTTCACTCCCCTCCCGGGGTGCTTTTCACCTTTCCCTCACGGTACTGGTTCACTATCGGTCACTAGGGAGTATTTAGGGTTGGGAGATGGTCCTCCCAGATTCCGACGGGATTTCTCGTGTCCCGCCGTACTCAGGATACTGCTAGGTGCAAAGACTATTTTAAATACGAGGCTCTTACTCTCTTTGGCTGATCTTCCCAAATCATTCTTCTATAATCTTTGAGTCCACATTGCAGTCCTACAACCCCGAAGAGTAAACTCTTCGGTTTGCCCTCCTGCCGTTTCGCTCGCCGCTACTAAGGCAATCGCTTTTGCTTTCTCTTCCTGCAGCTACTTAGATGTTTCAGTTCACTGCGTCTTCCTCCTCACATCCTTAACAGATGCGGGTAACAGGTAGTACCTGTTGGGTTCCCCCATTCGGAAATCCCTGGATCATCGCTTACTTACAGCTACCCAAGGCATATCGTCGTTTGTCACGTCCTTCTTCGGCTCCTAGTGCCAAGGCATCCACCGTGCGCCCTTATTAACTTAACCTTATTTTCTGACCTTTCAGTCATAAACTCTTTTAATACTACAGCGTTTCGGTTTATTTTCTTGTTACTATTTGATATAGATATTCAATTTTCAATGTGCATTACTTGGTGATCCCTCACCAATGGAGCCTAGCGGGATCGAACCGCTGACCTCCTGCGTGCAAAGCAGGCGCTCTCCCAGCTGAGCTAAGGCCCCACAAGACCTCTCAAGACTAAACAAGACCAATGCGCAGTTCCTTATCCTTAGAAAGGAGGTGATCCAGCCGCACCTTCCGATACGGCTACCTTGTTACGACTTCACCCCAATCATCTATCCCACCTTAGGCGGCTGGCTCCTAAAAGGTTACCTCACCGACTTCGGGTGTTACAAACTCTCGTGGTGTGACGGGCGGTGTGTACAAGGCCCGGGAACGTATTCACCGCGGCGTGCTGATCCGCGATTACTAGCGATTCCGACTTCATGTAGGCGAGTTGCAGCCTACAATCCGAACTGAGACTGGCTTTAAGAGATTAGCTTGCCGTCACCGGCTTGCGACTCGTTGTACCAGCCATTGTAGCACGTGTGTAGCCCAGGTCATAAGGGGCATGATGATTTGACGTCATCCCCACCTTCCTCCGGTTTATTACCGGCAGTCTCGCTAGAGTGCCCAGCTGAATGATGGCAACTAACAATAGGGGTTGCGCTCGTTGCGGGACTTAACCCAACATCTCACGACACGAGCTGACGACAACCATGCACCACCTGTCACCTCTGTCCCGAAGGAAAGCTCTATCTCTAGAGCGGTCAGAGGGATGTCAAGACCTGGTAAGGTTCTTCGCGTTGCTTCGAATTAAACCACATGCTCCACCGCTTGTGCGGGCCCCCGTCAATTCCTTTGAGTTTCAACCTTGCGGTCGTACTCCCCAGGCGGAGTGCTTAATGCGTTAGCTGCGGCACTAAACCCCGGAAAGGGTCTAACACCTAGCACTCATCGTTTACGGCGTGGACTACCAGGGTATCTAATCCTGTTTGCTCCCCACGCTTTCGAGCCTCAGCGTCAGTTACAAGCCAGAGAGCCGCTTTCGCCACCGGTGTTCCTCCATATATCTACGCATTTCACCGCTACACATGGAATTCCACTCTCCCCTCTTGCACTCAAGTTAAACAGTTTCCAAAGCGTACTATGGTTAAGCCACAGCCTTTAACTTCAGACTTATCTAACCGCCTGCGCTCGCTTTACGCCCAATAAATCCGGACAACGCTCGGGACCTACGTATTACCGCGGCTGCTGGCACGTAGTTAGCCGTCCCTTTCTGGTAAGATACCGTCACAGTGTGAACTTTCCACTCTCACACTCGTTCTTCTCTTACAACAGAGCTTTACGATCCGAAAACCTTCTTCACTCACGCGGCGTTGCTCGGTCAGACTTCCGTCCATTGCCGAAGATTCCCTACTGCTGCCTCCCGTAGGAGTCTGGGCCGTGTCTCAGTCCCAGTGTGGCCGATCACCCTCTCAGGTCGGCTATGTATCGTTGCCTTGGTGAGCCGTTACCCCACCAACTAGCTAATACAACGCAGGTCCATCTGGTAGTGATGCATTTGCACCTTTCAATGAATTATCATGCGATAATCCATTTTATGCGGTATTAGCTATCGTTTCCAATAGTTATCCCCCGCTACCAGGCAGGTTACCTACGCGTTACTCACCCGTTCGCAACTCATCCAAGAAGAGCAAGCTCCTCTCTTCAGCGTTCTACTTGCATGTATTAGGCACGCCGCCAGCGTTCGTCCTGAGCCAGGATCAAACTCTCATTAAAAGTTTGAGTTCTCACTCATTTCTGTCACTGACAGATTTATTGTTTTTTTTCATTGTTCAGTACTATAACCTTAGTTATAGTGCCCTGCACATTGGTTCGTCTTGTTCAGTTTTCAAAGGTCTTTGTCACTCAATCTCTCTCAAGCGACAACTATATTAGTATATCACAGCCACTCTCGCTTGTCAACACTTTTTTGAAACTTTTTTGAACTTTTTTCATCAAGTGTTCCATCCGCAACATACCATAGTCCGTACGGGATTCGAACCCGTGTTACCGCCGTGAAAAGGCGGTGTCTTAACCCCTTGACCAACGGACCTTGAGCTTTTCAACTCTTTCTATTATACCTACTTTTCCTACTTTGTCAAGATCTTTTTTCCTCTTTATCGAAATTCTGAAAAAATAAGGGAAAAGAGCCAGTAAAACTGACTCCTTCTATTTATCTTGCCAATTAGTCGCACGTTCCTCTCCCCACCAGTATGGGACCAACTCGGCAACTTTGATTGTTTTTCTTGTTTTGTAGTCCATCATGAACTCTGCTTCTTTATTTTCAGCATTCAATTCTAAGAGAAATTCTCTACATGCGCCACAGGGCATACCTGAACTTTCACCATAGGGTGGTTTGTCTCGAAAGGCGAGGATTTTCTTAACTTTAGTTTGTCCTGAAAATTGATACATATTGAAGAGAGCTGCTCGTTCTGCACAGAGATGAAAAACGCCACAAGTGCCCTCCATACAAAATCCTGCGAATATCTGACCATCTTCTGCTTCTACTGCGGCAACGACATGGTTAGCATAAACAAAGTCAGAAACTTCATGGGGATTGTATAAGGTTCGCGCTTCTTCATACATCTTTTCCCATGTATCCATCGGAAGTCCTTTTTATTTAGAAATCTCTTTGAGCATATTATCAATATGCTGGATAGATTTCTCACGACCTAATAGGTAAATCGTATCTGGAAGTTCTGGTCCATGCATTTCACCTGATACTGCAATACGAATCGGCATGAAGAGGTTTTTCCCTTTAATACCTGTTTCTTTTTGAACTGCTTTGATTTGCGGGAAGATGTTTTCTGTCACAAATTCCTCATCTGTCATTGCTTCTAATTTCGCTTTGAAGGCTTCTAGAACAACCGGAACGGTTTCTCCTGCCATGACCTCGCGCTCAGCGTCTGTCAACTCTGGGAAATCTGCAAAGAAAAGATCTGTCAATGGAACAATTTCATCCACTGACTTCATTTGTGGTTTGTAGAGTTCCACCATTTTTTCAGACTTGTCAGTCAAACGCCCTGCTTCTTCTAGGAATGGTTTTGCCATCTCAAAGATAGTTGCTAAGTCAGCTCTCTTGATGTAGTCGTTGCTCATCCAGTCTAGTTTCTTCTGATCGAAGGCTGCTGGTGACTTGCTGAGACGATTTTCATCAAAGAGTTTAATCAATTCCTCACGTGAGAAAATTTCATCTTCGCCACCTGGGTTCCAACCAAGAAGAGCGATAAAGTTAAAGACTGCTTCTGACAAATAGCCTTTTTTACGGTAGTCTTCGATAAACTGAAGGGTATTGGTGTCGCGTTTAGACAATTTTTTACCAGTTTCAGAGTTGATAATCAAGGTCATGTGACCGAACTCAGGTGCATCCCAACCAAGCGCTTCATAAACCATGAGCTGTTTGGGTGTGTTGGCGATGTGGTCATCTCCACGGATAACATGAGAAATTTGCATATCGTGATCATCGATAACGACAGCAAAGTTATAAGTTGGGTAGCCATCCTTCTTCTGGATCACCCAGTCACCGCCGATATTGCCACCTTCAAATTCGATATCGCCTTTGACCATGTCATGCCATTTGTAAATACCAGCTTCATTGACGGCTAAGCGAACGGTTGGGATAATACCAGCTGCTTCACGTTTTGCAATGTAAGCCGCCTTTTCTTCTTCGCTCATGCCAAGATATTCATTGATGTAGCGTGGTGTTTCGCCAGCTGCTTCTTGGCGTTCGCGCTCAGCTGCCAACTCTTCTTCTGTAACGTAAGATTTGTAGGCTTTTCCTTCAGCTAGCAATTGGTCGATGTATTTTTGATAGAGTTCCAAACGCTCTGATTGGCGATAGTTTTCATGAGTTTCTGGACTTTCATCCCAATCCATGCCTAACCAACGAAGGTTTTCAAGTTGTGAACGCTCTCCGTCTTCGACATGGCGTTTACGGTCGGTATCTTCGATACGAATAATAAAAGTTCCACCATGATGGCGTGCGTAAAGGTAGTTGAATAATGCTGTACGGGCATTTCCGATGTGTAGTAGTCCTGTTGGGCTTGGTGCGTAGCGTACGCGGATATCTTTTGACATAGTTTCTCCTATAAAGTCTCTGGGCGTCTGCCTTTTTGCTTTCTATATTATATCACAAGTCTCGCCTAAGTCCAATGTCTACGAATAAAGAGAGTAAAAAGAGTGGTCAAGCCACTCTTTTCTTCTATTACAGACTATAGACGTGCGTTAAGCTCTTTGCTCAATTCTTCAAATCCTGGTTTTCCAAGAAGGGCAAACATGTTGCGTTTGTATGCTTCAACACCTGGTTGGTCAAATGGGTTGATGGCATTCAAGTAACCTGAAAGAGCAATTGCCAATTCGAAGAAGTAAATAGTATAACCAAGAGTGAAGGCATCTTGCTCTGGAAGGGTTACGTACATGTTTGGTACATCACCGTCTGTGTGGGCAAGAAGAACACCGTCAGTTGCTTTTTTGTTTACAAAGTCAACGTCTTTTCCTTGAAGGTAACCAAGCCCATCAAGGTCTTCTTCCAAAGTAGGAATGATCACGTTCTTACGTGGTTTGTCAACACGGACAACTGTTTCAAACATGATACGAGTTCCTTCTTGGATAAATTGACCCAATGAGTGCAAGTCAGTTGAGAAGTTTGCTGAAGTTGGGTAAATACCTTTTTGGTCTTTCCCTTCTGACTCACCAGCCAATTGTTTCCACCATTCTGAGAAGTATTGAAGTGATGGCTCGTAGTTTACCAAGATTTCAGTAGCGTAGCCTTTACGGTAAAGGATGTTACGAACTGCTGCGTATTGGTAAGCTTCATTTTCAGTAATCTTGTCTGAAGTGTAGTCTTTACGAGCTGCATTCGCACCTTCCATAAGGGCTTTGATGTCAGCTCCTGATGCTGCGATTGGAAGCAAACCAACTGCTGTCAAGACTGAGAAGCGTCCACCGATGTCATCTGGAACAACAAATGTTTCCCAACCGTTGGCATCTGCTTCAACCTTAACAGCACCTTTTTGGCGGTCAGTTGTAGCGTAGATACGTTTGTTAGCTTCTTCTTGACCGTATTTCTTAACCAAGAGTTCTTTAAAGACACGGAAAGCGATGGCTGGTTCTGTTGTTGTACCTGATTTAGAAATCACGTTTACTGAGAAGTCTTTGTCAGCTACGTACTCTACCAAGTCAGCAAGGTAAGTAGATGAAATTGAGTTTCCAGCGTAAAGGATTTGTGGCGCTTTACGCTCTTCTTTTGTTTGTAAGTTAGCAAAGTGGTGGTTCAAGAAGTCAATAGCTGCTTTGGCACCAAGGTATGATCCACCGATACCGATCACCACCAAAACATCGCTATCTGACTTGATTTGCTCAGCAGCTTTCAAGATGCGGTCGAATTCTTCGCGGTCGTAGTTTTCAGGAAGGTCCAACCAACCCAAAAAGTCGCTACCAGCACCAGTTCCTTTACGAATCAATTCGTCTGCAGCTGTTACTTGTGCTTGCATGTATTCCACTTCATGTGGGGCAACAAATTTGTCTAAAACTTTTGAATAATCAAATTTAATATGTGACATGATAATCCTCCAATATTTCTTCTTTTCTATCATAACGCTTACCTTCGATTTTTTCAAGCTTTTTTATTGAATTTGCCCAATTTTTATCAGAATTCAAACGTTTGCGTAAAAATGCTAAAATACAAAAAATCTGAAGGGACGAATAAAAAACGGCTAGAGTCTCTAACCGTTACAGTTCATTCAATAAATACTCAAATAGTTCTAAATTGCCATCTTCTTCATTAACCAGAAACTCTGGATGCCACTGTAAACCGATAATGCGATGTTCGTCGATAGACTCAATCGCTTCAATGGTCTGGTCTCTTGGATCAATAGCAGTTACACGGAAATTAGGTGCCAAATCTTTAATGCTTTGACGATGGACGGAATTGACCTGACTTTCTTTTCCAAATAGCTTAGCCACCACACTTCCTTCTACTGTCTCAATAGAGTGAGATGTTCCGAAAGGCAGTCCTTGCCAGTGACCTTCGATTTCTTGATTGAGGGTCCCACCAAAGGCAACATTGACAAGTTGAACACCGCGGCAGATTGCTAAAATGGGCTTGTCCTGACGAAGAGCTTCTTTCAAGAGGGCCAGTTCAAACTCATCTCGCACTAGGTTGTAATCATCGCTCTCAATGGTTTTTTTCTCTCCATAAAACTGAGGATGGACATTTTGTCCACCTGTCAAGATGAGTTTGTCAATCATTTCCACATAATCTCGCACAACGGACTCATCCCCTACAGGAATCACTAAAGGAAGACCTCCGACCTGACGAATGCTCTCTGCAAATTTACAGGATACAGATGAATGAATGTTTTTCCCTTCTGCATCTACTGGACATAGATTTGCAGCAACTCCTACAACCGTTCTAGCCATGATGTGTCTCCTTTCGATTTTCTTGCGACAGTCTTATCTTATCACTCCAACCTTTTCCTGTCTAATATGTTTTTTTAAAGACCGTGATAAGTATTTTTTATGGACAAGAAAAAGCTGCCCAATGAAGACAACTTCTTTCTTATTCAAAGACGAATTGATTGTGATAGAGTTCTGAGTAGAAACCGCCGAGTTTGAGCAACTCATGATGATTCCCACGTTCAATGACCTCTCCATCTTTGAGGACAATAATCTGGTCGGCATTGAGGATGGTCTTGAGACGATGGGCAATGACAAAACTGGTTCGTCCTGCTACAATCGCCTCCATGGCATGTTGGATCTTGCTCTCTGTTACGGTATCGACATTGGAAGTCGCTTCATCTAAGATTAAGACTTGAGGATCAGTCATCAGAGTTCGAGCGATGGAAATCAATTGTTTCTGCCCAGTCGAGAAGATATTTTGCTCATCATCAATAAGGGTATCATACTTATCAGGCAGGCTTTCGATATAGTCATGAATATGAGTTGCCTTGGCAGCTGCTTCGACCATTTCCTGACTGGCATCTGGCACACCGAAGCGGATATTATCCCGAATCGTTCCGCTAAACAAGACCGAATCCTGCAAGACAATCCCGACCTTGCTCCGCAGGCTGTCCAAATCGTAGTCACGAATGTCTTTCCCATCAAAGGAAATGCTACCTGCATCCACATCGTAGAAACGATTGATGAGGTTCATGATGGTCGTTTTCCCTGAACCTGTCGGACCGACAACTGCTACCATCTGCCCCTTAGGAGCTGAAATGGTGACATCTTTTAAAATCGGCTTGTCTGGCACATAAGAGAAATCAATGTGACTGATTTCAACACCTTCTCGTAATTCCGTAAAGGCTGGTGCATTTTGCGGACGAACCTCTTCTTCTGCATCAAACATTTCTTGGATACGATCCGCTCCGGTAAAGGCCAACTGGAGGCTCCCCCAACTCGCAGCCACCTGGATAATCGGCTGGTAATACTGCTGAGAAAATTGGGTAAACATGACGATCAAACCTAGGGCTGTCGTTGTTTCGATACTTGGATCGTTCAGCAAGACAGCCGAACCTGCAAAAATGACGATGGCTGTGTTGACCAAGCTCATCCCATTCATAACTGGGAAGAGGATGCCTGAGAACATTCTCCCTTTAAAGGTTGCCTTGCGTACGCGCTCATTTTGCTCCACAAAGCCTGCTACGATGTCGTCTTGAATACCTTGTACGATAACAGCTTTCTGCCCAGAAATGCTTTCGTCCATGTAGGCGTTGAGTTTCCCAACCTCTTTTTGCTGGAGATTGGTGTACTTGCGGGCCATTTTCACGATGAAGACCAACATGAGAAAGGCCACTGGAGTACTGGCTACTGTTATCAGGGCTAGCGTCACATTTCTTGAAAACATGACAAAAATCAAACCGATGTAAAGAGCAATATTGCTCATGACCTGAACTAGGCTTTCATTGAAGGCTTGAAGGATGTTGTCCAAGTCACTTGTGAAGCGAGAAAGAATATCGCCATCCTGATGGCGGTCAAAGAAAGAAACCGTTAAACGAGAAAGTTTGCCAAAGAGGCCCTTACGCATCTCATTTGTCGACTCAGCAATCACACGGGTCATCAAGGTCATGTAAATCAAACTGGATACCACTAGGGCGAGGACAACCAGAGCTAGATTCAGCATCAGAGCTGATAAACTCTGCCAGGCTAGTTCGGAAGTTCCATTTTGATAAGCTAGAACTAGGTTAGCGAGCTCCGTCACTGCTTGACCTGAAAAAACTGGAAAGAGGGCTTGGGCAATCGTCGCAACTGCAACCATCAGAATCACAATGACAAAGGAGAACTTGTAAACTTTAAAATAATTCCAGAAAAATCGAACGGTTTTCATTTTATTCCTCCTTTCCCTTTTGTGTTTCGTAGATTTCGCGGTAGATGGCATTGTTAGCTACCAAGTCTGCATGCCGTCCTTCTCCAATCAAACGCCCTTGATCCAAGACCAAAATCTTGTCTGCATGGACGACTGAACTGATCTTTTGAGCGATGATAATCGTCGTCGTCCCTTTCAGATCTTTGTTCAAAGCTTCCTGTACGAGTCTTTCTGACTTAGCATCCAAGGCCGAAGTCGAATCGTCAAAAATCAGGATACGGGGATTGCTGACAATCCCACGGGCAATGGACATCCGTTGTTTTTGTCCACCAGAAAAGTTGGTGCCACGTTCTTCGACCTGACTCTCAAATTTGTTTTCCATGCGTCCGATAAATTCACTGGCTTGGGCAATCCGTGCCGCACGTTCCATTTCTGACACGCTGGCATTGCCTTTTCCTTGACGGAGATTATCTGCAATGGTCCCGCTAAAGAGAATAGCACGTTGCAAGACAATGGAAACTGTTTTACGCAAGGTTCCCTCGCTGACGTCTCGAATATCCTTGCCACCAATCTTGATAGATCCCTCCTGTGGATCAAAAAGTCGCGGAATTAACTGAGCTAGGGTGGACTTCCCTGCTCCAGTCGCCCCAACCACACCCACCATCTGACCAGGCGCAATTTCAAAGGTTACATTCTTCAGCATAGGCTCATCGTCATTGGGATAGGTGAAGGTTACATTTTCAAAAGAGAGACTTCCTTCTAACTCTTCGTCTGGGAGATCTTTAAAGGTCATCGCTGGCTCGGTATCTAGAATTTCGCGGATACGACGCAAGGAAATCATGGCACGACTGACAGAATTTCCTAAAAATCCAACCATGATGATGGTAAAGATAATCTGGCTTAGATAGTTGATAAAGGAAGCAATCGAGCCCACAACAGATGGATCTGACTGAGCCATACCTGCCACCAACCAGATAGAGAGGAAGACTGCCCCATAGCCGACTAGCATCATAACGGGTTCTATAACTGAGAAGGCATAACCGATATAAAGATTTTGGCCGAGAAGTTCATCAGAAACATCGGTAAATTTGTCAAATTGTGCTTTTTCTTGTACAAAGGATTTGACTACGCGCACACCACGTAGATTTTCCTTAGCGATAGCATTGATCCGTTCAAGAAGGGTTTGAAACTTAGCAAATCGTGGCCCCATCATCCCCATCATGATGGCAGTTAGTGCAAAGATTAGGAGCACCATGAGGACAATTACCCACCAAAGTGATGGAAGAGTGTGAACCGCCAAGATAAAAGAACCGATGAAGAGAAGAGGAAGACGGAAGAGGATTTGAAAAGCCATCATCACCACGTTCTGAATCTGGTTGATATCATTGGTCATACGGACGACAAGGTTACCCGCATTAAACTGCTCGATATTGGCATAAGAAAAAGTCTGGATCTTGCGAAAAGCGTCTTCCCGAAGGTCCGAAGACACTCCTTGAGCAATGTAGGCTGCAAGCGTTACATTGACCCCACCTGCAACCAGACCGACTAGGGCTACTCCTATCAGCCAAGCGCCAATACTATAAATAGCCTCATTTTGCCCGGCCAACAAAGCCTCTAACACCTCTTGCAAATAGCGCGGTTGCAAGAGCGAACTCGCAACCATCAAGCCTGTCATCATTAAGGATGCCAAGGCTTGCCATTTATAGGTTTTTATTTTTTTAATGAGCATATTTCCTCCTAATAAAATAGATAAAGGGAGCGACATCTTGCGTCAGCTCCTTCTCATTCGTTCATATTGATGCTATTCTAGCAAAAAAGAGGAATCTTGTCAAAGAAGTCTCCTTATTATAAATTAGTGCGCTTTCATATACAGGTGATGCATGAAAAGGCTTTTTATGGTAAAATGAAAGGAAGAACTCTTACAAGGAGGAAAAGATGAAGAAACAAACCATCGCTGTCTTGGGTCCTGGTTCTTGGGGGACCGCCCTTTCGCAGGTCCTAAACGACAATGGACACGAAGTTCGAATTTGGGGAAATATTTCTGACCAAATTGATGAAATCAATAACCAACATACAAACAAACGCTACTTCAAAGATATCCTACTCGACGAAAAGATCAAAGCCTATCATGACTTGGAAGAAACACTAAAGGATGTGGATGCTGTTTTATTTGTGGTCCCAACAAAAGTAACGAGACTGGTTGCCCAACAAGTAGCAAAGGTGCTTGATCACAAGGTTGTCATCATGCATGCCTCCAAAGGATTGGAACCAGATAGCCACAAACGTCTATCAACCATTCTTGAGGAGGAAATCCCAGCTGACCTTCGCAGTGATATCGTCGTTGTTTCAGGGCCGAGCCATGCTGAGGAAACCATTGTACGCGATATCACCTTGATTACAGCAGCCTCTAAAGACCTCGAAACTGCTCAGTACGTTCAAAATCTCTTTAGCAATCACTACTTCCGTCTCTATACTAATACGGATGTTATCGGGGTTGAAACCGCTGGTGCTCTTAAAAATATCATCGCAGTTGGCGCTGGCGCACTACATGGTCTAGGGTTTGGCGACAATGCCAAGGCGGCCATCATCGCACGTGGCTTGGCAGAAATCACCCGTCTAGGAGTCGCTCTTGGGGCAAATCCTCTAACTTATAGCGGGCTTTCTGGAGTTGGGGATTTGATTGTAACGGGAACATCTGTCCACTCTCGTAACTGGAGGGCCGGTAATGCTCTTGGCCGTGGAGAATCCCTCGCAGACATCGAAGCAAACATGGGCATGGTCATTGAAGGCATTTCAACAACTCGAGCAGCTCACGAACTGGCTCAGGAATTGGGTGTCTACATGCCAATCACACAGGCTATTTACCGAGTTATCTACGAAGGTGTCAATATCAAAGAAGCAATCAACGACATCATGAGTAATGAATTTAAAGCAGAAAACGAATGGTCATAGACCTTCATAGAAAGGAACATTTATGAAACAAAAAGTCAGAAAAGCAGTCATCCCTGCCGCTGGATTGGGAACTCGTTTCCTCCCAGCAACTAAGGCCTTGGCCAAGGAAATGTTGCCAATCGTGGACAAGCCAACTATCCAGTTTATCGTTGAAGAAGCCCTCAAATCTGGTATCGAAGACATTTTGGTTGTGACTGGTAAGTCAAAACGTTCCATTGAGGACCACTTCGACTCAAACTTCGAATTGGAATACAACCTCAAAGAAAAAGGGAAAACAGATCTTTTGAAGCTAGTTGATGAAACAACTGGCATGCGCCTACATTTTATCCGCCAAACGCATCCACGTGGTCTCGGAGATGCTGTTTTGCAAGCCAAGGCTTTCGTTGGAAATGAACCCTTTATCGTTATGCTTGGTGATGACTTGATGGATATCACCAACGAAAAAGCTGTTCCGCTCACCAAACAACTCATGGATGACTACGAGCGTACCCACGCGTCTACTATCGCTGTTATGCCAGTCCCTCATGACGAAGTATCTGCTTACGGGGTTATTGCTCCGCAAGGCGAAGGAAAAGACGGCCTTTACAGCGTTGAAACCTTCGTTGAAAAACCAGCGCCAGAGGATGCTCCTAGCGACCTTGCTATTATCGGACGCTACCTCCTCACGCCTGAAATTTTCCAAATCCTCGAAAACCAAGCTCCGGGTGCAGGAAATGAAATTCAGCTGACAGATGCAATCGATACCCTCAATAAAACACAACGTGTATTTGCTCGTGAGTTCAAAGGGGCTCGTTACGATGTCGGAGATAAGTTTGGCTTTATGAAAACATCTATTGATTACGCACTAAGACACCCCCAAGTCAAAGACGACTTGAAAGATTATCTCATCCAGCTTGGAAAAGAGTTATCTGAGGGGGAATAGAAGAATATTCCATATAAAAAAGAGCTAGGATAGTTAATTATCCCAGTTCTTTTTATTTTATATTGCTATTCTTTAGAACATCTACTTAAAAAGGAATCCGTATTTCTCAGTTCACTTACTTATAAACTCCATCGAATTGATATCGAATTTTATGAAAGCGCTACGATATTATTTGTTTTTTTATAAAAATAGGAGTACAATGAGTTAGTATAATAAAATAAAAAGCACCGAATCGGTGCGCACTTTTTCAAGTTGTGTACGGACAAAGCCTTATTTTAACTTGCTGTGTTGTTTCGAATAGTTCCAACAGCTTTATTGTACTATACTTGTCAAAGATTATCAAGTGAAATGTAAATCATTTTACAGATACGACAAAAAGCTTGTTTATCCTCATTTGAAACAATACAGTTCTAAAACTAAAATATAACTTATAATCAATTTTAGCACATTTTTACCGATACTTCATCATTATTCTATTGAAATTTTTAGTTAGAATGATTCAATTAAATGAAGTTGTATTTTAAGGAGATTGTTTTGAAGAAATTCAAATTTACTAAAGATAATTTAGCTATTCTAACTGAGTTAGTAAAGTTTATGAAGGGGTGCATTGACTTAATCAAAGCTCTCATTTCTTAATTTTTAAATTATATCTTAATACAAATACAACGGAGGTTTTTATACATGGAAAACAAAAATTACTCTATCGGACTTGATATCGGAACAAACAGCGTCGGATGGGCCGTCATTACGGATGACTATAAGGTGCCATCGAAAAAGATGAAGATTCTGGGCAATACTGATAAACACTTTATCAAGAAAAATCTGATTGGAGCTTTATTATTTGATGAAGGGACTACTGCTGAAGATAGACGTCTAAAACGAACCGCGCGCCGTCGCTATACACGTCGAAAAAATCGTCTTCGCTATCTTCAAGAAATCTTTTCTCAGGAAATAAGCAAGGTGGATAGTAGTTTCTTTCATCGATTAGATGACTCCTTTTTAGTTCCTGAGGATAAAAGAGAAAGTAAATACCCTATTTTTGCTACCTTGACAGAAGAGAAAGAATACCATAAGCAATTTCCAACTATTTATCATTTTAGAAAGCAACTGGCGGACTCAAAAGAAAAAGCTGACTTGCGCTTGATTTATCTAGCATTAGCTCATATGATTAAATACCGTGGGCATTTTTTATATGAAGAAGCTTTCGATATTAAAAACAATGATATCCAAAAAATCTTTAGCGAATTTATAAGCATTTACGATAACACCTTTGAAGGAAGTTCACTTAGTGGGCAAAACGCACAAGTAGAAGCAATTTTTACTGATAAAATTAGTAAATCTGCCAAGAGAGAACGCGTTCTAAAACTCTTTCCTGATGAAAAATCCACTGGTTTGTTTTCAGAATTTCTCAAGTTAATTGTAGGAAATCAGGCTGATTTTAAAAAACATTTTGACTTAGAAGAAAAAGCTCCACTACAATTCTCTAAAGATACCTATGATGAGGATTTGGAAAACTTACTCGGACAAATTGGAGATGATTTTGCAGACCTTTTCCTAGTTGCTAAAAAACTCTATGACGCCATTCTTCTATCAGGAATCTTAACTGTTACAGATCCTTCAACCAAGGCTCCACTGTCAGCATCTATGATTGAACGCTATGAAAATCACCAAAAAGACTTGGCAGCTTTAAAACAATTCATCAAAAACAATCTTCCAGAAAAATATGATGAAGTTTTTTCTGACCAATCTAAAGATGGGTATGCTGGATATATTGATGGTAAGACCACACAAGAAGCATTTTACAAATATATCAAAAATCTTCTCTCTAAATTCGAAGGAGCAGATTGTTTCCTTGAGAAAATTGAACGTGAAGATTTCTTGAGAAAACAACGCACCTTCGATAATGGTTCTATTCCTCATCAAATTCATCTTCAAGAAATGAATGCCATTCTCCGTCGGCAAGGAGAACATTATCCATTTTTGAAGGAAAACAGAGAAAAGATTGAGAAAATCTTGGCCTTCCGCATTCCATACTATGTTGGCCCATTGGCTCGTGGCAATCGAGATTTTGCTTGGCTTACTCGAAATTCTGATGAAGCAATAAGACCTTGGAATTTTGAAGAAATTGTTGATAAAGCAAGCTCTGCAGAAGACTTCATCAATAAAATGACCAACTATGACTTGTATTTGCCGGAAGAAAAAGTTCTACCTAAGCATAGTCTGTTGTATGAGACATTTGCTGTCTACAATGAATTAACAAAAGTAAAATTTATTGCAGAGGGATTGAGAGACTATCAATTCCTTGATAGTGGGCAGAAGAAGCAAATTGTCAATCAATTATTCAAAGAGAAAAGAAAAGTAACTGAAAAAGACATCATTCAGTTTCTACACAATGTTGATGGCTACGATGGAATCGAACTAAAAGGAATTGAAAAACAATTTAACGCGAGTCTCTCTACTTATCATGATTTACTCAAGATTATCAAGGATAAAGAGTTTATGGATGATTCTAAAAATGAAGAGATTCTTGAAAATATCGTCCACACGCTAACTATCTTTGAAGATCGTGAGATGATCAAGCAACGTCTTGCTCAATACGACTCTCTCTTTGATGAGAAAGTTATTAAAGCACTAACTCGTCGACATTATACTGGTTGGGGAAAACTCTCTGCTAAGTTGATTAACGGTATTCGAGATAAACAAACCGGCAAAACGATTCTTGATTATTTAATGGACGACGGCTACAGCAATCGCAACTTTATGCAATTAATCAATGATGACGGGCTTTCTTTCAAAGAAATTATCCAGAAAGCACAAGTGGTTGGTAAGACAAATGATGTGAAACAAGTTGTCCAAGAGCTTCCAGGAAGTCCTGCTATTAAAAAGGGAATTTTACAAAGTATCAAGATCGTTGATGAACTTGTCAAGGTTATGGGACACGAACCTGAGTCCATTGTGATTGAGATGGCACGAGAAAATCAGACAACTGCCAGAGGGAAAAAGAATTCCCAACAAAGATATAAGCGAATTGAAGATTCATTAAAAATCTTAGCATCTGGACTTAACTCCAAAATTCTAAAAGAACATCCAACAGATAATAATCAACTTCAAAATGATCGCCTCTTCCTTTACTATCTCCAAAACGGGAAAGATATGTATACTGGAGAAGCCCTTGATATCAACCAACTAAGCAGTTGTGACATTGACCACATCATCCCACAGGCCTTTATAAAAGACGATTCTCTTGACAACCGTGTCTTGACTAGTTCAAAAGAGAACCGTGGGAAATCTGATAATGTCCCATGTCTTGAAGTAGTTGAAAAGATGAAGGTTTTTTGGCAACAATTGTTGGATTCCAAATTGATTTCCTACCGTAAATTTAACAATTTAACCAAGGCTGAACGAGGCGGGCTAAACGAGCTTGATAAAGTTGGCTTTATCAAACGCCAACTAGTTGAAACACGCCAAATCACAAAACATGTTGCACAGATTTTGGATGCTCGCTTCAATAAAGAAGTGACTGAGAAGGATAAGAAGAACCGTACCGTCAAAATCATCACTTTGAAATCCAATCTAGTTTCCAACTTCCGTAAAGAATTTAGGTTATACAAGGTGCGTGAAATCAATGACTACCACCATGCGCATGACGCCTATTTAAATGCAGTAGTTGCTAAGGCTATCCTTAAGAAATATCCTAAACTAGAGCCTGAATTCGTCTATGGTGACTATCGAAAGTACGATCTTAAGAGATATATTTCCAGATCCAAAGACCCTAAAGAAATCGAAAAAGCAACTGAAAAGTATTTCTTCTACTCAAACTTGTTGAACTTCTTTAAAGAAGAGGTGCATTACGCAGACGGAACTATCGTAAAAAGAGAGAATATCGAATACTCCAAAGATACCGGAGAAATCGCTTGGAATAAGGAAAAAGATTTCGCTACAATCAAAAAAGTTCTTTCACTTCCGCAGGTGAATATTGTGAAGAAGCGAGAGGTGCAAACAGGTGGCTTCTCTAAAGAGTCCATTCTTCCTAAGGGAAATTCTGATAAGCTAATCCCTCGAAAAACAAAGGATATTCTTTGGGACACTACTAAATATGGGGGATTTGATAGTCCGGTTATCGCCTACTCAATCTTGCTCATTGCCGATATCGAAAAAGGGAAAGCGAAAAAACTGAAGACTGTCAAGACTCTAGTTGGTATTACCATCATGGAGAAAGACGCTTTTGAGAAGAATCCAATAGCTTTCCTTGAAAATAAAGGCTATCATAATGTATGTAAAGAAAATATCCTCTGCCTGCCTAAGTATAGTTTATTTGAACTGGAAAATGGTCGCAGACGACTACTTGCAAGTGCGAAAGAACTTCAAAAAGGCAATGAAATAGTGCTTCCAGTATATTTAACAACCTTGCTCTACCATTCTAAAAATGTCCATAAACTAGACGAACCAGGACATTTAGAATACATTCAGAAACACCGAAATGAATTTAAGGATTTGTTAAATCTTGTATCTGAGTTCTCTCAAAAATATGTCCTCGCGGATGCAAATCTAGAGAAAATCAAGAACTTATATGCAGACAATGAGCAAGCAGATATAGAAATTCTAGCAAATTCGTTTATCAATTTGTTGACCTTTACTGCTTTGGGTGCTCCTGCTGCCTTTAAATTTTTTGGCAAAGATGTTGATCGAAAACGATACACAACTGTATCCGAAATCCTCAACGCCACCCTCATCCACCAATCCATCACTGGTCTCTACGAGACTCGGATTGACTTGAGCAAACTAGGAGAAGACTAATGGGATGGAGAACCGTTGTTGTCAATACACACTCTAAGCTCTCTTACAAGAACAATCACTTGATTTTTAAAGATGCCTCTCGGACAGAGTTGATTCACCTGTCCGAGGTGGACATCCTACTTTTGGAGACGACAGATATTGTTCTCTCTACTATGTTGATTAAACGCTTGGTGGATGAAAATATTTTGGTCATCTTTTGTGATGATAAACGCTTGCCGACAGCATATTTAATGCCTTACTACGGTCGGCACGATTCCAGTTTACAACTCTCTCGTCAAATTACTTGGAGCGAGGAGGCTAAAGCACAAGTTTGGACCACCATTATTGCACAAAAGATTCTCAATCAAGCTTTTTATCTGGGGAGTTGTGGTTTTCTAGAAAAATCTCAGTCCGTCATTGATCTCTATCATGGGTTGGATTTGTTTGATCCTAGTAACCGTGAGGGACACGCAGCTCGTATTTATTTCAACACCTTGTTTGGAAATGATTTCAGCCGTGAGCAAGATAGTGATATCAATGCTGCCTTGGACTACGGCTACACCTTGATTTTGAGTATGTTTGCGCGTGAGATTGTGTTGTCTGGCTGTATGACCCAGTTTGGCTTGAAACATGCCAACCAGTTCAATCAATTCAACCTTGCTAGCGATATTATGGAGCCTTTCCGTCCGATTATTGATAGAATTGTCTATGAAAATCGAAACAGTTCTTTTATCAAAATCAAACGAGAGCTTTTTACTATTTTCTCAGATACCTTCCACTACAATGGTAAAGATATGTACCTGTCCAATATCGTCAGCGACTATACTAAGAAAGTCATCCAAGCTCTCAATCAACCCGAGAAAGGAGTTCCTGAGTTTAGGATATGAGTTATCGATATATGCGTATGATTTTAATGTTTGATATGCCAGTTGATACCGTAGAGGAACGTAAGGCCTATCGAAAATTTCGGAAGTTCCTCATAGACGAGGGATTTATCATGCACCAATTCTCCATCTATAGCAAGCTCTTGCTCAACAACTCTGCTAATAACGCCATGATTGAACGCCTTAAAACTCATAATCCTAAAAAAGGCAATATTACCCTCTTAACCGTTACAGAAAAGCAGTTTTCTCGCATGATTTACTTAAATGGCGAGCGAAATACCAGCGTAGCAAACTCCGATGCCCGTTTAGTTTTTCTAGGAGAGGAGCCTAGAGATGAAGATTAATTTCCCGCTATTAGACGAACCATTAGCTATTGAAAATGCAACCTTTTTAGTGTTGGAAGACCAGTTTACCTTTTCAACTATCGTCAAGCAATTCTACCAATATACTGATGATGGGGAGTTGAAGTTGTTTGATAGAAATTTAAAATCTCTGAAAGAGGCTGAGTTACTAGTGATAACGGATGTCTTAGGATACAATCTCAACTCACCCGCCATGCTCAAGTTGATACATGCGGATCTTGAAAATCAGCTCAATGACAAGCCAGAAGTCAAGTCCATGACAAGCCAGAAGTCAAGTCCATGATTGAAAAGTTGGTTGCTACGATTACAGAATTGCTGGCATTTGAGTGTTTGGAAAACGAATTGGACTTGGAGTATGATGAAATTACCATTCTAGAGTTAATCGATGCACTTGGTGTCAAAGTCGAAACCCTGAGTGATACACCTTTTGAAAAGATGCTAGAAATTGTCCAAGTTTTTAAATATCTTTCTAAAAAGAAACTCCTTGTTTTCATCAATGCATCTGCCTATCTATCAAAGGATGAGTTAGTAAATTTGATAGAGTATATCCAACTCAATCAACTAAAAGTTTTATTTGTCGAACCTCGAAAAGTCTATGATTTCCCGCAGTATGTGCTGGATCAAGACTATTTCTTGAACCCTGAAAATATGGTATAATAAGGGTAACAATTGGGACCTGACGAACTGAAGTCCGGCTGGGACGAATGGCGCGATTACGAAATTTCGTAAGAAAAATTTTTCTACGAGGTTTTAGAGCTGTGTTGTTTCGAATGGTTCCAAAACTTGAATCAATTCGGTATTTAAGGTCTTCCTGTTTTAGAGCTGTGTTGTTTCGAATGGTTCCAAAACTTTTCTAGTTCGCAGTTTTACAAGAATGCAGTTTTAGAGCTGTGTTGTTTCGAATGGTTCCAAAACGCCTGCAACATATAGATTTGCACTTTGATTGTTTTAGAGCTGTGTTGTTTCGAATGGTTCCAAAACATTAAACCTCTTGTCAAAGATCGTCGCTATGTTTTAGAGCTGTGTTGTTTCGAATGGTTCCAAAACTCCTAACATACTTGAACTTTCCCCAGTGTTGTTTTAGAGCTGTGTTGTTTCGAATGGTTCCAAAACAATAGTCTTTTAAGCGGAGCACAGAACGCTGTTTTAGAGCTGTGTTGTTTCGAATGGTTCCAAAACTAGCTACACAGACAAGGAAATTCAGCACTTGTTTTAGAGCTGTGTTGTTTCGAATGGTTCCAAAACTAACAAGAGGGGAGCGTGTGAGCTCGTCGTGTTTTAGAGCTGTGTTGTTTCGAATGGTTCCAAAACTTGCTCGGGATCCTGACGCACTTATCGATTGTTTTAGAGCTGTGTTGTTTCGAATGGTTCCAAAACAGGTAGAGACGTCTTGCTTCCTCTTCCTAGGTTTTAGAGCTGTGTTGTTTCGAATGGTTCCAAAACCCATCTTCTCCCCATTCCCCATTTTCATCAGTTTTAGAGCTGTGTTGTTTCGAATGGTTCCAAAAAAAGCTACTCATTTTTTGAGTAGCTTTTTAACTATTCCATCCCTACACATAGCTCATTCCCTTATAGCAAAGGAAAATGGCTAGTGCGATAAAAAGTACAGTTGCTCCGATTCGCTGGCTGGTACTATACATCCTTTTTTCCCATTTGACTGGAAAGATGATCGCTAGAAAAGCCCCGCCTACTGCGCCACCAATATGCCCTGCTAGGCTGATTCCTGGGATCAGAACACTTCCAATGATATTTATCACGAAAAGTGTCAGATAGGATTGCCCCAACTGCTGAATATAGGGGTTGCGAGTTGCGTAACGCAAGACGATGATCGCAGCAAATAGTCCGTAAAGAGAAGTGGAGGCCCCTGCTGCTACAACTTTCGGTGTGAAAGCAAAAACAAAGAGATTGCCCATCATTCCTGATAAGAGATAGAGAAAGAAGAACTGCTTAGAACCGAAAATCTCCTCCACTTGTTGTCCAAGAAAGTAGAGCGAAATCATATTGACAATGAAATGCTCCCATCCAATATGCACAAATATAGCCGAAAAAAGGCGCCAAATCTGCTCAGGGAACAGGCGAATGATTGGTCCATACATAGCTCCAAACTGAAGCAAGGTATCTGCTCGTTCAAAATTTAAACCTGTAAGAACCAACATCAAAAGAAATACCAATGCCGTTACTAGGAGGAAGAAACTAGTCACAGGATAGCGTTTATCAAAGATTTCCTTCATAGATTAGCACCTCCTGGACGGGAATATCATGGTCTTCCAAGTTAAACTTCTGAACCTGACAAGGATAGATTGTACTCAGGCTCTGCCCAACAAAATGTTCCAGATAGCGGTCGTAGTAGCCTCCACCATATCCAATCCGATAGCCCTCTGTTGTAAAAGCCAAGCCCGGAACATGAATTAAATCAATCTGAGACGGTTCCACCACTTCCAAGTCTCCTTGCGGTTCCAGTAAGCCAAAGGAAGTTTTTACCAACTGCTGCGGATGATAGACCACAAACTCCATTCGCCCCTTGGGATAGGTTTTGGGTATCAGAACTTTTTTGCCATCCTTCAGCGCCTGCTCAATCAATTCTTGCGTTTGAAATTCATGAGGGAAGGAGAGATAGGTTGCGATGGTCTTAGCTTCTTGGTAAAAGGGGTGACGTAAGAAACGCTCGGTTAAAGCTCGATCCATAGCCTGTTTTTGTTCCTGAGATAGAGCCTTCATTTCTTGCAAAATTTTCTTGCGTAGTTCTGCTTTCATAGACAATTCCTCTACTCTGCTTCCTTCTTTTTCAGGAAACTAGAGACCGCATCTACCCCAATGGCTAAGGCTTCTTCCTTGGGGCTCATCTGAGGATGGTGAAGGGCGTAGGGACTATCGATACCTAACCAAAACATAACCCCATCAACCTTCGAAAGGAGATAACCAAAATCTTCACCTGTCATAGCAGGCTCGATATCAATCAACTCAATCCCGTCTTTTTCTTCAAAGAATGTCATCAGTTCACGCGCCAAGGCTGGATTGTTCTCAACAGGTAGGTAGCCTCCTTGCTTGAGTTCCACTTCAACTTCCATATCAAAGGCTGCTGCAACACCTTCTGCTACTGTCTTGACTCTTTTTTGTACTAATAGGCTCATGTCCTGAGTCAAGGCGCGAATGGTTCCGTGTAAAAATGCTGTGTCTGTAATGACATTGTTGGTTGTTCCAGCTTGGAAAACACCAAAGGTCACCACTGCTCCCTCGATTGGATTGACATTGCGGCTGACAACTGACTGTACTTGAGTTACAAAGTAACTAGCAGCCACCAAGGCGTCATTGGCCTCATGCGGAAAAGCTGCGTGTCCTCCTTTTCCTTTGAAACGAATCTTCACCTCACAAGTCCCTGCAAAGAGTGTATGAGTATTGGTCGCGATCTGTCCGACCTTCAAATCTGGACGAACATGAAGGCCATAGAACTGGTCTGGTAGCCAGTCCCCAAAAGCACCATCCTCATACATGAGCATACCACCGGCTTCATTCTCCTCAGCAGGCTGAAATAGGAAGAGCAGATTATTCTTGGGTTGCTCCTCAAGTGAGCGCTCAAGACAGCCTAAGGCAATAGTCATATGAAAATCATGGCCACAAGCATGCATGCGACCTTGGTGTTGAGAAGCAAAAGGCAGGCCTGTTTGTTCGACGATAGGCAGGCCATCAATATCTGTCCGCCAACCAATGGTCCGCTCCGGCTGACTTCCCTGCAAATATACCAAAATTCCTGTTCGCCACGTACGAACTTGAACAAAGTCCTTGCCCGCAATCAATTTCTCAATCACATCCAGTAAATAAGCCTGAGTCTCGAACTCCTCCAAGCCAATCTCTGGAATCTGGTGTAAATCTCGTCTAGTCTGAATCAAATCTAACATCTATCGATCCTCCTTTTGATAGAAGAAAGAGGCTGGAAAAAGGGTTCCGCCTCTTTTTTACTTTTACAATTACAAGGTACGAAGCGCATCCTCAAGCGCTGTTTTTTGTTGGGTTTGGGCATCAATTTCTTTGATGATACGAGCTGGAATACCTGCTACTACCACGTTTTCTGGAACATCTTGGGTAACAATAGCTCCTGCGGCAACGACTGAACCGCTACCGATTTGTACTCCTTCAATAACCACTGCATTGGCACCGATAAGAACATTGTCTCCGACGCGGACTGGTTCAGCACTAGCTGGCTCAATCACACCTGCCAAAACTGCCCCTGCACCAACGTGGCTATTTTTTCCAACGATAGCGCGGCCACCAAGGATGGCACCCATATCAATCATGGTTCCTGCACCGATTTCAGCACCAATATTGATAACGGCTCCCATCATGATAACAGCATTGTCACCAATTTCAACTTGGTCACGGATAATCGCACCTGGCTCGATACGAGCGTTGATAGCACGTTTATCTAGCAAAGGAACTGCAGAGTTACGAGCATCTTGCTCGACAACATAATCTTGATTTTCTACCAAACCTTCAAGAAGCGGAGCGATATCCTTCCAGTCTCCGAATAAAACATTTCCTAGTTTAACAACAGAGCTTGGTACAGCAGTTGCGAGTTCTCCCTCAAAGGTTACTTTGACACTGGTTTTCTTTTCAGCATTGGCGATAAATTGGATAATCTCTTGAGCATTCATTTTTGTAGCAGTCATAGGCGCCTCCTGGTTCGTTATAATGATACCTATTCTACCAAAAAAGGCTTCAAATTTGAAGCCTCAACTATCAAATAAGCATCTTTACTTGGCTTGTTTTGCTTCTTCTACAGATAAGAAAATCATCGGAACGATAATCAACACCATAGCTAAGGCCAAAAAAACATCCATGACCAATCCTAGAAAAAGAACACTTAATAGAGCTGAAGAGAGAGGCTCGCTAGCGCTCACTACAGAGACAACGAGAGGGGAAACGAGAGAGACAGCCTTCATAGACAGGAAAAAGGCAAAAGCGGTGCCAAACACGGCAATCATCAGACAAATCAGCACGCTTACCAGATCCATTTGAAAGCTTATCTGATAGATAGGGTAAAGGAAATTACTAAAGAGCCCTGCCAGAATCATCCCCCAACCAACAGTAGGGACAAATCCATAGTGGCGGGCAAATCGTTGGGGAAGGATGACATTAAACATGACCCCTACCGCACTGAGCAAACCAGTCACTAGAGCCAAGGGCGTCATGGATAACTGGGACAAGTCCCCTTTTGTGGCCATCAAAAAAACACCTAGCATGGCAATCAAAACATAGAGAATCGCTGTAATCGAAGCCTTTTTCTGGTAGACAATGCGATTGTAAAACAGGATAAAAACTGGGCTGATAAATTGCAAAATGGTCGCCGTCGTCGCATTGGAATACTCAACGCAGAGATAGAAGAAAAACTGCACAGAAAAAATACCTAGAATAGCATAGGCTAAAAAAGGTAGATAATTTTTCTTATCACGCCAGATATCCAATAATCGAGTGCGCAACTGAAAGGCCGATAAGCCTAAAACCAAACTCCCCGCTACCAGTAAACGCATAGAAGTAATCCATCCAGAAGACACTGGATAATGAGTGAAAAAATACTCTCCTAAAATCCCACAGATCCCCCAGATTAGGCCTGAGAGTAGCGAATATAGTGTTCCCTTAACAATCTTTTTCTGATAATGATTCATATTATTATTGTAACACGAAACCAACAAAGAAAAAAGTAGCAACAAGGGGAAATTACTAACCTTGCTGCTACTCTATCTTAACGATTAAATAGACGTGAACGTCCTGAAGAGCCACTCTGAGTATTTCCACTCGAACTTGTTGTTCCCGAACCGCTACTTGAGCTTGGAGGAGTTACTGCAGGAATGCTTCCTAGAATATTCTTCCAAGCATTCTGATAATCTGCATCGCTTCCTCCAATAGCGAAGCGGTAGGCGGTTACTGGCGCCCCTTCTTTAGTAGCCCAGTAACTTGTTACGGTAGAACCGGAAACGTTAACTTCTTTGCCATTAATTGAAACCTTGCCCGGCTTCTCCCCTGTCGACTTGAGAACTTGTGACTTGGTCACACTTGAGTCAAGATTAAAGCGCTCATTCCCCCAAATGCCAGGTTTTGCTTGTTGAATAGCATTAACCAAGTGGGCCATATAGTTGGCATTGCGGTAGTGGCCCGCCCCTTTGGCTAGTGGTCGGTTGTCATCGTGACCTAGCCAGCCACCCAAGGTCAAGCGAGGCGTAGAAAGCATAAGCCACATGTTTTCATCTTCATTGGTTGTACCAGTTTTTCCAATCCAGTCGGCGCTAGCGAGGCTTGGATTGATGGTAGCCAAGTCTGTCTGGAAACTTGAGGTAATCCGAGATGAAATGACATCCCGAAGGAGACTTTGCATGATGGTCGCTGTCGCTTTTGAGTAAACTTGGACAGGTTTATCTTTATGTTCATAAACCACTCGACCATCTGTTGACTCGATCTTCGCGATCATGTGTTTCTTATGGTAAACTCCGTTGTTGGCCAGAGTCTGATATCCGTTAGTATGCTGAGCAACTGTAACGTCAATTCCTCCGCCCATCGGTAAACTCTCAATACCATATTCTGGGATTTCGTAACCCATTTTTTCCATATAGCCTTTAACATCAACACCCTTCTCTCGAAGTGTACGATAAGTCCAGTAGGCTGGGATATTCCATGAGTAGTTAAGGGCCTCCCCTAACGTCATCATGCCCGTACCAGGACTATTGACATACATGATGGGATTGCCGTTTGAAAAGTTGGTTGGATAGTTTGATAAGATACTTGCACTTCCCATCAGACCTTGGTCAATGGCAATACTGTAAGCCAATATCGGCTTAGTAGTCGAAGCAGGAGAACGTTTTGTGTCGATAGCGTGGTTATTCTGATTTTTTTGATAATTGCGACCACCGACAAATCCAAGAATAGCTCCCGTTTGGTTGTCCATGAGGACATTCCCCACCTCAGGCTGGCCTGTCGAATCATCTAGCAGATAGCCGTAGGTTGCCACCGCATTTTGCATCGCAGCATGAACATTTTTATTGATAGTTGTCGTAATCTTATACCCACCATTTTCAATTTCCTTAGTCGCTAAATCACGATAAGCTTTCTGGATGGATTCATTCTTTTGCTCTTGTACAGAAACATTATCTCTCTGAATCAGGTAGTCATACATTCGATCAGTAGCTTCTGCCAAGGTTGCGAAGTAGAGATAGTCACGCGAAGTACCGCTGACACTACCAGATGGTAAGAAGTCTTTCTTAAAATCATAATCCTTGTACTTGTCGTAATCTTCCTGACTTAGAGCCCCTGTCCGGTACATATTATAGAGAACATCTCTAGCCCGTTTGATCCCCAGAGCCAAATCCTCCTCACTCTTCATACTACCGTCAGATTCATAAGGGGAGTAACTGATTGGGCTCTGTGGCAATCCTGCAATAAAGGCTGCTTGAGGGACCGTTAAATCCGAAGCCTTAACCCCAAAGATTCCTTCTGCAGCCTGTTGGGCACCTGCAATATTTTGGCCTTTATGATTGCGACCAAAAGGAGCAATATTAAGGTAGGTTGTTAAAATCTCATCCTTACCCATAGCCCGCTCTAAAGCTAGAGCATCAATGATTTCTTTGGCCTTACGAGCTAGAGTGGGAGCATCCCCCACCACTTGCTGCTTGATAACCTGCTGAGTCAAGGTCGAACCACCACTGGATGACCCCAGACCGACAAAAGTTCCCAGGGTCGCACGAATAACGGCCTTAGGCACGACTCCCTTGTGCTCGTTGAAATTCTCGTCCTCTGTCGCAATGATAGCCTTCTTAAGATTGTCTGAGATAGCATCTGAAGCGACTGAAGTGCGCAACAAATCGCCCTCGATCGAGGCAATGGTACTGCCGTCAGAATAAGTGATTTCTGAGATAGAGGCAATATCCTTCACTTGCTTGACCAACTCTTCTGCTTGAGGTACCTGGGCCTTGTCAAATAGAGCGACTCCATAACCCATAGCCACCCCAGCACCAAACAGTCCACCGATAAAACCTAGGATAAAGAGAGTATTAAAAACTATTTTAAACCCACTCAAAACCTTAGCAAAATTAGATCCTGCCCTTCCAACTTTGTCAGAAGAGGTCCCCTTTTTACCGGTTTTCTTATTAGCCAGTTTTTCTGCTAGTCTTTTCTTCCATTTTGCAATTCGTTGCATTAGCTGCTGGAAAAAATGCAGCATTTTTGTTTTTAATTCATTAATTCTTTCTTTCATGAATGTCCTCGCTTTCTCTATTATACCATAAAAGGGAAACTTTCAATAAAATAGCCACTTTCTTCCCTATTCTACTAGGCTATTAATCAAGTTTGTGATACAATAGGTAGAAACAATATTTTATAAAGGAGAAAAGACACATGCACATTTTTGATGAGCTAAAAGAGCGTGGTTTGATTTTTCAAACGACTGATGAAGAAGCTTTGCGCAAAGCCCTAGAAGAAGGTCAAGTTTCTTATTATAGTGGCTACGATCCAACTGCTGACAGCCTTCACCTAGGCCACCTTGTCGCAATCTTGACCAGTCGTCGTTTGCAATTAGCAGGTCACAAACCTTATGCGCTCGTTGGCGGTGCTACAGGTCTCATCGGAGATCCGTCCTTCAAAGATGCTGAGCGTAGTCTCCAAACAAAAGACACAGTAGATGGCTGGGTCAAGTCTATCCAAGGACAACTTTCTCGTTTTCTTGACTTTGAAAATGGTGAAAACAAAGCTGTCATGGTCAATAACTACGACTGGTTTGGCAGCATCAGCTTCATCGACTTCCTCCGTGATGTCGGAAAATACTTCACTGTCAACTACATGATGAGCAAGGAGTCTGTGAAAAAACGGATTGAAACTGGAATTTCTTACACTGAGTTCGCTTACCAAATCATGCAAGGATATGACTTCTACGTCCTTAACCAAGAGCACAATGTTACCCTGCAAATCGGTGGTTCTGACCAGTGGGGAAATATGACAGCTGGTACCGAATTGCTTCGTCGTAAGGCTGATAAGACTGGTCACGTCATCACTGTCCCACTCATTACAGATGCAACTGGTAAGAAATTTGGTAAATCTGAAGGGAATGCTGTTTGGCTCAATCCTGAAAAGACTTCTCCATACGAAATGTACCAATTCTGGATGAACGTTATGGACGCTGACGCTGTTCGTTTCTTGAAAATCTTTACTTTCTTGTCACTGGATGAGATTGAAGACATCCGTAAACAATTCGAAGCAGCACCACACGAACGCTTGGCTCAAAAAGTCCTAGCTCGTGAAGTTGTCACACTTGTCCATGGAGAAGAAGCCTACAAAGAAGCCCTTAACATCACTGAGCAACTCTTTGCAGGAAACATCAAAAACCTTTCTGTCAAAGAACTCAAACAAGGACTTCGTGGCGTACCAAACTATCAAGTACAAACAGACGAAAATCACAACATCGTTGAACTTCTTGTATCTTCTGGTGTGGTTAACTCCAAACGCCAAGCCCGTGAAGATGTTCAAAACGGTGCTATCTACGTCAACGGCGACCGCATCCAAGACCTTGACTATGTCTTGAGTGACGCAGATAAGTTAGAGAACGAACTCACTGTTATCCGCCGCGGTAAGAAAAAATACTTCGTTCTAACATACTAAAAACAGACTGGATGCATTTGCTATCCAGTTCTTTTTTTGCTAGACTAAAACTATGAATACAAACCTCAAACCAAAACTCCAGCGCTTTGCTTCTGCTAGTGCCTTTGCCTGCCCTATCTGCCAAGAAAACCTATCCTTAGTAGAGAGCAGTCTCAAGTGTAGCAACCGCCATTCTGTTGACTTGGCAAAATTTGGCTATGTCAACTTGGCTCCGCAAATCAAGCAATCTGCCAACTACGACAAGGAAAACTTTCAAAACCGCCAACAAATTCTTGAAGCTGGTTTTTATCAGGCTATTTTAGAAGGTATCTCGGACTTACTAATAACTAATCCATCCGCAAAAACAGTCTTGGATATCGGTTGTGGCGAAGGTTTCTACTCTCGTAAGCTCCAAGAAAGTCACTCTGACAAAACCTTTTACGCCTTTGATATTTCAAAAGATTCCGTTCAAATCGCTGCCAAGAGCGAACCAAACTGGGCGGTCAACTGGTTTGTCGGCGACCTGGCTCGTCTTCCTATAAAAGACGCCAGCATGGATATCCTGCTTGATATCTTCTCGCCTGCCAACTATGGGGAATTCCGTCGCGTTTTATCCAAAGACGGTATTTTGATCAAGGTCATCCCAACTGAAAATCACCTCAAAGAAATCCGTCAAATGGTGCAGGACCAGCTGACAAAGAAGGATTATTCCAACCAAAATATCAAAGAACATTTCCAGGAACATTTCAGTATCCAATCTAGTCAGATTGCTTCCTTAACAAAACCTATCTCGGCTGAGCAACGCCAAGCCCTGCTTGCCATGACGCCCTTACTCTTTCACGTTGACCATACCAAGATTGACTGGAGCCAACTGACAGAGATTAACATTGAAGCAGAGATTCTAGTTGGGAAAGCACTGTAATTAAAACTTTCAGATAAGACAAAAACCCGCACCTCTTCTTGAGGTGTGGGTTTAAATCGCGATTCTTCAACTGTCTATCCGAAAAGTGGAAAAAATTTTAACCTCTCCATTTATCTTCGATTCGAAATGACAAATTTATCAATGAATAATAAGTGAAATGAGGCAAGTGTAATCCCCAAATAGCACCCATGATAAGAGATTTCTTGATGGGTAAGTGGAAAAAGAGTACGATTCCCCATCGAGAGTGATGACAAAACCACAAATAGTATCCAAAATAAATCAGTCCATTTATATTTTGAAAAATATTTTTTCCACATAAAAACACCTTCTTTCTTCACCACAATGCTATTATAATACAAATTATAAGCGGATACAAGAAATACGAGGCCATCAACTACGAAGAATCATGAGACTGAAATACAGTAAAAAGCAGTATTTCTAAAACTTCAACGTATCTATGATTTATCTCTTTTTAGACCTGATTGGCTAAAATCCACATCATTCAAAAAAGCGAATTTCAATTGAAATTCGCTTTTTTTTACAAAGTGATTAGTATAAATTTTGTATCTTAGTTCAAGTGCCAGATATCTTCGTTGTACTGAGCGATTGTACGGTCAGATGAGAAGAATCCTGCTTTGGCAATGTTAACGATGACTTTATCCAACCATGCGTCACGGTTTTCGTAGTCAGCAAGCATTTGCTCTTTGACCTTGATATAGTCTTCCAAATCAAGGAGAGTCATGAACCAGTCTTTGTTGATCAATTCGTTGTAAAGACGTTCCAAGCGTTCTTTCTTACCTACTGCAAGAACAGCATCGCTCACAATGAAGTCAACCAAAGGTTTGATAGCTTCACGAGCATAGAATTCGCTTGATTTGTAAGCTGCTTTTGCGTAAAGGTCGATAACAGTTTCTGAATCTTCACCAAAGATATAGATGTTTTCGTCGCCAACCAACTCAGCGATTTCCACGTTAGCACCGTCCATAGTACCAAGAGTCAAAGCACCGTTCAACATGAATTTCATGTTACCAGTACCTGAAGCTTCTTTAGAAGCAAGTGAGATTTGTTCTGAGATATCACATGCTGGGATAAGGAAGCTTGCTGCAGTAACGTTGTAGTTTTCAACCATAACCACTTGCAAGTGTGGAGCTACTTCTGGATCATTTGCAATCACTTCTGACAAGCAAAGGATCAAGTGAATGATGTCTTGGGCGATTGTGTAGGCAGGAGCTGCTTTACCACCAAAGAAGACTGTGATTGGACGAGCAGGGATGTTACCAGCCTTGATATCAAGGTATTTGTGGATGACATACAAAGCGTTCATTTGTTGGCGTTTGTACTCGTGAAGACGTTTGATTTGGATATCAAAGATAGAGTTTGTATTGATTTCCACACCTTGGTGATCTTTCAAGTGACGAGCCAATTTACGTTTGTTGTGAGCCTTGATGCTTTCCAATTTTTCTTTGACAGCTGCTTTGTCTTCGTAAGACAAGAGTTTTTCAAGCTCATCTGCTTCATGGTGCCATCCCTCTCCAATAATCTCATCCAAGTAGTGAGATAGTCTTGGGTTGGCATGCATGAGCCAACGACGGAATGTGATACCGTTTGTTTTGTTGTTGAATTTTTCTGGGTAGATGTCGTAGAAAGCTTTCAACTCTGAGTTCTTCAAGATCTCAGTGTGGAGTGCTGCTACCCCGTTAACACTGTATCCGTAGTGAATATCCATGTGAGCCATGTGTACACGGTCGTTTTCATCAATGATTTGAACAGCTGGGTCTTTGTATTCTGCTTTCACACGACGGTCCAATTCTTTGATGATTGGTACCAAGTGAGGAACCACTTCTTGCAAGAATTCAAGAGGCCATTTTTCAAGGGCTTCAGCAAGGATTGTGTGGTTCGTGTAGGCAGTCATGCTACGAACGATAGAGATTGCTTCGTCAAGTTCGATACCACGTGCAGTCAAAAGACGAATCAATTCAGGGATCACCATTGATGGGTGAGTATCGTTGATTTGTACAACTGCGTAGTCCGCAAGGTCATGCAAGTTGCTTCCTTTTTCGATCGCTTCGTCAATGATCAATTGCGCACCGTTTGAAACCATGAAGTATTGTTGGAAGATACGGAGCAATTCACCTTGCTTGTCGCTATCGTCTGGGTAAAGGAAGAGAGTCAAGTTGCGAGCGATGTCTGTCTTGTCAAAGTTGATACCATCTTCGATGATAGAAGAATCAACTGAATCCAAGTCAAACAAACGCAAGCGGTTTTTAGTAGCTGTCTTGTAACCAGGTACATCGATATCGTAAAGAGTAGATGTCAATGTGAAGTGTGCAAATGGCACTTGGTAGCTACGGCTTGAGCGTACCAACCAGTTTTGCTCTGTCAACCAAGCATTAGGAATCGTTTCTTGTTGGTTGTTTTTAAGAACTTGTTGGAAAAGACCAAAGTGATAGTTCAAACCAACACCGTCACCATTCAAACCAAGTGTAGCGATTGAGTCGATAAAGCAGGCAGCCAAACGTCCCAAACCACCGTTACCAAGTGATGGTTCCAATTCTACTTCTTCGATTTCGATTAAGTCTTTACCTGCAGCTGCAAGTTCTTTTTTCACATCGTCGTAAAGACCAAGGTTGATCAAGTTGTTTGACAAGAGTTTACCGATTAAGAACTCAGCTGAGATGTAGTAAACTTTTTTCTTACCAGTGTTGACTGGTTTTTGACTGCTAGCAAGCTTGCTGTAGTTGAGAAGAGCAAGGTAAAGCTCTTCATTGCTACATTCTGCAATGGTTTTATTGTAATGCTTTTGTACAAATTCTTTTAATGGTAACATTTTTGTGTCTCCTGATATTGTCTTATTTCTTTAATTCTACCAAATTTTCATTAATTCGGCGATAAATTGTAGTCAAGTCAAGCAAAGTTTCTTCAACAGCTGGTGTCAATTGATCTGCTGTCATACGCCATGACCAGTTTCCACCAAGAGTAGATGGGTAGTTCATGCGAGCTGCCTCATCTAGTTCTAGCAAGTCTTGCATGGTTGCAATAGCCATGAAGCTAACGGATGAAAATACTGTACGAAGCATTGCGTGCGGCACTGTTTCATACTCTTTACGGTTGGTGTAACGCGCCATGTACTCACGAGTTGGATCGTCGATCTCATTACGATACCAACCAAGAACTGTATTGTTATCGTGTGTTCCTGTGTACATAACAGAGTTGGCAGGTGCCAAGTGTGGGCTATCGATACTTTCGTCTTCTGGGTTGAAGGCAAATTGAAGAATCTTCATTCCTGGGAAGCCTGTGCGTTCACGCAACTCGATGACTTCATCTGTCATGAAACCAAGGTCTTCCGCGATGATGTTTAGCTCACCAAGCTCTTCCTTAACGGCTGCAAAAAGCTTGTAGCCAGGACCTTTCACCCATTTACCAGGAGCTGCTGTATCGGAACCAGCAGGAATTTCCCAGTAAGATTCGAAACCACGGAAGTGGTCGATACGAACGATGTCATAAATCTTGAAGCTTTCGCGCAAGCGTTCAATCCACCATTTGTAGCCGTCTTTGTCCATAGCTTCCCAGTCATAGATTGGGTTTCCCCAAAGCTGACCAGTGGCAGAAAACTCATCTGGTGGGCAACCTGCGATGCAGGTTGCTTTACCAGTGGCATCTGTCTTGAAGAGATGTGGATTTGCCCACATGTCGCTTGAATCTTCCGCAACGTAGATAGGCATGTCTCCAACAATTTCGATGTGGTTGTCGTTAGCGTAGGCTTTCAATTTCAACCATTGTTGGAAGAAGAAATATTGAGTCACACGGTGATAAACCAACTTGTCTGCCAATTTCTCACGGTAGCTTTCAAGTGCTGAAGCTTTACGAGCACGAGCATCTGCATCTGACCATTCTGTCCAAGCAAGATTGTCAAAATGCTCTTTAATCGCCATATATTCTGCGAAGAGTTCAAGCCATGATTGGTTGTCTTGAGCAAACTTCTCAAAAGCTTTGACGTCTCCCACTTCCAAGAAACGTTTAACTGCCTTTTCTAAAAGCGGACGACGTGCGTAATAAATCTTCGCATAGTCGACTTCCGATGCATCACTACCAAAGTCAACACCTTTAAGATCGCTAGCTTCCAACAAGCCTTGCTCTACCAAGATATCAAGGTCGATAAAATGCGTATTCCCAGCAAAGGCTGAGAATGATTGGTATGGAGAATCTCCATAGCTGGTTGTCCCAAGAGGGAGGATTTGCCAGTAACGTTGCTTGGTACGAACCAAGAAGTCAACGAAATCATAGGCAGTCTGACCAAATGATCCAATCCCGTATGCTCCTGGTAGAGAAGAGATGTGCATCAACACACCACTTTGACGTTTTTTCATAATAGCACCTCATGTGTTTGTTATAAAACGTTGCGCAACAAGGCGCAAACGTTTGCGTTAGGTTAAGTATAGCGTATTTTAAACACAAATGCAAGCGTTTTTAAAAAAATTTTTTGAATTATTTTTATCTAACTAAAACTTATTCCCACTGATATTTTACGAAATAAGCGAAAAAAATTTTAAAGATTTTCTGATTTAAGATAATTCATTCCCAATATCTGATCTATTTTCTGAAAAACCGAGCCGAATTTACGCAATCGTTTTCCTAATATATTTTCAATTCAAGAGAAAGAAAGATTTAAAGTTTTTTCCTATATAAGGGCATTGACAAATGTTTGAAACCTTAAAATTTTTTTAAAAAACTTTTTAAAAACGCTTGCAACCGTTTTCTATTTGTGCTATACTAAGCTCATAAAAGAAAACGTTTGCGTTTTCTAAATAAATTATACTGTTATTCTTTAGGAGGAATACACTATGTCATCTAAATTCATGAAGAGCGCTGCTGTGCTCGGAACTGCTACTCTCGCTAGCTTGCTCTTGGTGGCTTGCGGAAGCAAAACTGCTGACAAAGCAGCTGATACTAGCTCTTCAGAAGCGAAAGAAATCACTTTCTACGTTGAAGACCAATATAAAGCCTTTGCTGAATCAGCTGCAAAAGCTTACGAAAAAGAATCTGGCGTAAAAGTTACTATCAAAACAGGAGACCAAATGGGTGGTCTTGACAATCTTTCTCTAGACAACCAATCTGGTAAAGCTCCTGATGTTATGATGGCTCCATACGACCGTGTAGGTAGCCTTGGTACTGACGGACAACTTTCAGAAGTTACTTTGAGTGACGGTGCTAAAACAGACGACACTACTAAATCTCTTGTAACTGTTGGTGGTAAAGTCTATGGTGCTCCAGCCGTTATCGAGTCTCTCGTAATGTACTACAACAAAGACTTACTAAAAGAAGCTCCTAAAACTTTTGCTGACTTAGAAAACCTTGCAAAAGATAGCAAATATGCTTTCGCTGGTGAGGATGGCAAAACTACAGCATTCCTAGCTGACTGGACTAACTTCTACTACGCATACGGACTTCTTGCTGGTAACGGAGCTTACGTATTTGGTGATAACGGTAAAGATCCTAAAGACATCGGTCTTGCAAACGACGGAGCAATCAAAGGTATCGAATACGCTAAATCTTGGTATGAAAAATGGCCTAAAGGTATGCAAGATACTGAAGGTGCTGGTAACTTGATTCAAACTCAATTCCAAGAAGGTAAAACAGCTGCTATCATCGATGGTCCTTGGAAAGCTCAAGCATTCAAAGACGCTAAAGTAAACTACGGTGTTGCAACTATCCCAACTCTTCCAAACGGTAAAGACTACGCAGCATTCGGTGGTGGTAAAGCTTGGATTATCCCATCAAGCACTAAGAACCTTGAAGGCGCTCAAAAATTTGTAGACTTCCTAGTTTCAACTGAACAACAAAAAGCATTCTACGATGCAACAAACGAAATTCCAGCTAACACTGAGGCCCGTACTTATGCTGAAGGCAAAAACGATGAGTTGACTACAGCTGTTATCAAACAGTTCAAGAACGCTCAACCAATGCCAAACATCTCACAAATGTCAACAGTTTGGGATCCAGCGAAAACTATGCTCTTTGATGCTGTAAGTGGTAAGAAAGATGCGAAAACAGCTGCTAACGATGCTGTAACATTGATCAAGGAAACAATCCAACAAAAATTTGGTAACTAATTGATTTGTTCAAGGGGGGTGGAAGCAAAATCCCCCTTTGAATTTATAGATATGCTTCTTATCAGATGTACGTATCTTACGATTGAATCCGAGTTTAAACTCGCATCCTATGAAAGGAGTAATCATGGAAAAACAACAGCCTCGCAAAGCAGCCTTGCTGTCAATCATTCCTGGTTTAGGACAAATCTATAACAAACAAAAAGCGAAAGGATTTATTTTCCTTGGCATTACTGTTCTTTTTGTTCTGTATTTTCTAACACTTGCAAGCCCTGAATTGAGCAATTTGGTCACCCTTGGTGACAAGCCCGGTCGTGATAATTCACTTTTCATGCTAATTCGTGGTGCTTTTCACTCTATCTTTGTTGTCGTTTACTTACTCTTTTATATCTTTAATATCAAGGACGCACATACTACTGCTAAACGTATCAACAACGGTATTCCTGTAGCTCGTACCTTCAAGGATATGATTAAAGGTATTTATGAGAATGGATTCCCATACCTTTTGATCATCCCATCGTATGTAGCGATGACATTTGCGATTATCTTTCCAGTTATCGTAACCTTGATGATTGCCTTTACCAACTATGACTTCCAACACTTACCACCAAATAAATTGTTGGACTGGGTTGGTTTGACGAACTTCACAAACATCTGGAGCTTGAGTACCTTCCGTTCAGCCTTTGGTTCTGTTCTTTCTTGGACCATCATCTGGGCCTTGTCTGCTTCTACTTTGCAGATTGTCATTGGTATCTTTACAGCAATTATTGCCAACCAACCATTTATCAAAGGAAAACGTATCTTTGGTGTTATTTTCCTTCTTCCTTGGGCTGTTCCAGCCTTCATCACTATCTTGACATTCTCAAACATGTTTAATGATAGTGTTGGTGCCATCAACACCCAAGTCTTGCCTCTCTTATCTAAGGTCCTTCCATTCCTAGATGGAGCTCTTATCCCTTGGAAAACAGATCCGACTTGGACTAAGATTGCTTTGATTATGATGCAGGGTTGGCTTGGATTCCCATACATCTACGTTTTGACCTTGGGTATCTTGCAGTCTATTCCTAACGACCTCTACGAAGCGGCTTACATCGATGGTGCTAATGCTTGGCAAAAATTCCGCAACATCACTTTCCCAATGATTTTGGCTGTTGCGGCTCCAACATTGATTAGCCAATACACCTTCAACTTTAACAACTTCTCTATCATGTACCTCTTCAACGGTGGAGGACCTGGTAGCGTTGGTGGTGGAGCCGGTTCAACTGATATCTTGATTTCATGGATTTACCGTTTGACAACTGGTACAGCCCCACAATACTCTATGGCGGCAGCTGTTACCTTGATTATCTCAATCATTGTCATCTCTATCTCTATGATCGCATTCAAGAAACTACACGCATTTGATATGGAGGACGTCTAAGATGAATAACTCAATTAAACTCAAACGTAGACTGACTCAAACCCTCACTTACCTCTACTTGATTGGCTTATCAATTGTCATTATCTATCCACTTTTGATTACCATTATGTCAGCCTTCAAGTCTGGTAATGTCGCAGCCTTTAAACTAGATACTAACATCGACTTCAATTTTGATAACTTTAAAGGACTCTTCACTGAAACCTTGTACGGCACTTGGTACCTCAATACTTTGATCATCGCTTTGATTACTATGGTGGTTCAAACGAGTATCATCGTCCTTGCTGGTTATGCCTACAGCCGTTACAATTTCTTGGCTCGTAAACAAAGTTTGGTCTTCTTCTTGATCATCCAAATGGTGCCAACTATGGCCGCTTTGACAGCCTTCTTCGTTATGGCCCTTATGTTGAACGCCCTTAACCATAGCTGGTTCCTCATCTTCCTCTATGTCGGTGGTGGTATCCCTATGAACGCTTGGTTGATGAAAGGTTACTTTGACACCGTACCAATGTCTCTTGATGAATCAGCAAAACTTGATGGTGCAGGACACTTCCGCCGCTTCTGGCAAATCGTTCTCCCTCTTGTTCGCCCAATGGTGGCGGTACAAGCCCTCTGGGCCTTCATGGGACCTTTCGGAGACTATATCCTCTCTAGTTTCTTGCTTCGTGAGAAAGAATACTTTACAGTTGCCGTTGGTCTCCAAACCTTCGTCAACAATGCGAAGAACTTGAAGATTGCCTACTTCTCAGCAGGTGCCATCCTCATCGCTCTTCCAATCTGTACACTCTTCTTCTTCTTACAAAAGAACTTTGTTTCAGGACTTACAAGTGGTGGCGACAAGGGATAATCTATCCCTGCCACCCTTTTTTCATTTTGGAGCTTGTTGCTAAAGCTACACGATTGGGCACACGATCGCAAATAGTAGCAAAATCAGCTTTTCAATAAGCAATTTATCTACTAGACTTGAAATAAAGCACATTTCTCTATATAATAATACTCATATAGAAAACACTTTTAGAAAGATGCCTATGCTTCCATATCCATTCTCGTATTTCTCTAGTATCTGGGGATTTCGTAAGCCCCTGTCAAAACGTTTCGGACTCAACTGGTTTCAATTGTTTTTTACCGGTATTTTCTTGATTAGCTTGTCTATGGTTCCGATCGCCATTCAAAACAGCTCGCAGGAAACGTATCCGCTGGATACGTTTATCGATAATGTCTACACTCCACTGACAGATGAAGCGATCATGGATTTGTCGGAAAATGCACAAATCGTAGATGGAAAGCTGAACTACTCAGGAACTAAGAATCAACAACCTTCTCTTTTGATTGGCCCGAGCCAAAACAAAGAATTGCCAAAGGACTTGCAACTTCATTTTGATACGGAAGAACTCGTCATCAGTAAGGAAAGTAAGGAACTGACTCGCATTCGCTACCACGCGATTCAAACGGAGAGTTTCCAGAGTAAGGAAAGTTTAACCCAGGCTATTTCTAAAGACTGGTACCAACAAAATCGGGTCTATATCAGTCTCTTTCTCGTTCTCGGTGCAAGCTTTCTCTTTGGATTGAATTTCTTCATTGTCTCTCTTGGAGCTAGTCTTCTCCTTTATATCACAAAAAAATCACGCCTCTTTTCATTTAGGACCTTTAAAGAGTGCTACCATTTTATCTTGAACTGTTTAGGATTACCCACTCTGATTACGCTTATTTTGGGACTTTTTGGCCAAAATATGGCAACCCTTATCACTGTACAAAACATTCTTTTTGTTCTTTATCTGGTCACCATTTTTTACAAGACACACTTCCGTGATCCAGATTATCATAAATAGGAGATTTTTATGCCCGTTACGATTAAAGACGTGGCCAAGGCAGCAGGTGTCTCACCTTCAACTGTTACCCGCGTTATTCAAAACAAATCAACGATTAGTGATGAAACCAAAAAACGAGTTCGCAAGGCTATGAAGGAGCTCAACTACCATCCCAATCTCAATGCTCGTAGCTTGGTGAGTAGCTATACTCAGGTTATCGGCCTGGTGCTTCCTGACGACTCAGATGCCTTTTACCAAAATCCTTTCTTCCCATCTGTCCTTCGTGGTATCGCCCAAGTCGCTTCCGAAAACCATTATGCTATCCAGATTGCAACAGGAAAAGATGAGAAAGAACGTCTCAATGCGATTTCTCAGATGGTTTATGGCAAGCGTGTTGACGGTTTGATTTTCCTCTACGCTGAGGAAGAAGACCCTCTGGTCAAACTAGTAGTCGATGAGCAGTTCCCTTTCCTCATTCTCGGAAAATCCACTTCACCCTTTATCCCTCTTGTTGATAATGACAATGTACAAGCTGGCTTTGATGCGACAGAGTATTTCATCAAAAAAGGATGCAAACGAATTGCCTTCATCGGGGGTACAAAGCGACTCTTCGTAACGCAAGATCGTCTAACTGGCTATGAGTCTGCACTCAAACAACACCAACTTCCGATTGATACCAACTTAACCTACTTTGCGACCGAATTTTTAGAAGAAAAAGGTTATCAGTTCAGTGAACTCCTCTTCAATCACGATCCGCAGATTGATGCTATCATCACAACCGATAGTCTCCTAGCAGAAGGAGTTTGTGACTACATCAGTAAGCATCAGTTAACTGTTCCTGTCTTGAGCTTCGACTCTGTCAATCCTCGACTTGACCTTGTAGCCTATGTCGATATCAATAGCCTGGAACTTGGGCGCGTTTCCTTTGAAACCATTCTCCAGATCATCAACGATGCTAAAAACAATAAACAGATTTGTTACCGCCAGTTGATTGGACACAAAATTATCGAAAAATAAAGACCAGCCTCCAGTGAACTGCACCCCAAAAGTTAGACAGAAAAAATCTAACTTTTGGGGTGTTTTTATTATGAAATTGAGTTATGAAGATAAAGTTCAGATCTATGAACTTAGAAAGCAAGGATATAGCTTAGAGAAGCTTTCAAATAAATTTGGGATAAACAATTCTAATCTTAGATACATGATTAAATTGATTGATCGTTACGGAATGGAGTTCGTCAAAAAAGGAAAAAATCGTTACTATTCCCCTGAATTAAAACAAGAAATGGTTGAGAAAGTTCTGTTGGAAGGACATTCGCAAAGAAGTGTTAGTCTTGATTATGCCCTCCCAAACCAAGGAATGCTTTCAAATTGGCTGGCGCAATACAAGAAAAACGGGTATACTATTGTTGAGAAAATAAGAGGGAGAGTACCTAAAATGGGACTTAAACGGAAGAAAACTTGGGAAGAAATGACAGAACTAGAGCGACTCCAAGAGGAGAATGAACGCTTACGGACTGAGGTGGCTTACCTAAAAAAGTTAAAAGAGTTAGAGGAAAGGGACGAAGCCTTAGAGCGAGAAAAGCAGAGACAGTTAGAGAAATGGCTTCAGGAGGATTTCGACTAGATTTACTTCTTGAAGCGGCTCGTTTACCTCGCTCAACTTACTACTATCAGTTGAAGCAACTAGATGGGCTTGACAAAGATAAAGAGCTTAAAATCGAAATTCAGGCCATTTATAATGACCATAAAGGAAATTATGGCTATCGTAGAATTACTCTTGAACTAAGAAATCGTGGTTTTGTAGTGAATTATAAGAAAGTTCAACGTCTGATGAAGGTCCTTGGTTTAACAGCTCGAATTCGTCGCAAACGAAAGTATTCTTCCTACCAAGGAGAGATTGGCAAGAAAGCAGAGAATCTCATTCAACGCCAGTTTGAAGCATCAAGACCAAGGGAAAAGTGCTATACGGATGTGACAGAATTTGCCATTCCAAATAGCACACAGAAACTCTATTTATCGCCTGTTTTAGATGGATTTAACAGTGAAATTATTGCTTATCATCTTTCTACTTCGCCTAATTTAGAACAAGTAAAAACGATGTTGAAACAGGCCTTCACAGAGAAACACTACGAAAATACGATTCTCCATAGTGACCAAGGTTGGCAATACCAACACGATTCTTATCATCGGTTCCTAGAGAGTAAGGGAATTCAAGCATCCATGTCACGTAAAGGTAACAGCCCAGACAACGGTATGATGGAGTCCTTCTTTGGCATTCTGAAATCGGAGATGTTTTATGGTTATGAGAAGTCATTTCAGTCGCTTAACCAATTGGAACAAGCTATTGTGGACTATATTGATTACTACAACAACAAACGAATTAAGGTCAAACTAAAAGGACTTAGCCCTGTGCAATACAGAACTAAATCCTTCGCTTAAATTATTTGTCTAACTTTTTGGGGTCAGTACACAGAGCTGGTTTTTCATGTCTAATTGTCTGTTTCTACAAATCGTCCTAGGATGTGGACATTTTCGGATACAGAGACAAAGGCTGTCGGATCGACCTGTTTCATGATGTGTTTAAAATCATTAAACTCTGCTCGCGTGATAACCGTAATCAAGACTGCTTTTCTCTCATGATTATAGGTTCCTTCTGCATCGTGGATCATGGTTGCTCCGCGGTGCAATTTTTTATGGATTTTTGCGATTACCTTGTCAGGATTATTGGTCACAATCATGGCCTGCATGCGTTTTTGCTTTGTAAAGACCGCATCTGTCACACGGCTCGATACAAAAATGGTGATCATAGAGTAGAGGGCGTATTTCCAACCAAAGGTCAAACCTGCTATCAGCATGATAGTCCCATTTACCAGGAAAGAAATACTACCGACATTCTTACCCGTTTTCTTTCGAATGGTCAGACTGACGATATCTGTACCTCCGCTAGAAATATTGTTACGGAGCGCAAAACCAATTCCCAAGCCCATGACAACACCCCCAAAAAGGGCATTGATGATGGGATCCTCTGTCAAGGTCACAACTGGCACAAGCTGGATAAAGAGGGAACTCATGGATACTGTGATAAAGGTAAAGACCGTAAACTTATGCCCAATCTGATACCAAGCCAAAATCATCAATGGAAAATTGATAGCATAAAAGGTTAGCGATATCGGAATGTAAAAACCAAACCAGTGATTACTCAAAGCAGAGATAATCTGTGCCAAACCCGTCGCACCACTGGAGTAAACGTGTCCTGGTTGAAAAAAGAAATTGACTGCTACTGCTGACAAAAAGCCATAAACCAGAGAAGCCGAGACTTTCTCATCATATTTTTCCCGAGAGATACTTTGTAAAACTCGTAAGATTTTTATCTGATAAGCAAAGCGGCGCAGATAATAGCGCCACCGCTTAATTCGTTTTGCTTGTTTCATCTTCTTCTACTTGTAAGCTGAGTTCCTCTAGTTGTTTGAGAGCGACTGTTGATGGAGCTTGTGTCATTGGATCGGTTGCCTTGTTGTTCTTAGGAAAGGCAATGACTTCACGGATATTTTCTTCTCCTGCTAAGAGCATCACAAAACGGTCAAGACCGATAGCCAAACCACCGTGTGGTGGGAAACCATAGTCCATAGCCTCAAGAAGGAAACCAAACTGGTCATTTGCTTCTTCGGCTGAGAAACCAAGAGCCTTGAACATGCGTTCTTGAAGGTCTTTTTGGTTGATACGAAGGCTACCACCACCAAGCTCATAACCGTTCAAGACGATATCGTAAGCAATGGCACGAACCTTAGCCAAATCACCTTCTAATTCGTGAGCTGTTTCTTCCTGTGGAAGGGTAAATGGATGGTGGGCGCTCATGTAGCGGTCTTCTTCTTCAGACCATTCAAACATTGGCCAATCAACCACCCAGAGGAAGTTGAATTTAGCGTTATCAATCAAGCCAAGTTCTTTGGCAATACGACCACGAAGGGCAGCAAGGGTTGCATTCGCCACTTCAAGTGTATCAGCCACAAAGAGAACCAAATCCTTGTCTTCTAAACCAAGGGCATTTGTCAACTCTGCTTGAATGCCAGTCAAAAACTTAGCAACTGGTCCGTTCAATTCTCCATCCACAACCTTGACCCAAGCAAGTCCTTTGGCACCGTACTGCTTGGCTACTTCGGTCAACTTGTCGATGTCTTTACGTGAGTAGTTGTCCGCAGCTCCTTTGACTACAATGGCTTTAACAGCAGGTGCTTCTGAGAAGACTTTAAAATCAACACCCTGGACAACTTCTGTCAAGTCCTGAAGCAACATGTCAAAACGGGTATCAGGTTTGTCAGAACCGTAAAGAGCCATCGCGTCATCATACTTCATACGAGGGAATGGAAGCGTCACATCAATGCCTTTGGTTTCTTTCATCACGCGCGCAATCAAGCCTTCTGTGATATCTTGGATTTCTTGCTCCGTAAGGAAGGATGTTTCCAAGTCGACCTGGGTAAACTCAGGCTGGCGGTCACCACGCAAGTCCTCGTCACGGAAACATTTAACGATTTGGTAATAACGGTCAAAACCAGCATTCATCAAGAGCTGTTTCGTGATTTGTGGACTTTGAGGAAGAGCGTAGAAATGTCCTTTGTTGACACGAGATGGAACCAAATAGTCACGCGCCCCTTCTGGTGTTGACTTAGAAAGGAATGGCGTCTCCACATCAATAAACTCCAACTCATCCAAGTAGTTACGGATAGAATGAGTCACCTTGGCACGAAGTTTGAGATTTTCCAACATCTCTGGACGACGAAGGTCAAGGTAACGGTAACGCAAACGTGTATCGTCATTTGCCTCAATCCCATCTTTAATCTCAAAAGGTGTTGTTTTGGCTGTATTCAGCACTGTAAGAGCTGTCACGTCCAACTCAACTGCACCCGTTGGCAACTTATCATTGGCTTGCTCACGCGCAGCAACTTGTCCAGTCACCTCGATAACAAATTCGCTACGAAGACTTTCAGCTGTTGCCATAACCTCTGCAGAAACTTTTTCAGGGTTGATAACCAACTGCATGATCCCTTCACGGTCACGAAGGTCGATAAAGATCAAGCCACCCAAGTCACGACGACGGCTAACCCATCCTTTCAAGGTAATTTCTTGTCCGATGTGTTCCTGACGAACACGACCAGCATACATACTACGTTTCATTGTTTCTCTCCTCTTTTATTCTGTTACTATTTTACCATAAAAGCGCAGGCTCTTCATGAAAATCAGCAGAAAAGTTTGATTGTCTTTAGAAATCAAAACGAACAGACAAAAAATCCGATGAAAACATTATCGGATTCTCTGATTATGATTCTTAACCTTTTTTACGCTTTTCAGCAATCTCAGCTGCCTTTTTAGGTAGAACAATCTCCGTCGCATAAGCCGAAGCAAAACGCAAGACACCTGCAATAGGCGCAAAGACAACTGCTAGATAGTTGTAAAAGAAATCGCCTTTAAAGGCATAGGCAAGTGCCCCGATGATAAAGAAGAGAACGACCGCCTGTATCACTGCTAATAAAATTACTCGTTTCATGTGACCTCCTGACTCTATTATAGCACGAGTATCATCAAAAAGCCGATTAAATTATTCAAAGCGTGGAGAGAAATGCTGTAAAGAAGACCTTTTCGGCTCACATAAGCCAGTCCCAAACTCAATCCCAGACTAGCATAAACTAAAAACTGTTGCAAAGTCCCTGGAAAATGAATCAAGGCAAAAAGCACACTCGATACGAGGAGAAACAGAGCTGTCTGTTTGCTGTTGTTCTGCTTAGGAAAGAGATAGCGCGCCAGCAACCCTCTAAAGATGAGTTCTTCCGTCAGAGGAGCAAAGACCACTACCATAAAGAAACCAAAGACAGGCTGAGCAACTGTCAATTGTGATACGATTTGTTGATTGACTGACGGATCTTCTGGCAAAAAGAACTGGGCTGTAATCGCCACTAGCAAAACCAGAGTAGGCAACCAGATATAACGATTAAAAGCTGTTGTCTGGATGCTAACCTTTTCTGTCTGATACCATCTGTAAACTCCATAAACATAGGCCCCTGACAGGACGACATAAAGTGGCAAGACTCCAAAGATTGAAGCCCCTAGGTCAAGCGCTGATAAAGCCATACTCTGAACCAGACCATAGCCAAAGAAAAAGGATAGAACAGCTAGAAGAAACCAGCCAAGATTTTTAAGTAAGTTCATATGGGCCTCCTACTTTCCTTTATAACTATTTTTCAATACAAAGAGACTAGCTAGTCCTAGCAAAAGGACCCATGCTAGCAAGAGAGCAAGACTTCTCAAAGATAACTCTCCACCACCTTCTTTTAACAGACTTACCAAAGGACCAATGAAAGAATAGTCCAACAATTTTTGCGCAGTTTCATTTTGAACGGCAAGAACGGGCAAGAAAGAGACGGTCAACATAGGAAAAATACTATACACTTGCGCCTTAGACTGGGTATCTGATACTGCACCTATAAGAAGATTAAGAAAGATTATACTGATGGTCGCTAGAAGCAGATAGAGTCCATAGGTAAGAAAGTAGTTTGTCAAATCAACTTTAAGATAGAGAGGGAGAACAACCATAGAAAGAAGCATCACGAGAAGAGGAAGAGCCATCATGCTCAGAGTATACTCTGTTGCTGTCACACCACTTAGTATGAGTGATTTAAGATTGCGTTTTTCCTTATCCTCAGCCATCATAATCGATACCATATAACCACTTCCCATACTCAAGACCATCGTCAAACTCATAGAAAGAAGAAACATGCTCAATTCTCCACTCTTGTTTAAGAATTCATTATATAGGATAGCAATACCAAAGGGCATCAATAATGTCGCTAGTAACGTTGAATTACTAATAAGAACTTGTAACCTTAACCAAAGAAGGGCATTTAATTTTCTAAACATCTAACTTTTCTCCTGTCAATCTAATAAAGATTTCTTCTAAAGTCGGTTCACAATAATTTGCAACAGCAAAAGAAAAGAACATTAAAACAAGTGAAAAGATGAAAAGATAAACATTCTCAATTACTGGAGAAGTGACAATTACTAAACAGCAAAGCATCGCAATCATCAAAGTGTTCGAAGCAACTGTTCCATAGTTCAAGAAGCGATAAGCACTCACATATGCCTTTTCATTAGCTTCTTCCTCTTCTACTGTTTGGTAAATCACGTAAGCTTCACGACCCTTTCGAAGGTAGTACACAGCTAAAGCGAGAGATATTACTCCAACAATTGCAATAAGACCGAAAGAAGTATATAAAACTTGTTCGATTTGAATCTGATTGAATAGTCCTCTTAGAGCGAGACTAAGCATTCCCAGAAAGAAACCTAAAACCCCTGCTCCAATTCCAATCCATTTATGTTTGTGTTTCATTCCTCATCCTCCTCTATACGAAATACCGACTCGACTGGTTCATTGAATATCTGTGAAATCTTCAAGGCGATCACAACTGACGGGGTATACTCATCCCTCTCTAGCAGACTGATAGTCTGCCTGGAGACCCCTGCTAGCTTGGCAAGTTCGGTCTGATTGAGACCATCGCGAGCCCGAAGCTCTTTTAAACGATTTTTAAGCATTCCTTTTTCCTTTACTCTTAACTTGCTTATATTGTAACACATCTTTTTCTTTTTGACAATAATATTTGTCAAAAAGTTTATGATTTTTGTCATTTTGCAAAAGAAAAAGGTCAGGAATAAGATCCTGACCAGTTTGTCTGTCATTAAAATCCTAATTTTTCAAAGACTTGAGAGAAGTTTTGGCTGATGGTCTCAAGGGACGCTTGCACTTCTTCTCGTGTTTGGTTGTTCTTAACCGTCACTTGTCCGCTTTCAACTTCACTCTCGCCTAGAGTAATGAGAGTCTTAGCCACAAAGACATCGGCGGATTTGAACTGAGCTTTGAGCTTCCGGTTGAGGTAGTCACGCTCTGCTTTGAAGCCTTGTTGGCGAAGGGCTTGTACCAATTCCAAGGCCTTAACATTTGCTTCTTCGCCCAAGACTGCGATATAAACATCTAGAGCGTTCTCGATAGGAAGGGCCACACCTTGTTTTTCAAGGATGAGGAGCAGACGCTCTACACCAAGTCCAAAACCAAATCCAGCAGTCTCAGGGCCACCAAAGTAGGAAACCAAGCCATCGTAGCGACCTCCTGCACAGACGGTCAATTCATTGCCCTCGATTTCAGTGATAAACTCGAAAATCGTGTGGTTGTAGTAGTCCAGACCACGCACCATATTGGTATCGATGATATAGTCTACACCCAGATTTTCCAACATCTGACGCACAGCATCAAAATGAGCTTGGCTTTCTGCATCAAGGAAGTCCAAGATAGACGGCGCATTTTCTACTGCCACCTTGTCTTCTTTTTCCTTAGAGTCCAAGACACGGAGAGGATTTTCCTCCAAACGACGTTGGCTATCCTTCGACAAGGTCTCCTTGAGCGGTGTCAAATAGTCGATCAAGGCTTGACGGTAGGCTGCACGACTCTCAGGATTTCCAAGAGTATTAAGATGCAATTTGACACCTTGGATGCCGATTTCTTTCAAGAAATGAGCCGCCATAGCGATGGTTTCCACATCGGTAGCTGGATTGCTTGAGCCAAAACACTCAACACCAATCTGGTGGAACTGACGCAAACGACCTGCCTGTGGACGTTCATAACGGAACATAGGACCCATGTAATAGAACTTACTTGGCTTTTGCACTTCTGGGGCAAAGAGTTTATTTTCCACATAGGAACGGACAACGGGCGCAGTTCCTTCTGGACGAAGAGTGATATGACGATCACCCTTGTCATAGAAATCATACATTTCCTTGGTTACGATATCGGTTGTGTCCCCGACAGAACGGCTGATGACCTCGTAATGCTCAAAAATAGGCGTGCGCACTTCTGCATAGTTGTAGCGCTTGAAAATTTCACGGGCAAAGCCCTCAACGTACTGCCACTTAGCAGACTCAGCAGGTAAAATATCCTGCGTTCCTTTTGGTTTTTGTAATTTCATAGGGAATCCTCTTTAAACTTAATAGTCTTATTTTACCACAAATAGAGGGATTAAAACAGTGAGAGGAGAAAATCTCAAGAGAGTCTTTTCAGAAAATTCATCAAAAACTTGCCAAATTGTCAGAATTATGAGAAAATAGAGGATATTTATCACGTGGAGGGACTGTTATGAGAGACGATATCAAAATCAATGACCGCGCTTTGGCTTTACAAGACCAAATTATCGAAAAACTAGAGAAGGTTTTTGATACAGATGTGGAGTTGGATGTTTACAATCTAGGCTTGATTTATGAAATCAATCTGGATGAAACAGGTCTCTGTAAAATTGTCATGACCTTTACCGACACTGCCTGCGATTGCGCCGAAAGCCTGCCTATCGAAATCGTGGCCGGTCTGAAACAAATCGAGGGTATCGAAGATGTCAAGGTTGAAGTTACCTGGTCGCCTGCCTGGAAGATCACACGAATTAGTCGCTACGGCCGCATTGCCCTTGGGCTACCGCCTCGTTAAGCAGGCAAATCACTTTTGAAGATGAAAAGAAGCAAGCCGAAATGGCTTGCTTTTCTTGTTTATTTTTTACCTGACTTGTCCGTATTCCAGAAGTCTGTCACGGCTCCGCGTGAAGCAGATGATACGATATGGGCATATTTACCGAGGACACCACGGCTGTAAAGTGGTGGCAAGGTTGTTTCTGCCTTGCGTTTTTCAAGTTCTTCTTCGGATACGGCCATAGAAATTTCTTTGGTATCTTGGTCAACCGTAACGATATCACCTGTACGAAGGTAAGCAATCGGTCCACCATCCTGAGCTTCAGGGGCGATATGTCCGACAACCAGACCATATGTACCACCAGAGAAACGGCCGTCTGTCAAGAGAGCAACCTTGTCTCCCTGACCTTTACCAACGATCATGGATGAAAGGGATAGCATCTCAGGCATACCAGGACCACCCTTAGGTCCAACGAAACGAACAACGACAACATCGCCATCAACGATTTCGTCTGTCAAGACAGCCTGGATAGCATCTTCTTCTGAGTCAAAGACCTTAGCTGGTCCAACGTGGCGACGCACTTTCACACCTGATACCTTAGCTACCGCACCATCAGGAGCAAGGTTCCCGTTCAAGATGATAAGCGGACCGTCTGCACGTTTTGGATTTTCAAGTGGCATAATAACTTTTTGACCTGGTGTGAGATCTGCAAAGTCAGCCAAGTTCTCAGCGACTGTCTTACCAGTACATGTGATGCGGTCGCCATGAAGGAAACCATTTGCCAAGAGGTATTTCATAACCGCAGGGATACCACCGACTTCGTAGAGGTCTTGAAAGACATACTGACCAGATGGTTTCAAGTCAGCCAAGTGAGGCACGCGCTCTTGGATCGTATTGAAGTCCTCAAGTGACAAGTCAACATTAGCCGCATGGGCAATGGCAAGCAAGTGAAGAGTGGCATTTGTAGAACCACCGAGAGCCATAGTTACAGTGATGGCATCTTCAAAAGCTTCACGAGTCAAGATATCTGATGGTTTGAGACCAAGCTCCAGCATCTTGACAACAGCACGTCCTGCTGCTTCGATATCTTCTTTCTTGTCAGCTGATTCAGCTGGATGAGATGAAGATCCTGGCAAACTCATACCGAGAACTTCGATAGCAGTTGCCATGGTATTAGCTGTATACATACCACCACAGCCACCAGGGCCAGGGCAGGCATTACATTCGAGACGTTTCACGTCCTCAGCTGTCATGTCACCATGGTTCCATTTTCCGATACCCTCAAAGACAGAAACCAAGTCAATGTCTTTGCCATCAAGATTTCCCGGTGCAATAGTACCACCATAGGCGAAAATAGCTGGAATATCCATATTGGCAATGGCAATCATAGAACCAGGCATGTTCTTGTCACAGCCACCGATAGCGACAAAGGCATCCACGTTGTGACCACCCATCGCAGCCTCAATAGAGTCCGCGATGATGTCACGAGATGTTAGAGAGAAACGCATACCAGGCGTTCCCATGGCGATCCCGTCTGCTACGGTAATGGTTCCAAACTGAACAGGCCAAGCGCCCGCAGATTTGACACCTTCTTTAGCCAATTTCCCAAAATCATGCAAGTGAATGTTACATGGTGTATTTTCCGCCCAAGTTGAAATCACTCCCACAATCGGTGTTTCAAAGTCCTTATCTGTCATTCCAGTGGCACGAAGCATGGCACGGTTTGGTGATTTCACCATACTGTCATAAACGCTACTGCGGTGACGTGTATCTAATTCTGTCATTTGTTCCCTCCCATTTCAGTTTTTACCATTATAGCACAATTTCCGCATGAAGAACAGAATAAAATTCTTGAATTTTCAGAAAATTTCGATTACTAGCTTCTAATTTTTTTATCTTTTTTTGTCAAGTAACTTTACTTTACAAAAAAAATGTGTTATCCTAGTATGGTTGATGAAAATCACTAGATTGAATCGAATTTAAATACCTAAAGGAGAAAAGAAAATGGCAGTACCTGCACGTCGCACCTCAAAAGCGAAGAAAAACAAACGTCGTACACACTACAAAGTAACAGCTCCATCTGTAAACTTTGACGAAACTACTGGAGATTACTCACGTTCTCACCGCGTATCACTTAAAGGATACTACAAAGGACGTAAAATCGCTAAAGCTGCATCAGCTGAATAATAGAAGGGAGATACCATGCGCGTAAATATCACACTTGAACACAAAGAATCTGGTGAACGCTTGTACCTTACTTCTAAAAACAAACGTAACACTCCAGACCGTCTTCAATTGAAGAAATACTCACCAAAACTTCGCAAGCACGTAGTGTTTACAGAAGTTAAGTAGGGGTTCAATACGAATCAATACATAAGAAAAACGCTGATTTAAAGCGTTTTTTCTTTTTGCCAAATGCGATATATTGCACTGTATTTCAATCCAAACTCTACCTTTTTCTCTACCTTTTTTCTTAAGACCTGGTTTGGAAAGTATGAATTTCAGTTGGACTAAAAACAGCGTAATATCAAGACTTTTCTCCGCTTTTATAAAAGCGTTTTTCCAATCAAATTCAACTAATTTTATCTAAATGGTGTGGATTTTACCCCCAAAATTACAGAGAATGGAGCTGATAAACACTAAACGTTCACACCATTAGTTAAATGATTTTTTTCATCATTTTTCTTAGATGATAGAACTTCTAATTTATTTCTTATTCAAGCAAAAACAACCTGCTATAAGTAAGAAAGAGGAAGATACAAGAAAAACACGGCGTAAAAACCGATTCAGTTCATTGTCCTCAATCCTTGTCTGCTTCATTTTCTTTTACGAGATCGTTTTGTGAATCTTTTTCAGAGAGTTTTTGATCAATATACTTGTCAATGTTTTCATAAAATTCCTTGGTCGCTTCACTATCTAATGTTGGCGAGTTCTGAACTTGATTCACTTTCAATTGAACAGATTGAATACCGTAAGAGGCTTGTTTTTGGTGGAGTGTTTCTAATTCTTCTTCTGAAATCGGATCTCCAACAACCGTCAAGACCAATTCATTGTTACTTGACTTGTAGACTTGATTAATAACCGTATAATTGGCGAACTCTTTTCCTACAAACTGTTTGATCCCTTCTTTGCGCGCTTGTTCTATTGTCAGAGTAACTGCCGAATAGCTAGCTGGAAGAATCAACAATACAATCAAAGAAATCAAGCCAATTCTCATTTTAATGCTCAGCTCTTTAAATGAAGTTAAAGGAGATTTTCTCATCAAAATTCTTGTTCCAACAATGTTGGCTAGCATGATAAAGACACAGTTGATCAAGAAAAGATAGAGAGCCCCCAATAAAAATCGTACATTCCCATTAGCTAAACCATAGCCAGCAGTACAGATAGGCGGCATCAAAGCTGTAGCAATGGCTACTCCTGGCACGATATTGTTTGCTTCTTTTTTCCTTGAACCGATCACACCAGCAATCCCACCAGCAATAGCAATGAGAACATCCCAAATGGTTGGAGAGGTTCGTGCGATCAACTCGCTACTTGCATAAGACAAGGGAGAAATCCAGAAATACAGAGTCGAGACAAGCAAACTGACCAACACTTGAGTCAATAAAACCTCTAGAGATTGCTTGATTAAACGCGTATCAAAAATAGCTAAACCGAATCCCAGTCCAACAATCGGTGTCATGAGAGGTGAAATTAACATGGCTCCAATAATAACAGCTGTTGAATTCATATTTAGACCGATAGAGGCAATAAAAATTGCACACATCAAAATCGCTGTATCTCTCAATCGAACATGAAGGTCATCGTATAATTTCTCACGGTATTCCCGTGTTGAATAATTGGCAGTCATTTGTCCTCTCCTCTTTCCTTATTTAAATCGGTATAATAATTAATAATAACAGCTGATAAACAGCCAAAAAATATGAGCCCATAAATCGTCAAGAAGACACTGGTAATCCTTCCAATCAAGGTCACAGCTAGGAGATCCCCGTAGCCGACAGTCGTCGAAGTCACAAAAGCATACCAAAGACCGTCTCCGTAATTTGTGATAGCAGGTTCAACTAGGAAAAGCACGCCTCCTGACCCAAAAACAAAGGTCACAAAACTCAGAGCAAACCGAGTAAAACCCGTAACCTGTATAATATGCCATAACATTTTTAAACGTCTCATTTGTTCTCCTTATTCATACTAGCTCCTGACCGAGCCGTTTTTTCCAATAATCAAAGTGAAGATAGGACATGATCTCCATCAGAGAAAGATAGACAAACTGATAGATCTGATTTAAGCTGATTATCAACTGATATTGTTTGAAAAATGACTGGAAGAAAGACCAGATATGACTGTCTTGAATCAGTCCCTTCTTAACATCAGACAGGATATTAGCTAAAGCTCCCAAGGACTGAAACGGTAAATCCTTGACATTTATATAGATCCGGTCCACCACATCATTCAGACTGGTATCTTGGATGGCATGAAATTCTCCAAAGAGAACTCCTGCCGCTCCAAGAGTAGAAACAAATTCCACCAAATAATTTCTGAGGAAATTTTCTCAACCTTTTCCCATAATGTGTTTAGTGCCATCCATAACGATCCCAACCAGAAAAAGGAAAGAAAATAAGCAAAGAAATTTTGCCGTAAATCCCAAAAAGCTTGAAGACTTGGTGTCGTTGGTTTTTCTAACTCTAAAATCAAAATGGTCATAATAATTGCTAGAACAGCATCTGTCAATGCAATTAATCTATCTTTCTTCATCAGATTACGTTGCCTTTCATTTTGTAGTATTCTATCTCATCGTATAATATTTATTAATCTTAAATATTGGATAGTCACTTCATATTTTGAGTACAAACAAGATACACTAAAAAGCATGTATCTGTCATATTTTATTTAACTTTAGAAATATTCATCCATCTAATCAATAAATATATCATATTTCACAATAAATGACTACTATCAAAGATACATTTTCTTTCAGATTTCTCCCTTTTAAACTTGGCTAACTTGACCTGCATTACCTAGGTCGCTTTGCTTTAAATTATACTTTTTTCTTAAAGATTTGCTACGAGTAGTCTTTCATGTGAGTAATTTTTATCAAAAAATTTCATAGATAAGTCCTATATATAATCATGATAAAGTAGTAAAAATAGTTGTTATCCTAGTTGATTAAAAAAGTCTTTGATTTCCTCATCTTTTATAAAATAATATATAATTTTCCCCTCTCTTCTAGTATCCAAGATGTTTTGATTGGCTAGTTTACGAAGATGGTGGGAGGCAGATGCCATACTGAGATTTAGTAAACAGGCTATATCACAGACACAGAGTTCTTCAACAGCAAGGAGATAAAAGATGATATTTATCTGTTTATTATCGGTAAACTTTGATAAAATACGAAGTGATTTTTGGACTTTTTCCTTTTCAAGGTAGTTCGTTGCGGTTGTAACATTTTGCTGATTTATAATATTCACTTGGCAGATACTATCTTTTTTCATAATTTTTTCTCCTAGCCGAACACAGTCCTTAGCATGTTAAAGCTGTTGTTTTCAATCAGGATATACATCCCCAGTCCTAAATAAACAACGGCAATAAACCATCTGCTATATTTTTCCAAAGTTTCTCCAACAGAAGGGACTTGTGCCAATTTTTGGGCAGAAAAAACCAAGAGATAAATCATGACTAGAAAGGTAAGTAAAGCCACTATCAAATTCGCTAAATTTAAGGTAATAAAATATGGGACAAAAACACCAATATTGTCAGCACCACAACTTGCAAAAGTAATCATAGCGACTAGAAAAATCAGGTTTTTATTATCTTTGCGCAAACCATCTTTTGCAATAGCTTCTCCATCAGAATCTCCTAAAAGCAAAACTTTGAGTCCTAGGAAAATTGGAATCAAACCGAGCAAACCTAAAATCTCTTTACTAGGAATATAATTTAAGACAAATGCAAAAAGTAAACTTAGCAATATTAGACTAACAGAGCCTAGAAATTGTCCTAAATAGATGTTAATGATGTCTTTTCTGCTTTTTCTTTTGGCAAAAAATAACATTAGGATAATAAGTAAGTCTACGGCTGTCCCAGAATACAGGATTATTGAAGTAACAACATTTTGAACCATAAAGCACCTCATTCAAATATATTTTTGAATGTATTTTAACATTAAACTTTGTAGATGTCAACTTCAGCTCCATCAAAATATAGATAAGAAGGTAGTGTCCCAAACATTAAAAAGCCCTGCCATCGAAATGATAGCAGGGCTTAACTTCAATATCCAGATGATATATTTATCTAAAAAAGGTAGAGTAAAAGGTAGAGTTTTTATTGATTTGTAGTGCGATATAATGAGTTTCCAAAAATCAAAAATCGCTTAAAATCAATATTTTGACATCTATTGACGTGTACTGAAACCCTTACTTAACCTCTGTAAGGATATAATTACGGTACCAGTATATCATAAATAATAACAAAATCTTGACTTTCCGAAAAATAAGTATTTTCCGGAAAAATATCGAAATTAAATCAAAACTAAAAATATCTCATACATTTGAACTGCACCCCAAAAGTTAGACAGAAAAAATCTAACTTTTGGGGTGCAGTTCATCAAAGGTGCTTTTCATTTTAAAAAACTTGTGGAAAAACTTCATCCCATATATCTACTAAGCTTTTCCCGTCAAATACTTTAGCTTCCATAGCTTCATCAATTGTATCAAACTGCTGACCTTCATAATCATAACCAACTACACATATACTCGATAAAAAGCAAGCACCTCGGCTATTATAATTAAATTCAAGATCTTTGTCTAAATATTTTTTAATTTCATCCTTTTTCATATAGGACCATCCCAACTAAAACAATCTCAACAAACAAGATTTTTTCCTTAGATTCTATTCCCACTACTAGCTTTCTATGATGCTGACGATTTCATCTTCAAAATATTCATAAAGAGTTCCATCAACATCTACCAGCAAGGAGTCAATCTCCTCGTCATTGTCAGAGGCGTCACAATAGTCTTCTACAAATCCTCTAACTACCGCGCCATTTTTTAACGTGATAATTACATCTGTACGGTTAAATTTCCAGAGTGTCATTTAAATATTCCTTTCAATATTGGCTAATTGCTTTGCTTTTTCGTAGTAAGGTGTTAAGAAATCGATAAAACCTTGTTTGTCGCTTGGATCATGTTCCTCTAAAAATATCATCAACTCAAAGTCATTGAGAGCGTCAAACATTTCAGAGTTTTCATTATCCCAAGCCTCGGAAAATTCCGCATCTTCTCCAAAAAGAGCGTTAAACGTAAAGGAAAAATCCCAAAAATTATCAATCTGACCACTGACTGTTTGCTGGAGCATGTCTAATACTTGTTGACTATAACCCATTACCCTTCCCCTCCTAATAAGAACGTTGTAGCATATTGAGCTACGTTCCAAAAATTTAACAGACAAAATCTAATTTTTGGGGTGCAGTTCATTCATCAAAGATGATTTTTATTTTAATAATACTGCACTTCAATTCCATCCATAATTTCTACTAAAGTGTTATCGTCAATTTTTAGAGAAATCAGATCAATGAATGATGATACCTGGTATTCCTTATCTCCAATCACCACTACAATATCATGAACAGAATTAGGAAAAATCCCACATACTTGACCATTATAATCAAAAGAGGCATCCCAACCATTGTCATATAACTCTTGTAAATCATCTAATATTGCCATATAAACTAAATCCTTTTCCATAGTGTTTTCTTTCAAATAAGGCAGGTAAAAGCACCTAGATTGTTCTAAGTCCTATGAGATTGTTTTAATCGAGACAATCTCACTCTCAAAGAGAGAAATTTCAGTAGCTTCATCTGGACTAGGATTAGCAATGAGAATAGTGATTTCATCTTGCTCATCATTGTCCATTTCGTCAACAAAGTCTATGACACGTCCCTTGATTATCTTATCGCAATTAGTGACTATCTGAACCCTTGATCGAAGATACTTCCAAAGCTGTTTACTCATTTATTTTCCTCTCTGCTATTTTTTCGATAGTTCTTATACTTTTTATAGTTAGTCGATAAAATCGCCTAGGTTGAACTAAGCACTAATAATTTTGATTTTCTTGATAATATCTTCAGGATATGAGCGATCACCTATAACTATTTCGTCAGGACCATCTAAATCATAACCGTCAAACCAATCAACCACCCTACCCTTGATGGAGGTCCCATCTTCTAAAATAAGGCGAACATTTTTATCAACATATTCCCATAATTTCATTAAGTTCCTTCTCTCTAACATCGGAACAATATGACCCAATATTAGTTATTTACTAATGGCTTTTAGTTCCTGTTAAAAGCATTATAGCACACCTTACTTGCTAAAGTACAACAAGCACCCCATTAGACTAACCTGCTACTTTGCTTTCTTGTAAAAATGTTGTATACTTAAGTAAATAAAGGAAGTAATCTTGTTCCCCCCTGTCTACTATGTGGTCGGAATGATGGTTACTTCTTTTTTCCCCCTTACTATCTCAATAGCCTTGTATTTAAAAGTTTTTTAGGCTATAATTAAATTAACGAATAGAGGTTTTCCATCTCCCCTTGAAACAGATCTTTCTGCGGTAGGAGGTGGGACGCCTCTATTTGTTTTTTAAGTCAAAATGATGTAAAATTAATTCAAGAAAGAAGTGTGGTTTTCCCGCCTAAAAGCTCTATAGCTGTGGGAGGGTCACGCTTCTTTTTACCTCTCAAAAGAGAACGCAAAAAAAGCCGTCTCATTCTTTGAAGCAGCAATGAAATCAATCTAGCAAATATCTAAGCAAACCCAGAAATCAACCTTTTAAGACAAAGCAAAAAGCCCACTGTTGTAGGCTTTCTGTAAGATATTTCTTAAAATTAAAGCATCTTGTTGTAGAATTCAACGACAAGTGCTTCGTTGATTTCTGGGTTGATTTCGTCGCGTTCTGGCAAGCGAGTCAATGAACCTTCCAATTTTTCAGCATCGAATGATACGAATGCTGGACGTCCAAGAGTAGCTTCTACTGCTTCAAGGATTGCTGGAACTTTCAATGATTTTTCACGAACTGAGATTACTTGACCTGGAGTTACACGGTATGATGGGATATCAACGCGTTTTCCGTCAACAAGGATGTGACCGTGGTTTACGAATTGACGAGCTTGACGACGAGTAGTCGCAAGACCAAGACGGTAAACAACGTTATCCAAACGACGTTCCAAAAGAAGCATGAAGTTGAAACCTAGGATTCCGCCTTTGATTTTTGTAGCTTGTACGAACAAGTTACGGAATTGTTTTTCACCTACACCGTAAGTGAAACGAAGTTTTTGTTTTTCAGCCAATTGCAAACCGTATTCTGACAATTTAGAACGGTTGTTTGGTCCGTGTTGTCCTGGTACGTAGTTACGACGTGCCAATTCTTTACCTGTACCTGTAAGTGAAAGGCCAAGGCGACGAGCTTGTTTCCAAGATGGTCCTGTATAACGTGACATATGTATGTCCTCCTGATATAAATAATATTTCGGTGGAAATAGTCACTTAGAAAGCCCTGATTCGTGCAGATGCCCTTCGCCTAAACAGCCAAGGTTACTTGTCATAAGACACCTGTTGACGAGCTTCATGCTTTCCTGCTGCTATTTCACACAAAGGCTATTATACCATGAAAAGCTAGATATGTAAAGGGATTTTACAGCTTTATTTCAAATTGAGGCTGAATGTAAATTTGCTTCCTAAGCCATATTGACTTTCTGCTGTGATTTCGCCACCAAGCTGATGGGCTAGTTCGCGTGCAATCGCAAGTCCTAATCCATGTCCACCTGTCTTCATATTGCGCGAAGTTTCTACACGATAAAGTCGTTTAAAGATCTTTTCCAAATCCTCAGGAAGGATTCCCTGACCCTCGTCTTTCACACTGATTCTCAGCTCTTGTTCTGTTAATTGGGCAAGAACCTCGATTCTGGTTCCTGGTTCTGAATATTTAAAGGCATTGTTTAACAAATTGACCAGAATGCGAGAAAGTTTGTCAGAATGGCTCTTGATTTTCGCCGACTCAGGTGATACTTGAATGTAAACATCTCGCTCCTCTTGTTCAATCTGGAGTTGAAATTCACTCATTGACTCAACCAACAGCTGATCTAAAAAGACCTCTTCGACTTCTTCATCAGCAGTATCTTGAGGTTGGGTGTTAAGAGTCAGAACATCCAATTCCTCCACTAGCTTGTTTAGACGCTCGGTTTGCCGACCAATCGTGGTTAAGTAGTGGAGCCGCTCCTCTTCCTTGATCACTCCATCTAGAATTCCCTCCACAGTAACCTGAATGGAGGTAATGGGAGTTTTAATATCGTGAGAGAGCTGCGCAATCATCATTCTCTTTTCTTGCTCGCTCTCATCAAGTGATTGAAAGGTAGCTTGCAAATTGTGAGACATGTCATTAAAAGCCTGGCCCAGCTCTTGAAATTCTAATGGTCCTTTGGTTTCGATTTCTGTGCTGAAATCCTTGCTTGCTATATCCTGAGCTTGTTTTTTCAAATGTTTCAGAGAAGAGAACACAGGCGACAAAAGAAAGATGCTCACTGCAGCGCCAATGAAACTAGCAATCAAGGTCATTCCAACGAGAAAGTAAACTTCACTTTTCTCAATCAACATTCGTTGGACTGCCCAGAAAACGACCAAAATCGTTAGTAGAGTCGACACTAGATACCCCACTAAAATATAGTTTTTTAATTTCATTTTCTACCTCTTGGTCTTTCCATCTTATAACCCAAACCCCAGACAGTTTTGATAGCAGGAGCATTTGAATTTGTATACTTGGTCAACTCTTGCCTCAAAGCATGGATATGAACATTGAGTGTATTGGTATCATCCACATAGTCCTCTTGCCATACCTTCTCGTAAAGTTCCGTCTTTGAAAAGACTCTCTCGGGATTGCTGGCTAATACCCATAGAAGTTCAAAGGATTTTACTGTCAATTCCAAAGGTTGCTCCCCAATGCGAACCTCATGAGTCACATGGTTGATTACCAAGTCACCAAACTCTATCTGTTCTGTCTCTCCTCCACGGCTAAGGCGACGCAAGATATTATTCACTCTTAAAACCAATTCGCGTGGGCTAAAGGGTTTGACTATAAAATCATCTGCCCCCAAACTTAAGCCATAAATCTTATCCTGTTCGCTTGTCTTAGCAGTTGTAAAGAGGAAGGGTTGATCCGGAGCGATATACTGAACTTCACTGATAAAATCATAACCGTCCATATTGGGCATCATGATATCTGTGATAATGAGGTCGATAGATTTTTTTCTGAAAAGTTCTAATCCCTCCTTACCATCATGGGCGACCAAAACATCGTAACCTGCCTGTATAAGATAGCGGTTTTGAATATCTAGAATATCTATCTCATCATCAACCAGCAAAATTGTCTTTTTCATCTGACACTCCTTTGATAAAAACAGTGTTATACTTGCTTTAGTATAACACTATTTTCTCTAATATTTAAATGATTTGAATCTTAATCTTCTCGTTTGGTTGTCAAACCCAAAAGTCCAACAAGGCCTGCCAAGGCTAGACCAAAGATACCAAGGCCAGCTGTAGCTGTTTTAGCTTCCCCAGTATTTGGTAGCATCGCTTTATCATCTTTTTTCATCATATTAGTCATTGGGCTAGAAGCCGGTTGATCGGTCTTCATGTCTGACATACGATGATTTGTGCCCATCATACCCTCAGTTGTACCTGTAGAGCCTGTTTCAGAAGGTTTCGTATTCATCTGACCTTGTTGAGATGGTGTTGACGCCATTTCTTTTCCACGAAGCTGAATCGTTACTTGACGAGTAGCTACTAGATTGCTCAAATCAGGTTTGCCATCTTTAGAACCATACACTTTGATAGTAGCTTGGTAAGTGTGAGTGCCATTGGCCCGAAGTTGGTCTAGAAGGGCTTGTCCTTCTTTGCCTGTCGTGTTGCCATTCAAATCTACTTCGTAGAAATATTGGCCTTTAGCCAAGCCTTCAAGTGGCAATAACGCTGGGTTATTCGCTGTTCCATTGTCTGACCATGGAGCTTTGTCTGATGCTTTTAACAAGAGGCGAGTCAACATACCATCTCCACCAAAAGCTTCGTATGGAATAACTTGGTTGACACCGGCCAAGAAAGGTCCAGGAACCTTAGCCTTATCAAGGTAGCTAGCTGGAACATCAATCATGTCTTTGATATTGTTAACAACAGACTTTTTAACCTGATTTGGTGTGGTCAAGCCATTCAAATTAACAGTCAAATCTTTAGTCGCTACGAGATTAGTTAAGTCAGGTTTGCCGTCTTTTGCACCGTACACCTTGATAGTAGCTTTATAGCTTTGTGTACCATTTTGTTTCAAGAGGTCAAGTAGTTCCTTGTCAGATTTTCCTTGAGTTCCAGCCAAATCCACTTCATAGAAGTAAAGGCCTTTGCCCAATTTCTCTACTGGTGGAAGGGCGGGATTCTTAGCTGTTCCGTTGTCTGACCATGGAGCCTTATCGGATGCTTTCAAGATAAGACGAGTCAACATGCCGTCACCAGCGAAGAATTCGTATGGAATGACTTGATTGACACCAGCTGTAAATGGACCTGGGAAATTGGCTTTGTCAAGGTAGCTAGCCGGAACATCTACTGTATCTTTGGTGTTGTCAGCCACGCCTTTTTGCACTTCAGCTGGAGTGGTCAAACCATTCAAATTAACAGTCAAATCTTTAGTTGCTACGAGGTTAGTTAAGTCAGGCTTGCCGTCTTTCGCACCGTACACCTTGATAGTAGCTTTATAGCTTTGAGTACCATTTTGTTTCAAGAGGTCAAGCAGCTCTTTATCTGATTTTCCTTGGGTGCCTGCCAAGTCTACTTCGTAGAAGTAAAGGCCTTTGCCCAATTTCTCTACTGGTGGGAGAGCTGGATTTTTAGCTGTTCCATTGTCTGACCATGGGGCTTTATCTGAGGCTTTTAACAAGAGGCGAGTCAACATACCATCTCCACCAAAAGCTTCGTATGGAATGACTTGGTTGACACCAGCTGTAAATGGACCTGGGAAATTGGCTTTGTCAAGATAGCTAGCTGGGACATCTACTGTATCTTTGGTGTTGTCGGCCACACCTTTTTGCACTTCAGCTGGAGTGGTCAAACCATTCAAGTTAACAGTCAAATCTTTCGTTGCTACGAGATTAGTTAAGTCTGCCTTGCCATCTTTCGCACCGTACACCTTGATGGTAGCCTTATAGCTTTGTGTACCATTTTGTTTTAAGAGGTCAAGTAGTTCTTTGTCAGATTTTCCTTGAGTGCCTGCCAAGTCTACCTCATAGAAGTAGAGACCTTTGCCCAATTTTTCTACTGGTGGGAGGGCAGGATTTTTAGCTGAACCGTTGTCTGACCATGGAGCTTTGTCTGAAGCCTTCAACAAGAGGCGAGTCAACATGCCATCACCAGCGAAGAATTCATATGGAATAACTTGGTTGACACCGGCTGTAAATGGTCCTGGGAAATTGGCTTTGTAAAGGTAACTAGCTGGGACATCTACTGTATCTTTGGTGTTGTCGGCCACACCTTTTTGTACTTCAGCTGGTGTGGTTGCTGCTTGCTCTTCACTGGCTTCACGGTCTTGTCCAGAAACTGTAGACGCAGGACTTTCCACAGGTTTAACTGCATCTTCTGTTTGTTTCTTAGAGTCAGGTTGTGCTTGCACTTCTTCTTTTGGCGCTACTGCTGGCTCTTTAGCACCTGCATCTGCTTTTTCTGGAGAGCTTGCAGTATCCAAACTTGCTTTAGGTGTTGGAACAGACTGTTCTGAAGGAAGAGCTACATCGACTGCTTTTTTGAGAACCTCTGCTGGTAAGTCGCTCTTTTCACTCACCGAAGCAGCGTCTGGTACGACTTGGGCAGGAGTCGGATTGACGACATCAGCACGTGCAGAACTTGGTTGACCAACTAGGACAAAGAAGCCACTAGCCACAACAACTGAAGCAACACCGACACTGAGACGGCGAATAGACCAACGAGTATATCTCTGATTTGGATTGAATTTCATAGGTTTCTCCTTAGAGTTTTCTTTTTTTTGATGACTCTAGTATAATCTCCTAAAATTAAAAAGGATTAAGAAAAAGTTAAAATTTTTCTTAAATCCCTCTTATAAAATACTTATATTGATTCATTAATCATTGAGGAAGAAAACAGCCCTTCCTCTCCTACTCACTAAGCTCTGTTAGAGTATCCAAATGTTGGTTATTAATCACCGCCATGATATAGGCGCCTGACCGTAAAAGGTCATCGGGACCGAATTGAACATCTAGAGGAGAATTTTCATAGTCACGAAATCCAAGTACATTGAGATTGTATCGCCCACGTAAATCTAGCTGGCTAAGGCTTTTCCCCCCCCAAGATTGGGGGATTCTCATCTCGACAATTGAAACATTCTTGTCCAACTGAAAGACATCTACGCTGTTATGAAAGAGAATTCTCTGCGCTAACGAACGCCCCATTTCAAACTCTGGAGAGATGACTGCGTCCGCACCGATTTTTTCTAGAACTTTTTTAGCTGTATGACTTTTGACCTTGGCAATGACGGTCGGCACTCCTAGACTCTTGCAGTGCATAACCGCAAGAACACTGGACTCCAAATTTTCCCCCGTTGCGACAACTACGGTATCACAGGTGTCAATCCCCGCTGATAGAAGGAGTTCTTCATCCGTGATATCTCCAACTACCCCACGCGCCAGCACGGGTTCAAATTGATTAATGCGCTCCTCGTGGTCATCAATAGCAATGATATTCATATGATGCTTGGCAAGAGCAGCCAAAACACTGCTCCCAAAAATTCCCAAGCCTAAAATTCCAATCGTCCGATCTGACATCGTTCTTCCTTTCTTATCCAATGGTGATATCTGCTTTCATATAGTGAATCAAATCTTTCTTGTCTGGCTGGTATTCCGCTACACTGACCAATAGTGTCAAGGGACCAATACGGCCGATAAACATCAACAACATCACGATGCTGAGAGCTAACTTGCCTAACTCCGGCGTTAAATTTGCCGTCACTCCAACTGTCGCAAGGGCTGAAATGGTCTCAAACATGAGGTAGATAAAGCGCGGATTTCCCTCTGCTGTTATCCCTAACAGGATCAAGCCCAGCAAGAATGTTAGCAAGAAGATAATAAAGACACTGAAAGATTTTTGCACGGTTCGGGGTTCAATGGTCCTCCGAGCCACATTGGCATGAGGCAAGCCCAATAGTTCGCTACGGGCAAAGACCAACAAGACAAAGAAGGTCGTAATCTTGAGTCCCCCTGCTGTTCCTCCAGGCGCCCCTCCCAGAAACATCTGTAGGATATAGATGAACAAGGTCACCGGTCGAGCCTGGGTGTAGTCAATTGAAGCAAATCCTGCTGTTCTCATGCTGACGGTCTGGAAAAAGCTAACCAGCAGTTTCTCTGGGAAACTAAGATTTCCAATCGTCCCTGAATTGTTCCACTCAATCAAAAGGGTCGATACCGTTCCAAAGAATAAAATTCCCGCTGTTAGAAAGAGAACTAGTTTGGTATGGAAACGCAGGCGTCGTTTTTTCTTTTTCCCAAACTGGGTCGCTAGATCAAACCAGACCATAAATCCTAGACCACCCGTGATAATTAAGCCTGCAATCACTAGATTAATCAAAGGGTCCGTCTGAAAGACTGCCAAACTCGTACTTCCAAAATTATCAAATCCAGCATTGCAGAAAGCTGAAATAGCCAAAAAGATAGAGGTTAAAATCCCTCGTCCCCAGCCAAATTCAGGAATAAAGCGGAAACTCAGGAGAAAGGCACCGAGTCCTTCCACCAGAAAAGTCGTCAGAAAGATCGAGCGGATAAAGTCCTTTAAAGACTGGGTTTCCCCATAACTAAAACTTTCTTGAATAGTCTCACGGCTACGAAGACTGAGCTTTTGTTTCCCTTGGATATAAAAGATTCCAATAAAGGTCATAAGCCCCAAACCACCGATCTGGATTAAGAGCATACAGATCAACTGGCCCCAGATATTGTAAGTAGAGGCCACCGGCTGGGTGAAGAGCCCTGTCACACAGACCATGGACACAGTCGTAAAGAGATGGTCAAAGTAGGTTGCTTGTGACGTTGTTGCTTGAACCAAAGGGAGGCTTAAAAGGAGCGAGCCCAAGAAGATAACTATGGCAAAACTTAAAAAGATGCGACGGGCTGGCGATAACCGAACCAGCGTCGTCTTGATTTTTTCCAAAAAAGATTTGAATAACATAGCTACATTGTACCATAAAAACAGTAAGAGCACTCACATGTGATGCACAATAGCAAGACAGAGTTCGAGCGCCTTATCAAAAGCTTCCGAACCCCAGTCACGACTGTCGTAGTTATCTAGATCCGCCAGGGAATCTGCGGTAAAGAGCAGTTCTCCCCAGACAACCCTACGTAACTGAGCTACTGCCGCAAGAGCAGAGCACTCCATCTCCACAACAGCACAGCCTTCTTCCTTACGATAGGCAACCTTTTCAGCTGTCTCTCGGTAAAAACCATCTGTCGTCCAAGTCATAACCTCCTCGTAAGGAATGCCTCTTTGTTCCAAGACTTGCTCAATGGCAGAGATAGCCTCAATCTGCATCTCCATATAACGAGAAGGTGCTACATAGTGGTAGCTGGTCCCCTCATCTCGCAGAGCGCGAATAGGGATGAGAAAGGCATTTTCCTCTATATCGGCTAGGACGCCACAGGTTCCAGTGGATATGATTTGCTCCACACCATAGCCAATCAACCAATCCATAAACTGGGCCGCTGGGGCAGACCCCACGGGCGCCTGGGCCAGACAAATCTTCTCACCCTTGTAGTTGAGGACGTAGACTGGATAAGTCTTGGTGGCTGAAACGAACTCACCAACACAGTCCGCTCCTGCTTCCTGAGCGTAGCGGTCAATCTCTTCCTCCAAAAATGCATAGATGCATTTCTTTGGCAACTTTAAGTCTAAACCCTCGTGATTGGACATAAGGACCGCTTGGGGATTGTCGTCAAACTCTAAAATGGGAATCGCATGCTTCTGAATCATAGCCCACCTCCTCTAATTTTGTACTATTGTATCAAAAGCTGACGAAGTGTCAAGGAGTTGATGTGGGAGGTCTATTTTAGTTATAAGCTCTGCCACATTTTCACCAAGCTCTAATCCAAGCTGAATATACTCCTGTGGGTAATTATATCTGCGAGGTCATCCAGGAGCAGCACCGCGATATGTTCATCCGGATGCAAGTTCAGATATAGGGATAAAAACGTCTAGACGTAATCAACCTAATTAATTTTCAAATAATAGTTCAGCAACCAACCTCAGAAATTTTTAGAAAAATCCTTTATCCTAGTATATTCTAGAAAGCAACTATCATAAAGATTATCTGGATTAAGAAGCGTCCTTCTAATAAGTCCAACAAGATAGCCACCATCTTCACCTTAAGTATATTTTGAGATTCTCAAAAATGATAGAAACAATTTCCTAAAAGCAGAAAATAGAATAATAAAAAAGCAGCCCTTAAGCATATTTGATAGCTACTTTTTATTGTTTAGGCAGATTTATTTCGTTACTCAATCAAATAATTCTTAAATATCTCCACCAATTCCCTTGAATTTTTCAACAAAACGACTGATCTTTTGAAAAACGGTTTGTTTTTTTGTACGATATTGTGGATTTAGTGGGCTCATTTTCGGCAGAGCTTCATTCAAATCATTTCCATTTTCACTAGCATACTCACGCTTCAACGAAGCTTGTATGTAGCGCTTAGCACTTTGTTCATTTAATCCCTCAATCCGTATCAACTCATCCGCTTCCCTTTTCTGCTCACCTTGCGCAAAAATAAAGAACTGTTCAATGATATCTGATTTATCAGCAAAACTATCTAAGTCACTGTCATGGATGAAAGCGACTATCAAATCTTCCTTAGCTCGATTGCCAAGACTTGCTCGAATCGTCCGAGTAATTTCCGAAACCAGTTCATCCTTATCTGAAACCTTTTTATTAGTCTCAAAAATTAGCTCTAAGATATAGTCTAGATTGATTTCTTGGGATTTTAGTAATTCAACTTCAAAAACAATCGAATCCCAATCAACTTTAGATTCGTTATCTTCCCGATTACGGCGTTCATTTTCATACCATGACTTAATGTCATTATAGGTTGAACGGTAGTCTTGAATTTCCCTAGTACTTGGGATGTCTAGCCTAGATAACTCCTCCAGAGTTTCATCGTCCACATGGAAACGTTCCTTGAAAGCCTCTACAGCCTTATCATCTAAGATATCAAGTTCTTGTAAAGCTCGTAGACTCATGAAATCATCGTAGTTTTGTAAGATATTATCTAAACGAAGAAATTGACCAAATAAAGAGACAAATTCTTTCTTATCACGCTCTTTAATGATAGCTTGCGGATCCGGAAATTTTTCTTGTAACTCTTGAACAACGTCCATATAACCCTTTTGCTCTTCACCGGCCTCCGTAAAACCTATCATATACTCTTGATAAGATCGTTCGAGCAAGACTTCTGCTGTCTCAGTCTTTCCAAATAGCTTAATAGCATCAGTTGTAGCCTTCTCTAAATCCCAGAAGGTTACAATATTTCCAAATGACTTGGTAGCATCATAAATTCGATTGGTGCGTGAAAAAGCTTGGATTAAACCATGATATCTCAGATTTTTATCCACAAATAAAGTATTTAAAGTCGGTGCATCAAAGCCAGTCAAGAACATCCCAACTACAATTAAGAGATCCACTTCCCGATTTTTGACGCGTTTAGCCAAATCACGATAGTAATTCTGGAAATCATTACCGTTAATCGTAAAATTAGTGCCAAATAACTGATTATAATCAGCTATACAGCTACTCAAAAATTCTTTACTACTAATATCCGCTAAATCTGCCGGTGAAAAGCTCTCATCATCAATTTCACCAATAGCCACCTGAGACTCATTCGCAGCATAGGAAAAGATAGTCGCAATCTTCAATGGTTTTTCAGAATCTTTTTGCTGATTTTGCAACTCTTGATAGTAGGCTTTTGCTGCATCAACACTTGAAACAGCAAACATAGCATTGAAACCTTTACCAGTTAATCGATGCGTTTTTTGATCAAAATGATCTAAGACATACCTAGATATTTCAGCAATTCGAGTCGGATGAAGCAGCGCTTTTTTATTTTCAGCTGCAGACAACTTGGCCAAGTCCTGCTCGCTTTCAATTGACTTAAACTTCGGACGAACGTCGTTATAATCCACCATGAACTTCAGAACTTTTTGATCTCGAATCGCATCAGTAAGCACATAGGCATGTAACTCACGACCGAAAACAGATACGGTCGTGTCTGTCCCTAATGCATTTCCCTTTCGAATTAGTTTACCTGAGGCATCATACTTGTCTGGTAAAATCGGTGTGCCCGTAAAACCAAACTGACAATATTTCTTAAATTTCTGCCTGAGCCGCTTTTGCGCTTCACCAAACTGAGAACGATGACATTCATCAAAAATGAAAACCACTTGCTTTTGATAAATTTCATGCTGGCTCTCACTGCTCATAAAATTGTTAAGCTTCTGAATGGTCGTCACGACAATTTTATTATCATCCTTCTCGATATTGCGTTTGAGTCCTGCAGTGCTATTTGAACCGTTGACTGAGTCAGGTGAAAATCGCTGGTACTCTTTCATAGTCTGATAATCCAAGTCCTTGCGGTCCACCACAAAGAAAACCTTATCCACTTCTTCCATCTCAGTAGCAAGTCTAGCAGCTTTAAAACTTGTCAGGGTCTTCCCTGAACCGGTAGTATGCCAAATATAGCCACCTGTATCAGGACCGCTTTTGATTTTTGAAGCAATAGCTGAACGTATCTTCCAGATGATTCTCTCAGTTGCCGCAATCTGATAAGGACGCATGATGAGAAGAGTGTCATTAGTATCAAAGACAGAATAATTTATCAAGACATTTAACAAGGTCTGTTGACTTAAGAAAGTTGCTGTAAAGTCCTTCAAGTCCTTAATAGGATTATTATTTTTCAAAGCCCAGTTCATGGTGAACTCATAAGAATTCTTATCTCGCTTGGTCGTATTAGCAAAATACCGAGTATCCGTTCCGTTTGAGATGATAAAAATCTGAAGGTACTTAAAGAGAGAATTCTCCTCATTGAAACTCTCTTTACTATATCTGTGCACCTGATTAAAGGCCTCTCGAATCGCAACTCCGCGTTTTTTAAGCTCAATTTGTACCAGAGGCAATCCATTTACCAGCAAGGTCACATCATAACGATTGCTGCTGGTACCAACTTGCTTCATTTGATTAATGACTTGCAGTTTATTTCGACTAATATTTTTCTTATCCCATAGATAGATATTCTGGATATGCCCATCATCAAAGATAAAATCATAAATATAGTTGTCATGAAGTTTTCTGGTACGATCAATCAAACTGTCACTGGGTTTATTGAGGTACTCATCCAAGAAGCGCAACCACTCAGCATCTGTAAAAACCACATTATTCAGAACTTCCATCTGGGTCTTGAGATTAGCCAAAAGCGCCTCTGGGGTCGTCAAATAAGTAAGATACTCGTATCCTTGCTGGCGCAAGTCAGCAATCAGCTCCTTCTCCAAGTCCGCCTCTGTCTGATACTGACTAGGCTGTTCTAGCTTGGTATACTTTTCTAAAATGATAAAATTATCTGACTCAACAATAGCTGTAGTGAATGTACTTTCAGACATAATTACTCCTTATAATTGCAAGTGCTCTCTAAATGCTGTAACAGGTTTTTTAAAAGCGCAGTTTCTGGGAGGGTTACTAGTTCATCTTCCTCGGTTGATACTTTAGAATGACTAGAAATATTTAATATCCTTGACTCATAGTTACTAAAACTTCCTTCATTATCACGTGGCAATAAATCCTGCCAATTTTGATACCCTAGGAAAGTTGCTGTTTTCTCGTAAAGATTTCTTAAAAAATTAAAATGATATTTATAAACCAAATTGTCTTCTATAGCTTTATGTAATGATTTTCTTAAAAAATTATGATAAGCAAAAGGAGAGTCATCTGGTTGAGGTATCAGCTTATATGATCCATCTTCTAATTTTTCAAATCTAAATCTACTACTATCAGGAACTTTTCGGGTGTCAATATAGGTTCTATTCTCTCCAGTTTCTTCGTCAATAGCTCGCTTACTATATCTCTCATTCCTTTTAATATTTTTTAACTCATTATATAAGACGTTATAGAATAAAGGATTGTGAGTTGTTATTATAAATTTAAGATCAGACTTACTCGTTCTAATTAACTTACCTAAATTTGATGCAACTTCTATCAAGTGGTTTTCATCTAATGATGAAACTGGGTCATCAATAAATACATACTTTAAATCATCAAACTCTCTAGTACTACGTTCATCAGGTTCTAGTATATCAAGCTCACTAATAACTAGCTCTAGCAATGTATAAAAAATAGACCAAATAAAATTGCTCTCTTCACCTTTGGATAACTTAATTTGTTCGTTTAGTCTATCCTCACCATCACCACTTTGAATAGTGAAAAGAATATGACCATCTGACAAAAGAAATGAAGGTGTCATTTTATCATTTGTATAATGCTGAAAATGCGAAATAATATTCTGATCCTGTCCCTGCTCTTGAATAATCCAAGATATAAAAGAATTTGGCTGAATCTTCAGTTTAAAATCCCGATTGCCGTCAAGATCATTATCCCAATAGAACAAGTCCTCAGTAAAAGCATTATAATAAAGAATCTTATCTCTCGTAAGACCGCCTTCTTCAGCTTGAAACAACTTAGCAAACTCTTTAGAGAGTCTGGTCTTTCCTGTCCCATTAAAGGCGTAAATCAGCTGAACTTTCTGATCCGAAGCTTTTAACTCTTGTGCAATATCACTTAGCGCTTTTGCCATATCCCTTTCCTATTCTTTTCTATAAATCAAAATTTAGCAATTGTTCCCGCCAGTATTCATACTGTTTCTGTCTCAGTTCGATTTCTTTTGGAAGACCCTCAGAAAGAGAGTTGGTTAAAGTATTGAAATTGTCAAGAATGGAGACGATTCTTACTTGTTCTGTAAGGGATGGGAGGATGATTTGAAATTTTTCTATATCCTTCGAATTGATACGAATAACTTTTGTGCCCGTCACTTTTCTTTCCTTTTGAGTTTGAAAAGAAGTAGATCTCAGCCAATAATTTAAGTAACGTGAATTTTGGGTAGTTTGAATGATATAACTATCTCCAGAAATACCGATCTCTTCTTTTCCTTCCCAAACAATTGCTTTTCCAACATCTTCAACATTCTCAGATGTAGTTGCCATTACCAAGTCATTTGGTTGTGCTTTTTTTAACTTTTTGAACACTATTTCACTAGTTTTTGAGAGAGTTTCAGAGACTGAAAAATCGTATTTAGTGTAAATTTGTCCGTAGTGAACAACAGATTTCCCAATTTCTGTAAAATCTTTCTTCTGAAGTCCATTCCCTCTTACAAAGTCACATATAGCTCCCAATTCCACCCGAATTGGACCAAAAACCCAGTTCAAGAGCCTAATGAGGTCTTGTCTGTACTGTACTGTCAGTGTACACGCCTTCGGCGGTGAATGTCAAGAGTTTTTCTCTAAAATATTCATACTGTTTTTGACGAAGTTCAATCTCCTTAGGAAGTCCGATGTTTAGGTCATTACAAACCATATCAAAATTGTCCAGAACTTGAACAATACGAGATTGAATTTTAGGTTCCACATATGGTATTGGAAAATTTCTTAATTTCCCAAGTCCAAGAAACACTTGACTACCTTTACTACTATTGCTTAAAATATAATCTTTGGCATATGTTGACTGTAAATAATGTAATAAATATCTTGCTAAAATCCTACTTTGCGTCTTAATTAATCCTACGTTTTTAATAGCAAAGTCTGGTTCCTCAGTAATATGAGCTACTTCTCCAACAGTTCCAATCATAGTAAATAACAAATCATCAATATCAACTTTACTTCTTTTGTTAATATTATCAAAGTCAGATTCACTTATAAAATAAGCACTATCAAAATTTATCGAACCATTTTTGACATTCTTGGAGGTTATTAAATATTTACCAAAAGCTTTTTTATTTGGCGAGTCATGTGTTCCATCGCGCACATCACAGACTTCTCTCAGCGTCTTCCACTCAACCTGATAAACCTCATCCTCAAATGATAAAAGTTTATCTCGATAAAAAGAATATTGCTTTTTACGTGAGGTCAATTCTGAGGTCAATTCTGAGGTCAATTCTGTAACATACTCAGTGAATTTGTCAAGTATTTGCACGATTTTTTCTTGAATTTCTAGGGGAAGAATAGGGATTTTGATTTTTCCCATAACATTAGACATCAGTTTTGGATTTCCCATTCCAGATGAAACATATTTCTTAGTTGAAATCGTTAAATAATAATAAACAAACTTTGTAAGGAGTTGGTCACTATTAATCTCTACTAATCCACAGACATTGGTGATACTAAATTTTCCTTTGCGATAAAAAACTGTTCCTGCGTTTGCCCCATCAGTTGTCCAAGTTATATACTCTCCATCGTATTCAAAACTTGAAATTCTTCCGATTTCTCCATTGTTAGCTGTTTGAGAAGAATATACTGGATATTCTCCTTTATTTTCTTCTAAGAACTGTTTTGACATTACCTTGCCACGAGATAATTTCGCTACATTTTTATCTCCCAACTCTTTCCACTCAACGGGACAGTTCTGGATTTCTTCTAGGATGTTCATCACTTACCTCCTTCCTTGGCTAGATTTTCAATGCTTTTAATTTCCTTGAGGTAATCTTTTTCAACTTGACTAAGGGTCTTGGCTTGGTATCTCTTATATTCCTTATCTACCTTCTGCTTCATCTGTTCACGAGAGATCGAACCACTGTTATCCAGCAAGTCTTCTCCAGTAGTCTGAAGGATACGATCTACATGTGTCACCCAGTCCGCCATAGTCATGACTTCTTCTCGCTCTGCCTGTCTTTCAGCAAAGTCTAGATATCCTGATACAAGCTGATTAAGCCCACGGAGTTCCTTTTCTGTCAGATAGTTCTTGGCAACTTTTGCTTCAGATAGAGTAGGAAGGTCTCCCTTAAAAGTGGTTAAGCCCATAAACTCCTTTTCACTATCAACACGGTTATAAATGAGTTCACTCGCAGTATTGTGGTGAATGGCATAATGCATCTTGTTTTGCACCGTCGCAAAGAATTTCTTTGCCTCTGGTGAGTTTGCATTGTAGTCACTTGATGTCGCAAAAAGATCTAAAACCTGACGGTAAAAGACTTTTTCACTTGAGCGAATGTCTCGGATTCTTTCCAGGAGTTCTTTAAAGTAAGAGCCTCCACCCAAGTTTTTCAAGCGCTCATCATCCATAGCAAAGCCTTTGATCAGATACTCTTTCAAGACTGTCGAAGCATAGTGTCTAAACTGGACTCCACGAGGGGAGCGCACACGATAGCCAATCGCCAAAATCATGTCGAGATTATAGTAGGCGACTTTTTTTGACTGAGTTTTACCAGCTATTGCACCGTGACGAGTGGTTGTCAACTGATAGTTGACAACCACTGTTTCATCCAATTCACCATCTTCAAAAATCGCCTTGATATGTTTACTAATGTTTTGCTTGGAAGTTTGAAAGAGCTCAGCTAGTTCTTGTTGAGTCAGCCAGACCGTTCCATTATCCAAGTGGAGTTCAATAGCGGACTCTCCGTCATCAGTTCTATAGAGAATCACATCATTTGCCATGGCTCAATTCCTCTACAATCTTATCTATCTCCATACGCAAGTGGTCAATCTTGGCAACAGTCTCAGCGATTTCTTTATTGAGCACATCAATATCAATCTTCTCACGTGTATCTTCTTTTTCTACATAAGTGGACACTGAAAGATTATAATCTGCTTCTGCTACTTTTTCTTGTGCCACCATACAAGAAAAGTAATCTTCATTTTCTTTCTTTTCAACACTGTCTAAGATTTTTTCGATATTCTCTTCTGTTAAGACGTTATTATTAGTTTCTTTCTTAAACTGCTTACTTGCATCAACAAAGAGGATATCAGTCGTTGGCTTATTCTTCGCTAAAATAAGAATACAGGTCGCAATGGAGGTCCCAAAAAAGAGATTATCTGGTAGCTGAATAACCGCTTCAACAAAGTTATTGTCTACTAGATATTGACGGATCTTTTGCTCAGCACCTCCACGATAGAAAATACCTGGGAAAGTTACGATTGCAGCTCGTCCCTTATTTGACAAGTATGACAAGCTATGCATAATAAAAGCAAAATCAGCCTTAGATTTAGGCGCCAATACACCCGCAGGTGCAAAGCGGTCATCGTTGATGAGCGTCGGATCATCGCTTCCTATCCATTTGATAGAGTAGGGTGGATTTGACACAATAGCATCAAAAGGCTTATCGTTTACATGCTTAGGATCAAGCAAGGTATTGCCACGCTCAATGCTAAATTTATCATAATTGATATTGTGTAAAAACATATTCATCCGAGCTAGATTATAGGTGGTCATATTAATTTCCTGACCATAAAATCCATCTTCAATTATGTGCTCATTAAACTGCTTTTTAGCTTGCAGAAGCAACGAACCCGAACCACAGGCAGGATCGTAAATTTTATTGATGTTATTTTTTTCATTCTTACCCAGCATAACAATCCGCGCCAAGAGTCTCGATACACTTTGCGGTGTAAAAAATTCTCCACCAGATTTCCCAGCGTTAGAAGCATAATTAGAGATTAGATACTCATAAGCATCCCCAAAGAGATCAATATGGTTATCTTCAAAGTTTCCAAAATCAAGACTTGCGATTCCTTCAAGAATCAGAGCCAAGCGCTGATTCCTCTCCGGAACCGTACTACCTAACTTGTTACTTCTGGTATCTACATCATCAAAAAGACCCTTAATGTCATGTTCACTCGCATAACCAATCGCACTAGACTCAATATCATCAAAGATATCTTTTAAATCTGTATTTAAGTGCTCATTTTGACGAGCAGTTTTGACAACATTGGAAAACAACTGCGAAGGCATAATAAAATAACCCTTGGTTTTAATGGCATCATCTCGAACTTCAGGTGTAATTAAATCTTCAGAAATCTCTTCATAGTTAATTGATTCATCGCCACCTTCGATATAGGTTTTGAAATTTTCACTAATAAAGCGATAAAATAGAATTCCCAAAATATACTGCTTGAAGTCCCAACCATCTACTGCACCACGAACTTCATCAGCAATTTTCCATATCTTTCTATGTAGCTCTTGCCTTTGTACCTGTTCTGACATCATATTTCCTCATTAACTTTTTATTCTTTTTATTATATCATTTTTCTCATTATTTAATTCCGTTAGAGTAAATTTATCAAGAGTTTTTATCAAGCTAACCATCATCTTATTGATTACCAATCAAAAATCTACTTAGGCCTCGACAACAAAATTGAAACGACTAATCATTAGGTAAACTATCTTAAATCGATTTACAAGCATAAAAAAGAACACCCCGAAGGTTGTTCTATGTAAATATAGCAACTCTCTCGAATTAACGTTTACTAAATTGTGATGCCTTACGAACTTTCTTAAGACCTGATTTTGGGAGACTTCTTCGCCTTCAACCAAGGACTAAATAAAATGGGCGACGAAGCGCTCCCTTCTAAAGTTCACCCCGAACATTTTGTATTTGCTGGGGTGCACGGTGGACAGGAAGTGATGAAGTTGATTGGAGAGTACGGACAACCAACTTATCAAAAAATCTTTATCAGTCTAGATGCTGAAAAACCAGTCATTCCTGATGCTGATACAAAAATTTCTATGGCAGGTGATACTGCTACTCTCATGCCCGATCCAAGCCTTGATATCAAGATGTATGGTATGCATCAGTTCAAGATGAAAAAAGGTGGACTCCGCATCAAATTAGGCGTCTTTTCCCCAGAAGCAACCTCAAGCTAGATGGAGTTCGGTCACCAGGAACACCTAGCAGTTGAATTTTTCAATTCCCTCACAATCGCCTACCAAAACAAAACATTTAGAGGAAAACTACTCAATACTCTCTTAAAATTCAAGAAATTTAAGTAAACACAAATGAGTGGCTTAACAATTTATCCTTGAAAGCTACAACTATAAAACCACTCGTAACATATCAATCTATTACCCATATAAAAAGATAGCAATTCTAATTGAATGCTATCTTTTTTGCTTATCCTTGTCCGCCAGGGGCTGGACCTGTGCCTTGAGGTCCCCCAGCCGGTCCACCACCTCCAGGCATAGAGTTGACGATTTCCGTTTGCTTTTCACCGTTGAGGTAGATATCTCCACCTGTGTAGGTCGCAGTTCCATCAAAGTCAAAACCTGTCTGACCAGTCATTTTAATGGTTCCGCCTGTGACCGTGATATTGCCGTTTGAGTCAATTGGGTCTGTATCCCCTTGACCAACTTCTACTGTCAGGTTACCACCGTTCATGGTAAAGAAAATCTCACTTTGTTGGGCGTTTTTATTAGCTGCATTGACTCCATCATCTGTCGAATAGATGGTAATGTCCCCACCGTTGATAGTGATGGACTTACCTTCAAGTCCTTCTGTCGAATTCTTGACGGTGTAGGTACCACTATCGATGACCAAATTACCTGATGCGTGGATGCCATCATCTCCTGCTGTGACTGTTATGGTATTGTTAGCCAAATACATATTGCCGACAGTCATATCGTCATCATTGTCGACCTTGACCCCATCCTCTTTGGCATCAATGGTCATGGTCGTACCAGTGATATTGAGTTCATCATTGACATTAAAGGCATCGCCAACTGCTGTGATGTTATAGGTTCCACCCGTAATGTGAAGAGTGTCGTTAGCCTTGATACCATTGTTCTTCTTGCCATCTACATTGAGGGTTCCTTTCCCGTTGATGGTCAAATCCACCTTAGAAAAGAGAGCTGCGTCGGCTTTTTCGTCACTGTTCGAGCTTGAGTCAGAGAGACTGTTGGTGGTTCCTTCTGCCAGAGTCAGGTAGACATGGTCAGCCGATGTCGCAGATATCGCTGCATTGGTATTGGTCATGGTTGTACCTTTTAGGACTAGATGAACATCTGCAGACTTATCTGCCTTGACCTTGATCTGCACTCCGTCAGACTGACCTGAAATCACATAGGTTCCAGATTTTGTGATGGTCACTGTTGATTCAGAGACTGTTACCCCATCTCCAGAGACGTTTGCTGATGAGCCAGATAGCTCAATCTTAGAAGCTGTACTTTCATCATAAGAAGTATCATTATCCTTCTCTGTAAAATAGGATGATTGATTTGTCTTTGTTTCAGTTGTTGTAGAACTATTTGTCGTTTCATTGGTATTGGATGAAGTTATTGACTGGGAACATGCTGCCATCAACACCATTGCCGTTAAACTCGTTGCGAGTAGGGTCCATTTCTTTGATTTCATACCTTTTTCCTCTCCTTCGTATGATATAGCTAGACAGTCTACTGAAGATCCCTGAAACAAAACTAAAACTTTTCTGAAAGTTTCCTTAAATCTAGTTTCACTCAGTATTCTTTTGAAAGGGCTACTAGAAACAATTTGAGAGTACTAAAATGCATTTAATAGTTTTTAAAAGCAACATCCCCAAGTGCGATGTCACTCTATTCAAAAAAGCAAAAAAGAAGAAAAATCTATAAGATTAGAGTTCATAAAAAGAACAGCCCAGGCTGTTCTTTTTAGTTTTCTTTTACTGGTATTTCCTTGATAACACGCGCAGGATTGCCACCTAGGACAACATTATCTCCGAAGGATTTGGTAATCACAGATCCAGCTCCTGCCACTACGTTATTGCCCAGTGTCACTCCAGGAAGGACGATGACGCCACCTCCAGCCCAGAAATTGTCCCCGATGGTGATGGGCTTGCCGTATTCGACCCCTGAATTGCGTTCATGCGGATCCAGTGGATGGAGTGGGGTTAAAAACTGACAGTTGGGGCCAATCATGGCATTGTTACCGATGCGAATCGGACAAACATCCAGCATGGTCAAATTCCAATTAGAATAAAAATTTTCCCCTAGATGGATATTGACTCCATAATCGACCACCAGGCGTGGATTGACATAGAGATTTTACCCAGTTGAGCCAAACCAAGTCTTGATAATATCCGCTCCCTTCAAGGGATCTTCTTCCCGGTTAAAGGCAGCCTGTTTTTGGCGAGAAGCCTGAGCCAAGACCCGTAACTCGGAATCAAACGGATGATAGGGTTCTCCTGCTATCATTTTCTGGTATTCACTGGTCATAGTATCACCTCATACTTACTTTGGAGCCCATCATATCAAAAAGCCTTTGAAAGGTCAAGAATAGCCTGCTTTCTAAACTCTCAAAACCAAGCCCTCTCCCAAGTCAAAACAACTTGCTTGACAAAAGCTTGACTTCATGGTTTAATATACCCCATAAGGGTATATTTGGAGGTGCCTATGTTTCACTTATTATTTACAAAAATTGACAGTATTTCTACCAGCGAGTTAGAAGTTAAACTCAAGGAACCGATTCAACTACTGGATGTTCGGACGCCTACGGAATTCCGTAGAGGTCATATCAAAAACGCCAAGAATGTTCCTTTAACAGAAATCGGTTCTTACACACCTGCAACAAAAGAAACACTTTATGTCATTTGTCATTCTGGTGTGCGAAGCAAACTAGCTGCGAAGAAGCTAAAGAAAAAAGGCTACGATGTCATCAATGTCCGAGGCGGTATGAGCGCTTGGACAGGTAAGGTCATCTAGAAGCATAAAGGAGAAAATCAATGAAAATTATCATTGTCGGGGGAGTTGCAGGCGGTATGTCAGCAGCAACCCGCCTCAGACGTCTCATGGAAGACGCTGAAATCACTATTTTTGAGAAAGGTCCCTTTGTTTCCTTTGCAAACTGCGGACTTCCTTACTATGTTTCAGGAGAAATTTCAAACCGTGATAGTTTATTAGTACAAACTCCTGAAAGTCTCAAAGCACGCTTTAATCTCGATGTGCGACCATTTCACGAGGTCATCAGCATTTCGCCAGCAGATCACACTGTGACCGTACGCTATGATGGACAGGAATTCACAGAAAGCTACGACAAGCTGATCCTCTCCCCAGGAGCTAAACCATTTGTTCCTACCATTGAAGGTTTGGCAGAAGCTAAGAATGCCTACACGCTCCGCAATGTTCCCGATCTTGACGAGATTATGGCGGCCTTGGACAATCATCCAAAAGAAGCTGTCGTTATCGGTGCAGGCTTTATCGGGCTTGAAATGGCTGAAAACCTGGCGAAACGAGGATTGCAAGTCACCATCGTGGAGAAAGCACCTCATGTCTTGCCACCATTAGATCAGGAAATGGCGGCCTTTGTCCAAGCAGAATTGCTGGCAAATGGTGTCCGCGTTATCACTTCCCAGTCTGCGACTCGATTTGAAGACCAAGGAAAAATCATCGTTCTCGAAAACGGTCAAAAGATCACTTCTGACCTCACCATCCTTTCTGTCGGTGTTGAACCTGAAAACGGACTAGCAAAAGCTGCGGGGATTGAACTGGGACTTCGTGGTGGGATCTTGGTCGATGAACATTACGAAACCAGTCAAAAAGATATTTTTGCAGTTGGGGATGCCATCGTCGTCAAGCAAGAGATTACAGGCCAAGACGCTCTCATCTCTCTCGCTTCTCCTGCCAATCGTCAAGGACGCCAAGTGGCGGATGTCATTGCAGGACTAGGTCGTACAAACAAGGGCAGTATCGGCACTGCTATCGTTCGTGCCTTTGATATGACAGCTGCTTCGACTGGTCTCGGCGAACGTATCCTTCGCATGAATCAACTTCCTTACAAGGCACTTCATGTCAGTGGAAAAGATCACGCTGGTTATTATCCTGGCGCTACTGATATGACCTTGAAACTCCTCTTTGACCCAACCACTGGAACAATCTATGGTGCCCAAGGAGTTGGGAAGAAAGGTGTTGACAAGCGAATTGATATCCTAGCAACTGCTATCAAGGGAAATCTCACCGTCTTTGACTTACCAGAATTGGAGTTCACCTATGCGCCACCATTTGGCTCTGCTAAGGATCCCGTCAATATGCTGGGCTATGCAGCCTTGAACCTAATCGAAGGTTTAAGCGACAATATTCAATGGTACCAACTAGAAGACGAACTAGCCGCCGGTAAGAAATTCCTAGATGTACGGACAAGTGGCGAATTCCAGAGTGGCCGACTCAAAGTCGATACCATCCACATCCCCCTAAACGAACTACGGGAACGCTTGGACGAACTGGACAAGAATCAAGCCTACATCGTTAGCTGCCACAGCGGTTTACGTAGCTATATCGCAGAGCGTATCCTCAAGCAAGCAGGATTTACCGTCCAAAACCTTGACGGCGCTTATTCACTATACAAAATGGCTAAACCAGAAGGAGTAGAATATGGTAACTAATATCAGCATGGCTGACTTTTATGAAAAATATCAACATGAAAATCTAAATCTTATTGATGTACGTGAAGTACATGAATTCCAAGCAGGACATGCACCAGGTGCAAAAAATCTGCCTTTAAGTACCTTGGAGCAAGGCTACAAAGAACTCAATCCTGACCATGCATACCATGTTATCTGTCAAGGTGGAGTACGTTCTGCCTCTGCCTGTCAATTTCTCAGCGCCCAAGGTCTCACCGTTACCAATGTAGAAGGTGGTATGAATGCTTGGCCCGGTCAAATAGAATAAGCAAATGGAACTGGGCAACAACTCAATTTCAGGAGAAAATGAAGTAATACTCAATGAAAATCAAAGTGCAAACTAGGAAGCTAGCCGCAGGTTGCTCAAAGCACTGCTTTGAGGTTGCAGATAGAACTGACGTAGTCAGTAACATATATACGGCAAGGTGAAGCTGACGTGGTTTGAATTTGATTTTCGAAGAGTATAAATCTCCCCACAATAAAACGCATAGTATCAAGGCTTTTCAACACCTGATAGTATGCGTTTTTTAATTTTAAAGACTTTTTACCCAGCCTCTTTTGATTCAAATTAAACTATTCTATTAATAGTTAGATATGCCTTTGCAACTATCGTCTCAAAAAATTAGTTCATTTCCGTTTAATCAGGTATCGGATGGCCTTTTCTAGGCGTTCCTTTTGAGCCTCGGGATCATCTAGTGGTTGGTTAATGCAGGCGGTGAGATTTTCCGTAATCATCATCTCAATCACGCGCTCAACACTCGATTTCACTGCTGTCAACTGCGTCACAATATCAGCGCAGTCACGATCTTCTTCAATCATCTTTTGAATCCCACGCAACTGGCCCTCTGAACGTTTCAAGCGTGTTATATACTTTGAGTTTGTCATTTCTTTTTCCTTGCTCGATTTTTCTTCATTATATCTCGAATAAGAGGCTTTGTCAAAATTCTCATCCCATCTGTCTTTGTAGGAACTTATCTCATATCTGTGTTTTCATGATATAATAGTAAAAAACTGTTCAGAATGGACGTGCTTATGAATTCTATCTATGGTAGCTGTGAGACCTATTTACCCATCATCTTGCAAACCTTTATTCAAGACATAGAAGAGGCCGCAGCCAATTACAAAAAAGAAACCAACCTCAAACTATATGAGCATTTGCATGCGCGCATCAAAACAGAAAAAAGCATGCGTGAAAAATGCCAACGCAAGGGCCTTCCTCAGACAAGTCAATCTGCTCTTAAAGAAATACGAGATGCTATTGGCGTTCGAATCATCACAGGCTTTACAGATGATATCTATCGCATCGTAGAGTATATTCGCCAGATGCCAAGCATCCATATTTTCAAAGAGAAAGACTATATCCGTCAGGTCAAACCCAACGGCTACCGTTCCTATCATCTGATTCTAGAGGTAACCACTCCCTACCCAGACTGTCTGGGAAATGACCAGGGTACCTATTTTATCGAGATTCAACTGCGCACAATTGCCATGGACTCCTGGGCTAGCCTCGAACACCAGATGAAATACAAGAAAAATATCCAAAATCCTGAGCGAATCACGCGCGAGCTCAAACGTTGTGCCGATGAGCTTGCTTCATGCGACTTGACCATGCAGACCATCCGTGATTTGATTCAGCGATCTGACCAAGACTAAGGAGAACCTATGAAAATCCTACTTGCCGAAGATGAAGCTCAACTAAATCGTGTCATCACTGTTGCTTTAGAACGCGAGGGCTATAGCGTTGATTCTGTTTTTAATGGACAAGATGCTGTCGAAAAGGCTAAATCTAACCACTATCACCTCATGATTTTTGACATCATGATGCCAATTAAAACTGGAATTGAAGCCCTCAAAGAAATTCGCCAGTTGGGCAATACGACCCACGTCATCATGCTGACAGCCATGGCTGAAGTAGATGACCGTGTAACCGGACTCGATGCAGGTGCTGACGACTACTTGACTAAACCTTTCTCGCTCAAGGAGCTCTTGGCTAGACTCCGTTCTACTGCACGCCGCCTGGAAGACTATACTCCGGATACAGTCCAATTAGGAAATACCCGCTTGGATATTGATGAACAAGAATTGGCTGCTACAAACAGCATTCGTTTGGGGAAAAAGGAGACCCAACTCTTGACTCTCCTCATCCAGCACGCTAACCAACCCCTCAGTTGTCAACAACTACTAGAGCAGGTCTGGCCAGACGAGCTGGAAGAACAGGATCACGAGCTCGTCTTTCTCTATATCTCCTACCTACGCCAAAAACTCCAAAGTGTCCAGTCTAGCTTACAGATACTTGGGCCGGCAGAAGGCCCCTTCCAATTAACAGGAGGTGACTAGATGTTTCGAAAGCTTCGTATCAAATTTATCGCAACGGCTACTCTTGCCATCACTCTGATTCTAACCTTCTTTCTAGTTTTGATGAATAGTATCGTCTACACTCAGACTGAGGACAACATTCACACTGTTCTCTCTATCTTAACCAAGAATGAGGGGGAACTTCCTATTACAGACGAAATCAAAGAAAGTCTGACTGAGAAAAATATCCAAGAAGGGATTGTCTATAATTTTCAATACTTCTCCGTCAGAGAAAAGGAAAATGACTACGCCATCTCCCTTACAAATGTCCAGTCCTTAACTGAGGCTGAAGTCAAAAGTTTTCTCCCAAGCATCCTCAAAAGGCAAGAAACTTATGGCTCTATTACTCATAAGGGACGCTATTTTACCTACCAAGTGAGCCAATCTACGACTGGGAAACTACTGGTTTTCTTTGAGACGACTAACTATATCCGAGAACGAGATACCTTACTTCAGGTCTCTATCTGGCTGGCCTTGGCTAGCTTACTCCTCCTCATACTGCTCTTCACCTTGATTTCAGGGATTGTCATTCGTCCTTTTATCAAAAACTATGAAAAACAACGGATGTTTATCACCAATGCAGGACACGAACTCAAAACGCCTCTAGCCATCATTTCGGCCAATACCGAGCTACAGGAGTTAATAGAGGGAGAGACTGAGTGGAGTAGCAGCACTAAAGAACAGACGGAACGACTCAACCACCTGATTGGAAGACTCATCCGACTTGCTCGGCTCGAGGAACAAGAGGATATCAAACTAGCTCCTCAAAATATCTCCGTTATCGCTGAAAAGGTTGCCTCAGATTTTGCTCCTCTCTTTACCAAAGAAGATAAAAAATTTGAAAGTTCTATTGAAGCAGACGTTGTAGAAAAAGTAGCCCAAGAAGAATTTTATGAGCTTCTTAGCATCCTTCTTGACAATGCCCGAAAATACTGCGATCCCGCTGGAACGATTCGCTTGACGCTCCAACGCAAAAATTACCTACTACGCAAACGAACTTGCATCACTATTTCTAATGATTATAAGGATGGACAAGCAGTTAATATTAAGCGTTTCTTTGATCGCTTTTATCGTGCGGAGACCTCTCACAACAACCAAACCATATCTGGACACGGAATTGGTCTCTCTATGGCTCAGCATCTTGTCAGCCTATTTAGAGGTAAAATATTTGTCACCTACAAAAAACAGGTGATTACCTTTACCATCTGGTTGTAAACGTGGAGAGTCTGGTCGGAGTTCATTCAATTACAACATAAGGAGAAGCCAATGGGATTTTTAGTAGCTGAGGAGGGTATTCCTCAAAGCATCGGTTGCGAAGGAGCAACGATAGCATATTATGGGAGTGAGATAGAATTTCATTATGAAACCGTGCCACCACATGGAGATGATATTTTTCTGCAAAATTGCCTTTGTTAAATATTCAACTTCCATTTTGGATTTATGGGAGAAATCTCATATTTTTAGATGCCTATTATTTGCTTGCAGAAACAGTGGAAAAGGGCACTTGGGATTCTATAACAAGCATGCTTATCAATATCCATACAGGAAAATATGCCAGCTTAGATCACTGGTACAACAACATTTCGGTTAAGGAAAAAGAAATCGAGTTAAAAAATGACTACGATGGAAAATCTATGATTTTAAAAAATGTTGATGGGCTTAAGTGGGTTTAGAAATGTAAAATGCAAATGTTAGTTCTATATTAAAGGAGAAGAACAATAGCCAAAAAAAGAGTGACCTTACCTAAAAATTTTGATGAACTGATTACAGCAGGAGATATTGAATCTCTTAAAGCCGTATATGATAAATGTGAGCTTACTGCTCATGACGGCAGATACAGCTTAAATACGGCACTTCATTTTGGAGGTGTTCCTGATGAGTTTGTTATCTGGCTAGTGGAACAGGGTTTAGATGTAAATACTCCTGATTATTATGGACGTACACCTTTATATAAACATGCCGCTTTGGGGAGAGATACTGTAAAACTGCTGTATGAATTAGGCAGAGATATACAAAAACCTGATACATATGGCAGTACACCTCTACATACGGCAGCAGGTTTTTTCCGACCTAAGATAGTAAGTTTTTTGATTGAAAAAGGTGCAGATGTTAATCCCAAAACTGATATGGGACGAACTCCTTTAGCCGAATCCCTTGCTACTTGCAGGAATATGAATATTGCACAGGTAGCAGAAATTGCAGAAATGCTCATAAAGGCGGGTGCTGAGGTAGTGCCTGAAATGGCGGAAAGAGTCGAACTAATCGGAAAGGATTTTGAATTTCACAGAGAAAACTTTAATAAAGATTACTTGACTGAAACAGAAGCAGGGCTTGAGAAACTCTATGCACTGTTTGGTGTAGAACCTGCTCCAAAACGCAAGATATATGACGGAGTTTCTCCTATTCTTGTAGAAGATGTTCCTTGGCAAAAGCAATACGATGAACTTTGGGAGATGTTGATTCCTTCAAGCGGGCCAGCGAAAACTGTACAAGGCGAAGTGATCCGTATAACAGGGCGCGTACAGGATGAGCTCTATAGAAATGGCGGTGTCAACTGGGATAAACACTACCGGAACATGCTTAAAGCCCTGCCAAACCATTTCGCTTCAGGTACACCGCTTTCCGAAGAAAAACTGGAAGAAACTAAGGAACTGATTTCCAGCATCCGTGCAAAAGGCAGTGATGAAGATACTATAACTGAACGTTTGTGTGAACTTTCGATTCTCTGGGTAAGCTTAAATCCTAATCCGCTTCCTTTAGGCAAAACAAATTATAACAGATGATTCTAAATTTATAGGAGACTTAAAATGATTAGATTAAAGGATATAGGAAGTTTTAAATCTGTTCCACAAATTGTAAATGATATCATAAATGGAAATACATCGGCATTAGATGAACAGTTTTTAAAGGGTTTTGATATTGAAGAGAGCATAAAGATAGGTAAATATACCACCCTGTCGCCCTTAAACCTTGCCCTGATTATGGAAAGTTTTGACTCTCTAAAATGACTGGTGGAAAAGGGTGTCAATCTGAATGTAAAAGGCAATCCGGCGTTTTTGCTTGCCGTAAGATATTGTGATGAAGCTATTATCAGGTATCTGGTAGAACATGGCGCAAAGGTGAACTGTGTAAATGATGTAAAGACAGAGGCATTTGAACAGGCTTTATATGGAAAAAAATACGAGAACCTGCCTCTCATCCACGAATTAGGTCATAGGGTAGAAAAATACGGTGGGCAGGCATTTCGCAGTGCCGTTTCAGATAGAAATTATGATGTGCTTGATTTCTTTATAAAGAACGGAGTTGATATTAACTACAATGCCCCTGATACAGTCTATCCTTTTAAACCGACTCCGCTATGTGTAGCCGCTAGGTATGTTGATTTAAAAATGTGTCAATATCTTGTAGAAAATGGGGCGGATGTAACCATAACAGAAAAAGGCGGTATGCGTCCATACAGCATCGCACTTGAAAATGGTGATGAAGAGATGGCTGACTATTTTAAGCAGTTAGAGCCTGAAGAATACCACAGTTTACAAAATAAACTGGATGAACTGAAGCCATTTAAACTGCCTAAGGCGGTCATTGATTTTCTTCAAAGTGAGGAATTACATTTTGAGTTTAAAGACTGTAACTTTAAATGGATAGAGTTTTTCTCTTTAATCAATACTGTTCCGATGAAAAAAGGCAGACAGAAAGTCCTACGTATTTCTAAACAGACGGGAGATTATGACCATATCTATATCGTATGGAATCCTAAAACAAAGAAAGTGGCTTTCTATGATATAGAGCATGAAGAGTTGAAAGATATGTGCAGTTTTGCGGATTTTGTAAATAATATGTCAGCATATATGCAACAAATAATCGAAGGAGAACTGTAACTAAGAAAATAAAGGGTGGATGATATGCAGATAAGTAATGAAATCCAAAAGATAGAAGAGTACATCTGTGAAAATTTTGAAGAATGGGATTTGGATGACCCAGTGGAGGAAGAATATCTAGACGATTATCAGGAAATCCCTGGAGCTTCTGAGGAAGAACTGGTAGCATTTGAGGAGAAATTTGGGATAACGCTGCCTGATGAAGTAAAAGAGCTATACAGGTATAAAAACGGGAGTAATTATCTCAGTATTCTGCCTTGCCTTGTAGATGAAAGAGGCATGCCCTTTTGCTTGATGAGCCTGCAGGAAATTGAGAACACTAAACACTATTTTCAAAACAGAGACGCCCTCTTAACTGAATTTCCTGAGCATTTTACAAGCCAAGACATTGAAAAAATGCGGGACGAGAGGATAAAACCCTATCTTTTTAATAAAAAATGGATTCCTTTTGCCGAGTATTGTGACAGTTGTTTTCTGATGCTGGATTTTGATCCGAATACAGAGGGAAAAGAAGGGCAGATTATCGGCTATATCCATGATCCTGATGAAGTTGTGTATGTAGCAGAAAGTCTTAAAGACCTAATCTTTTCGATCATTAGGGAAATAAAAGCATAGAATGAATGCATTTGTAGGAAAAATGATAATGAGTACACAATTCTCTAACTCAGAAAGTACCCACCTAAAATAAAAGATTTAGAAAGGAGCTGTTTATGGAAAAAATACAAACTTCACAAGAATGGTTACAGAAATACCAAGAAATAAAACACCTGCTCACTTCGTCTATCAATTATGCAGACTATTTTGATAGGAAAGAAATACAGGACATGGAAGTTTTTGTTTTGGATATGGGGGAAGTGACTTTTCCTAGTGGAGAAATTCTAGTCCGAGATCCTTTGTTCTGGCTCCGTAGAGAGGAAAAGCCTTACTTACAATCTGTTCCCAAAGGAACATATAGACTAAAAACTTTAGTAGCCAAGTTAGAAGAAGATCACTACAGGTATATAGCAACGAGAATCCAATTTACAGATCAAGTGCCAGTCATCTACTATGAAGCACTGACTGGTGATGAAGATATAGACACTGTTGAAAAAGACTCTTATTTTGGATTTGCAGTTGACGCAGGTCTGGCAACGATAGTGGACGTTGACACCAAGAATGCCTACTGCGATTTTGAAGAGAGTTGGTATAAAGAAAATCCTGATAAAAATATCTACGATGATTTTTTTGCAGCAATTTTTGCCCAAAATGCCATAGACAATCCCCTTTATCAACGTGAGGGCGGGGATTGGATTAATTTTAAAATCCCCAACGCTGACCTAAGCATTCCGATGATCCAATCAGGTTTTGGAGACGGAGTCTATCCCGTCTACTTCGGCTATGATAAGGATAATCAGCTTTGTGATTTGGTTGTCGAATATATTTACCTAGGATAGAGAGGTGTAGCCATGTCACTAGAAAATGTCTATGATTATTTTCATCATTATGATTCTAAAACCTACCAAGTTGTAGCCTGCATGGGAAATGAACCCTCTGAAGAGGATATAGAAGATTTTGAAAAACTGTATCAAATTAGCCTTCCAGACGACTTTAGGGACTTTACCATGTCACCCCTAGGTGGACTCTATATGGAAGTCAGGGAGGAACTGTGGCCAAGAGCCAAAGCATTTGATGTGGCCCCATTTTGGACATTTTGCCGTGGTATTAAGGTTTACGGCATTGCAAATGAGATACCTGATTTTCTAGACATTCGACTGAAGACCAAAGAATTACATGAACTTGGCTTTGTAGATTATATCCCTTTTCTGTCTATCATCGGTGATGGAGATGTGATTTTCTGCTTTGATAAAAATAATCACATTGTCGCCTTAGATTGGTATAGTAGTGGAGAGGCTGAAGAGCTCGATAGTGACTTTTCAGATCTTTTACTCAAGCAAATCCAAGAACTGGAGGAGCGTAAAAACAGAATGTTAGAGAGAATCGAGAAACAGAAAAAAGAAAAATAAGCCATGTACTGACCAAACTGCCTCTAATGTCAATACAACAGCACGGAACTCAAAAGAGCTGGAACCCAGCTCTTTCTTTTTTATTTGACAACAAGCTCATAACGAGTTTTGCTGGTAAAGGTTTGACCTGCTTTGAGAATGACTTGGTCTTTGAGGTCACTGTGAATAGCATCTGGTAAGGCCTGCGCTTCAAGGGCAATCCCATTGTGCTGTACCATTGGCTGGCCTCCTATGACGACACTCTCATCCACAAAGTTTGCTGTGTAGACCACAAGGCAAGGGGCCTCTGTCTTGAAAAGCAGGAAACGACCTGAGTTTTGATCATAAAGGAAACCAGCATTGTCATGACCTGCAGGAAGAGCAAATGGGTGATCCAAACCAGATACCAGCTGGATTTGCTCATCATCCTCTGCAAAGATATCCTTGAGCAAAGCACCATTGTAGATGTGTTTCACTACATCACGATCAGCATCTGGAATCTTAGCTGGAACACCGTCTGGAGCGATTGGGTAAATGCCCTCCGTATTTAGCTGAAAGACATGGCGGTCAACTGTCTGCGTGAAATCACCAGATAAGTTGAAATAGCTATGATTAGTTGGATTGACAAGCGTGTCCTGATCAGTCGTCACCTTATAGCTGACTTCGTAGGCACCAGTTTCTTCCAAGTGATAGCTAATCCAAATCTTAAGATTACCAGGAAATCCTCCTGTCCCGTCTGTACGCTCTGTGTAGAGAGTCAAGCCATGGTCGCTCACCTCAACCAATTCAAACAAGCTCGAATCCCAACCTGTTGAACCACTGTGGTTACAGTTGCTAGCGTTGTTGACTTCAAGGTCATAGGTCTGACCATTGAGCTCAAATGTTGCACCTGCAATACGGCCCGCTACAGGACCTACACTTGCTCCATGCTTGGGACTATTGCTTATATAGCTATCAAAGTCATCAAAGCCCAAAATCACATTGGCAAAATTTCCAGCCTTGTCAGGCGTGACATAGCGCAAGATGGTCGCTCCATAGGTCATAACTTCAAGCTGATAGCCACTGTTAGTCTCAAAGCGATAGGCCAAGACATCCTTGCCCTCATGATTTCCAAATACACGCTCTGTGTATGCTTTCATTCTTCTCTCCTTTGATCCATTTCTCTTAAGTAAACAAACCATAGAGAGTGTATGCACCATCTATGGTTGTAGTTTCTATTTTCAGAATCCTTTGTCAGAAAACCTTAAGTATCTTCTTAACAAAAAGGGATTCTTCTATTCTTGTTTTTATGCTTCTACACGTTCAATCCATGAAGTTGCTGTTGTTTGAAGAACTTTGTTGAGTTCGTCAATGTTCTCAAAACCTGTTGTACGTAGCCATTCACGAGCTGCTGCTTCACCGTCTTTGATGTAGGCTTCAACTGATCCAGCCCAGGTTGCACGGCCGCAAAGAACGCCGTTGAAGTTTGCGCCTGATTCGTGGGCAAAGACAAGGGTCTCTTGGAAGAGTTTGGCTGATACACCAGCACTCAAGTAGATATATGGCAAGTTAGTCGCTTCATCTTGTGCTTTGAAGAAGGCTGCTGCTTCTTCACGAGTATGCACGATTTCACCTTTGCCAAAGCCTTCAACGTATTTAACATTGACTGGAACTTCCACTTTCAAGACATCGATGTTGAAGCGTGGGTCTGAGAAGACCTTCATAGCACCGATAACCTTGTGTGGTTTCACTTTTGCGTATTCTGCAGAACCTGCGTCAGCAATTTTTTCATCGTAAGCGAGGATTTCAAGGAAGAATGGAATATCTTCCGCCACACACTCTGAACCGATGCGTTCGATGTAGGCTTGTTTTTGTTGGTTGAGTTCGTCAGAACTGTCTACATCGTAGTAAAGCAAGAATTTGACTGCATCCGCACCTTGTTCTTTGATGCGTTTGGCAGACCAAACATCCAAGCAGTCAGGCAAGCGTTTGGTGCTAGTTGTGTCGTAGCCAGTTTTCTCATAAGCAAGGAGAAGACCAGCATTGGCATCAAGCGCTTTTGTAGCTGGAAGACCATACTCAGGGTCGAGAAGCATAGATGATGCGTATTTTGTTAATTCATCTGCAACCAAGACTTTGAGTTCTTCCATTTGAGCCACTGTTGGCTCCTCTGTTTGGTATTGAGCCATGAGGCGTTTCAAAGCACCACGTTGGTCAAAGGCAAGAGCTGAGATAATGCCGTTCTCGTCAGAGAGTTTTTTCAAGCAAGCTACTTTATTGGGACTTAATTGTAATTTACTCATAGACACTTCCTTACTTTTGATAGTCATGAATGATAACACCTTGTACCACACGGTTTACTGTACCTGTAGGAGACGGTGTATCTGGTTTGTTTTCCACTTTGAGCGAAGTCAACAGGGCAAAGAGTTGGGCATAAACGATGTAAGGGAAGACACGGTAAATATCATTCAAGACACCGCCACAACCAAGGGCCACTTCTTTGACATTTTCAAGACCAGAGGCTTGATCACTCAAAAGCACAACACGACGAGCAATGTGATCACCAGCAACTTCACGAACCAAGTCCAAGTCGTACTTGCGAGTGTATTCTGACGTTGTGCCAAAGGTCAAAACAACTGTATCTTCATTGATAAGAGATTTTGGACCGTGACGGAAGCCAACTGGGCTTTCATACATGGTCGCCACTTGACCAGCTGTTAGTTCCAAAATCTTGAGCTGAGCTTCATGAGCAAGTCCAAAGAAAGGACCAGCGCCCAGGTAGATAACACGGTTAAAGTCAAGGTCAACCAGCTCTTTGACATCTGCTGCATTTTCTAGAACCTTACGCGCAAGGCTCGTCACAACTTCAAAACGTTCAGCTTTCACAGCAAATTCTGTAGGATCAAAGACCAAGAGAGCTGTCAACATCATAGACGTAAAGCTAGAAGTCATGGCAAATCCAGCATCATTAGAGGCAGCTGGTTGCAAGAGCAAAAGATTGCGCTCATCGCCATGAGCTTGAAGCGCCAATTTACCATCTGCAGCACATGTAATGGTCACTTGATAGAGGTCGTCAACCAAGGCTTTAGCCAAATCAACAGTCGCCACACTTTCAGGTGAATTCCCACTACGAGCAAAGGAAACAAGGACCGTCGCCACATCTTTTTTCAAATAAGTTTCTGGGTTGGCTACAATATCTGTTGTCGCAATAGAATTGAAATTCCATTTGCGCTCGTCATAGACTTCCTTAAAGTATGGCACCAAGGTATCTCCCACATAAGCAGAAGTACCAGCACCCGTCAAGATGACCTTGATATAGTCATGTCTATCAGCGATACCTTGCAGAAAGGCTGCAATTTCTTCACGTTTCGCTTGATAGGCTTCAAAAGCTTCTTTCCATACATCAGGCTGTTGGTAGATCTCACGAGTCGTGATTTCTGCACCCAGTTCAAGTAATTCTTCTTTTGTGTAATTTAGCATAGAGTTCCTCTAATCTATTGTTGTTTCATTCTTATTGAAAATATGGGAATGGGAGTGACTCCCATTCCCATGTATATTCTATATAAGATGTTCTAACGGTTTAGCCGTTGTCACATCTTATACTCGATGAAAATCAAAGAGCAAACTAGGAAGCTAGCCGCAGGCTGTACTTGAGTACGGCAAGGCGACGCTGACGTAGTTTGAATTTGATTTTCGAAGAGTATTATTCATCTTCGTCATCATCGAAGCCTGCTAACAAATCATTGACTTTCACAATGCTTTCTGCAGCACGGCTCTTGTAGTCCGCATCTGCACCTGTAAGGCTAGCATTGATAAATTCAATCACCATTGGCAGATTCATTCCCGCGTAGAGTTCAATGTCGCGACCTTCCATGATTAGACGGCTCACCACGTTACATGGTGTTCCGCCGAGAAGGTCCGCAAAGACTAGGAAATCATCCAATCCTTCGATAGCAGCTTCAAATTTTGCAGTAAATTCTTCTGGACCATCTTCTGGAAGAAGAGCCACTGCATGAATGTTGTCTTGTGGACCCATAATCATTTCCGTGCTACCTTTAAGTTCTTCACAGAAACGACCATGACTCACCAAAATTAATGATTTTGTCATAAATTATGCGCCCATTCCAAGCAAGAATTTACCGATGAATGAAAGACCTACTGCAAGAACGATAATGATACCGATCGCTTTAGTAGAGTTCATACCTTTCTTACCAAGCAACCAGAAGATAAAGGCAGTAAAGATTGCTGGAAGCAAGCGTGGGAAGATTGAGTTCAAGATGTCTTGGAAGTCAATCATCTTTTCACCGATTGGCAATTTGTAAGAAATGTCAAAGTTGATCATTGTTGCTACAAGAGCACCCATCATGAAGACACCAAGTACAGATGCAGCGTCAATCAAAGCTGTCAAGGTACTTTGCATGTTGTTGATAAGGTTAACCCCTTCTTTGTAGGCAAATTCCAATTGTTTCCAACGGAAGATGTCATAAGCAACTGCAACTGCAATCCAAAGGAAGATACCCCATGGTTGGCCAGCGATAGCCATAGTTGCTGCGATAGATCCCATGATAGCAGGTACAAGTGAACCAAAGATTGTGTCTCCAAGAGGAGCGAATGGTCCCATCAAACCTGTCTTGATACCGTTAACGGCATCTTTTGAACCCACACCATCTTTTTCTTCCATGGCAAGGTCAAAACCAGCGATAATAGTGTGGAAGAATGGTGAAGTATTGAAGAATTGAGTATGAACTTTCATCATTTCTTTCAATTCAGGAGTTCCATCCCCATACATTTTACGCAATTGAGGCAAGATCATGTAAAGGTAACCAGAAGCTTGCATACGTTCGTAGTTCCAACCTAATTGGAAAGTAAACAAGCTACGTTTGTTGATTTGATTAAAATCTTCTTTTGTAAGTTTGTAATTAGAATTCGTCATCTTCGATTTCCCCACTTTCTGATGGTGTAGAAGGTGCTGCTACAGCTACTTTTTGGCTGTTCTTAAAGTGAACAACTGCAAGGAAGATACCTACGATAGAAACACCGATCATAGACAAACCTTTGAAGTTGTTAGCAAAGCCAATCTTTTCAGCAACTTCAGCAGGAAGAGTGCTAATGATACCAGCAACTGCTCCACCAAGACTTTGTACGTTTGAGTAAAGAACAGTCAACATAGCTGTCAAACCAAATCCCATAGCAAGGTAGTGAAGGTTACGTTTAACTGGAAGGTAACGAAGCAAGATTGCAAATCCAAGACCTGGAAGCATACGACCTGCAAGTGTCAAACCGTCTGCAACCCATTGGTATTCTTTAACAAGGTCTACTACTGATTGTACGAAAGCACCACCAAAAGCAAGAGCGAAGAATACTGGAAGGGCACGTGAAAGAGCCCATGGAAGCGCACCAAGTAGGTAGTTGCGTTCGATACCTTTGTAGTCAAAGCGTTCGATCGCAGCATCAATACGGTGTGCAAAGAAAGTAGTTGTCATACGTCCAAGAACGTCGAAGTATGTCAAAAGTGCTGCTACTGGTACAGCGATTGTTGTAATCGCAAGATCTGTATCAATACCTTGAGAGATAGAGAATGCTGTTGCAAGAACCGCACCAGAAGTTGCGTCGATACGAGAAGCACCACCGAAGGTACCAACCCCAAGAACGAACAACTGCAAGCTACCACCGATAAACAAACCAGTTGTCACATCTCCCATGATCAAACCAGTAATAAAACCAGCGAATACAGGGGAACCTGCAGATGAAACGATTGTCAACTCATCACAGATTTGATAAGCTGAGTACAAAGTGAGAAGTAAAATTTGCCACCATTGTATCATAACAATGACCTCCTAAAAATTTTTTCCTATTTTAATAAGCTCAAAAAGTCTGAAACTGGATCATTTGGAACCATTTGAGCAGTGAGTTTCACACCTTTTTCTGCTAGTTTGTGGAAATCTTCCACATCCTTATCTACCACATTGATAGAACGTGTGATAGAGCGAGTTTCTGGTGTTTGAGACATATTGCCGACGTTAAGTGTTTCAAGTGGAACACCTGCTTCAACCAAACCAAGGAAACGGTCTGGTTTACGTGCAACGATAAAGAGACGTTGACTATCGTATTTACCAGCAAGGATATTTGCTGCTGCTTTCTCAACTGGCAAGATACTGAGTTTCACACCTGGTGGTGTCGCAAGTTTCAAACCACTCTTTTCAATATCGTTGTTAACAACTTCGTCGTCTACAACCATAATGCGTGAAACATTTAGTTTTCCAGCCCAAAGATTGGCTACTTGACCGTGGATCAAACGTCCATCGATACGGCATCCTACAATTGTCATAAGTTTTCCCCCTTTATGTGTTTTAGTGTAGGTTTACGAGTTAAGTGAATCTCTTCTTTATATTCGCCTTCAGTTTCAAAGATGATGATGCGGTTAGCAGCTTCCTTGAGATAGCTATGAGGGATATAAAGTGAGAGGGTCGGGCCGACATTCCAGAAACGCCCTAGGTGACGCCCATTGACAAAGGCAACTCCCTTACCAAACTCAGACAAATCTAAGTAGGTATCCTTCGGCTCTTCAACAGTAAAGTCGAAAGCGTAAAAGGCTGGTTGTCCTTCTGTCCATCCTTTTGAAAAATCAATTTTCTCAGGATTATCCAGTGGAAGTGGATATTGTTTCCAATTCAGTAAGAAATGTAGATCTTTGCAGACACCTGTACGAATTCCTTTATGTTGCGTATCTGCTAAGAACTTGTGTCCATAGTTAACACGCCCCATATTTTCGATCAAGATGTCAATCTCTGAAAAGCCTTCTCGGTTGCCCTGACAGTAGATGTCTTCACCAATCTCTGTCTGGTATTGAGTAGCAATCCATTGACCATCTACAAAGAGCTGAGCTCGGTCACGTCCATCGATGATACGGAGACGTTCCTCTTCTGCATCCCAACTTGCCTCAGTGCGGTAGAGAAGGTAGCCATAGCTTTGACCAAGTTCTTCCATCGCCTTTGGATAGAGGCTTTCAGTTGGACTAGAGAGACTATCCAGGGTTTCAAACAGGGAAACTTTTTCGGCCAATGGAACTGCCTCTATCTCCATGCTTTCCTTATAGAGTGGTTCCAACTGTGGATACTCTGGGAAGTGTGTTGCCATCATCTTCTTGACTGCTAGATATTTAGCAGTTGGATTTCCTTCTTCATCGAGAAGGGCATCATAGTCGTATGATGTGACTTGTGGTAAATCCAGAGTTCCTCGAGCTGAGCAACCATTCATGAAACCAAAGTTTGTCCCACCATGGAACATGTAAAGGTTGATAGAGCCTTGCTCCAATACCTCTCGAACAGCTTCCGCCAACTCTTTTGGATCGCGTGTGATGATGGGTTCTTTCCAACGGTTGAACCAACCATCCCAGAATTCCATACACATGAGAGGCCATTTCTTGCCATGCTCATCAAAGAATTCTTGCATTTGTGAAAAGTTGTAAGGAGCCTTAGAACCGAAGTTCCCTGTCACAAAGAGATCATCTTCGATCAAGGTCCCGGCTTTCAGAGTAGCCCTCCATGGGCCATCTGAAGTAAAGAGTGGGCAATCAATCCCTCGCTCTTCCATCAATTTCCGAATTGCTCGTAGATAAGACTTATCTTCTCCATAAGAACCATATTCATTTTCGACTTGCATCATGAGAATGTTTCCGCCATTATCCAACAAGCGAGGCACAAGCCTTGGCAATAATTGGTCATAATAGCGAGCAACTGCCTCGATGTAGGCCGGGTCGGACGAGCGGATTCGCATGTCCTTGGTCAAGAGCCAAGCCGGCAAGCCACCAAATTCCCATTCCGCACAGATAAATGGAGACGGGCGTACAATGGCATAGAGACCCAAATCTTGTGCTATTTGAAGAAATCTCTCCAAATTTCTGGCACCTTCAAAATCAAATTCCCCTTCAACGGGTTCATGTAAATTCCAAGCCACATAGGTCTCGACCGTATTAAAGCCAAGCGCCTTTAAGTTATAGAGAGAATGATACCAATCCTCTGCTGGAATCCTAAAATAATGAATGGCGCCAGACAAAATCTTGAACGGTTTCCCATCTAAATAGAAATCGTCCTCAATTTTAAATCTTGTCATGTTACCACCTCTGACGAATTAAGTTTGCGCTTTCATTTATTATAATATTAAATATAATCAAATATTTTGCATTTGTCAATAGGTTTTAGAAAATTCTTTAAAATTTTTCTATTTTTTTACTTACTATTTACCAAAATTATCTAAAAATAGCATGAAAGCGATATTTTAATGTATGATAATTCACAAGGTTATAAAATGGAATTTTTTACATGTAACATAACATTTTTAGTCTATTATTTTAATTTTTTTTACCTAAATACTACTATTTTGTCTGTATTTGTGGTAAAATCAAGGTTGGAGAAAGAGAATCGAGGTGAAATTTATGGCTATTCCTAAATACCAATATATTAAAGATGAATTAAAAAACAAAATCATCTCTGGTCAATTTGCAAGTGGAGATAAATTTTATACAGAAGCAGAATTGATCGCGATGTATGATGTTAGTTCAATCACTGTTGTACGTGCTTTGAATGACCTTGCAAAAGACGGCTACATTGTCCGCCAACAAGGTAAAGGTACTTTCGTTTCACGTGCCCGCAAGCACAAACTCGTTGAGTTTTCAGATGTCGAAATCTTTGAAACAAAAGACGATAAAGTTACTGTCCTTTCTATCGAGCGCGGAAACAAACTTGAATATTTAGATAAACTTGGACTACGTGGAGATCAATTCTACTATAAGATTGAACGTATTCGTCAGACAAACGACGTGACATACATCTACCACACATCTTATATTCCTGAGCAATATATCAATGCCAACTATCCAAATCTTGACTATTATAGTTCTATCTATAAACGTTTCAAATTGGATTACCGCATTCACATGAACGATGAACATTTTGAGGAAATCAATGAAATCGCATTTCCAACACCAGAGCATGTTGCTTCTGTACTTGGAATCGATACGCAATTTCCAACAGTCTTCCAAACGAAGACTACAAAACTTGAGGCCACTGGCCAAGTCCTTGCCTATAGTGAAACTTATAAGCGAGCAGACTACTACAAAATTAAATTCCTCTCATGTAATCGAGGTCATTAAGAAAAAGCTTGAGCCTAGCTCAGGCTTTTTCTATATTCATTATAGCACGAGAAAGAAGTTGTGAAAACGCTATGGAGGACTCTTATTTAATTAGTAGCGTTTTTACTAAAAACAAGTTAAATATTGGTTTTCTCTTTCTCATTTCTAGAAATAATTTTCTTCTAAATCTTATGATTTCCTCTATTTATTATAGTTCTTATATAAACCCACTTGACATTTTACTCCTTAGATAATAAAATAAAATTGGTTTTATGTAAACGCTATCACATATGATAATAACAAGGAGGTTTTGTCATGAAACTAGAAAAGAAACAGCGCTTCTCCATTCGTAAATACGCGGTTGGGGCAACTTCTGTACTTATAGGATTTGCTTTTAGCGCTCAAGTCGTATCTGCCGACGGGATTACTCCAGCTCCAACAGCTGAAGAAACTGTCCAAACTATTCAGGAGAGTCCACAAGCAGTCAAGGAAGCTGTAGAGTCCAAGACCCCAGAAAAACTAGAAGAAAAGACTGACGAGCCTGTAAAAGAGGAGGTCAAAGAAGACCAGGAGGCTCCTCGAACAGTTGCTCCAAAAACAGAAGAAACAACTGCACCAGTTGTGACAGAAAATGCTAGTCCAACTCCTACTGCCGAGAAAGAAATCACTGCCCCTGCTGAAACTCCTGCCGAAAGTACTCCTTCCGAAAAGAAAAATGAAGCCGTCACACCTGCAGTAGCCACTCCTAGCACGGAACGTGCAGCTCAGGTGAATGAAAAACTGGCAAAAAGAAAAATGATCTCAATCGACGCTGGACGCAAGTACTTCTCTCCAGACCAACTCAAAGAAATCATCGACAAAGCCAAACACTACGGTTATACTGATCTTCATTTACTAGTTGGAAATGATGGCATGCGTTTTATGTTGGACGACATGACCATCAAAGCCAATGGTAAAACCTATGCAAGCGACGATGTCAAACGTGCGCTCGAAAACGGAACGGATGCCTACTACAAGGATCCAAATGGCAACCATTTGACAGAGAGTCAGATGACGGACTTGATTAACTATGCCAAAGACAAAGGTATTGGTCTCATCCCAACCGTAAACAGCCCCGGCCACATGGATGCTATTTTGCATGCCATGAAAGAACTAGGTATCCAAAAACCAAACTTCAACTACTTTGGGAAAGAATCTGCTCGTACCGTTGACCTGGATAACAAAGAAGCGGTTGAGTTCACAAAAGCTTTAATCGACAAGTATGCTGCTTACTTTGCTGGCAAATCTGATATCTTTAACATCGGACTAGATGAATACGCCAACGATGCTACAGATGCCAAAGGTTGGAGCGTTCTTCAGGCCTACAAGTGGTATCCAGAAGATGGCTTCCCAGATAAGGGTTACGACAAATTTATCGCCTACGCCAATGACCTTGCTCGCATCGTCAAATCTCACGGCCTCAAACCAATGGCCTTTAACGACGGTATCTACTACAATAGCGACACTAGCTTTGGAACTTTTGACAAAGACATCATCGTTTCTATGTGGACTGGTGGATGGGGCGGATATGACGTCGCTTCTTCTAAACTTCTAGTTGAAAAAGGCCACCAAATCCTTAATACCAACGATGCTTGGTACTACGTTCTCGGACGGAATGCAGATGGTCAAGGCTGGTACAACCTCGACCAAGGACTCAATGGGATTAAGAACACTCCAATCACTTCGGTACCAAAATCTGATGGGGCAGATATCCCATTTATAGGCGGTATGGTAGCTGCTTGGGCAGATACCCCATCTGCACGCTATTCACCATCACGCCTCTTCAAACTCATGCGTAGCTTCGCAAATGCCAATGCTGAATACTTCGCTGCTGACTATGAGTCTGCCGAGCAAGCCCTTAAAGAAGTGCCAACAGACCTTAAACGCTATACTGCAGAAAGCGTCGCAGCTGTCAAAGAAGCTGAAAAAGCCATTCGCTCACTCGACAGCAACCTCAGCCGTGCCCAACAAGACACCATTGACCAAGCAATCGCGAAACTCCAAGAAGCTGTTAGCAACCTAACCTTCACACCAGAAGCTCAAAAAGAAGAAGACGCGAAACGCGAAGTTGAAAAACTTGCCAAGAACAAGGTAATCTCTATCGACGCTGGACGTAAGTACTTCACGCTCGACCAACTCAAACGCATCGTAGACAAGGCGAGCGAGCTCGGCTACTCTGATGTGCACCTTCTCCTAGGAAATGACGGACTTCGCTTCCTCCTTGATGACATGACCATCACGGCTAACGGAAAAATTTATGCAAGTGATGATGTCAAGAAGGCCATCATCGAAGGAACAAAAGCTTACTACGATGATCCAAACGGAACCACTCTTAGTCAAGCTGAAATCACTGAATTGATCGAGTACGCAAAATCAAAAGGCCTCGGACTCATCCCAGCAATCAATAGCCCAGGTCACATGGATGCCATGCTCGTCGCTATGGAAAAACTTGGAATCAAGAATCCTCAAGCCAACTTTGATAAGGTCTCCAAAACAACCATGGACCTTGAAAACGAAGAGGCCATGAACTTTGTCAAAGCCCTCATCGGCAAGTACATGGACTTCTTTGCAGGCAAGACAAAGATCTTCAACTACGGTACAGACGAATACGCTAATGATGCCACCAACGCTCAAGGCTGGTACTACCTCAAATGGTATGGACTCTATGGCAAGTTTGCTGAGTACTCTAACACTCTTGCTGCTATGGCTAAAGAACGAGGCCTTCAACCAATGGCCTTCAACGATGGTTTCTACTATGAAGACAAGGATGATGTTGAGTTTGACAAGGATGTCATCATCTCTTACTGGTCTAAGGGATGGTGGGGTTACAACCTTGCAACGCCTCAGTACCTAGCAAGCAAAGGCTATAAACTCCTCAACACCAACGGAGACTGGTACTACGTGCTAGGTAATCACAAACCAGATGAAGCCTACCCACTATCAAAAGCACTTGAAAACTCTGGCAAAGTACCATTTAACCAGCTTGCATCTACTAAGTATCCAGAAGTAGACCTTCCAACCGTCGGAAGCATGCTTGCTATCTGGGCAGACAAACCAAGTGCTGAGTACAAGGAAGAAGAAATCTTTGAACTCATGACTGCCTTTGCAGACCATAACAAAGACTACTTCCGCGCTAACTACAATGCACTCCGTGAGGAACTTGCTCAAATCCCTGCAAACTTGGATGGATACAGCAAGGAAAGCTTGGATGCTCTAAATGCAGCTAAAGAAGCTCTCAACTACAACCTCAACCGTAACAAACAAGCCGAGTTAGACGCTCTCGTAGCCAAACTCAAGGCAGCCCGCCTAGGCCTCAAACCAGCTGCAACCCACTCAGGAAGTCTCGATGAAAATGAACTAGCTGCCAATGTTGAAATCAAACCGGAACTCATCACAAGAGCAGAAAAGATTCCATTTGAGGTCATCAAGAAGGAAAATCCGAATCTCCCAGCTGGTCAGAAAAAGATCATCACACCAGGTGTAGAGGGCGAACGCACTCATTACATCTCTGTTCTTACTGAAAATGGGAAACAAACAGAAACAGTTCTAGATAGCCAAGTGACCAAAGAACCTGTGACCCAAGTGGTTGAAATCGGTGCCCCTATTACGCACAAAGGGGATGAACACGGTCTTGCCCCAGCCACAGAGGCAAAACCTAGACTGGACATCCAAGAGGAAGAGATTCCGTTCACTACCGTGACACGCGAAAATCCACTCTTGCTCAAAGGGAAGACTCAAGTCCTTACCAAAGGTGTTAACGGTCGTCGCAGTCATTACTACTCTGTAAGCACTACTGCTGATGGCAAAGAAGTGAAGACTCTTGTCGATAGCCTTGTAACGCAAGAAGCAGTGACACAAGTCATTGAAGTCGGAACCCTTGTTACCCATGTAGGGGATGAACACGGTCTTGCCCCAGCCACAGAAGCAAAACCGAGACTAGACATCCAAGAAGAAGAGATTCCGTTCACTACCGTGACACGTGAAAATCCTCAATTGCCAAAAGGACAAAGTCAAGTCGTCGTTTCCGGAGTAAATGGCCGCCGTACGATTTTCTACTCTGTTAGCACCACTGCTGACGGCAAGGAAGAAAGAACCCTTGTCAATAGTGCGGTATCGCAGGAAGCGGTCGCTCAGGTTGTCGAAGTCGGAACTGCCGTTGAGAAAGCTGAGCAAGCTGAAGCAACTACTAGCAAAGCAGATGAAAAACAACTCCCTGCAACAGGAAGTCAAGACTCTGCAGGCTTGGTCGCAGCAGGACTCATGGCCACACTAGCAGCTTACGGGCTCACTAAGAAAAAAGAAGATTAACACCCTTCGATAAGCATATAAAAAAGCGAGATTCAATCTCGCTTTTTTATTGTTAGGATTAATCACCGAGTCCGATACGTTCAAAGATATCATCCACACGTTTAGTGTAGTATGCAGGGTTGAAGATTTCGTCGATTTCTTCTTGAGTGAGGCGTGAAGTTACTTCTGGATCTGCTTCAAGAAGTGGTTTAAAGTCCACTTGGTTGTCCCAAGAGTAGGCCGTTTTTGGTTGCACCAAATCATAGGCTTGCTCACGCGTCATTCCCTTCTCGATCAAGGTCAACATAGCACGTTGGCTAAAGATAAGACCGAAAGTTGAGTTCATGTTGCGGATCATATTTTCTGGGAAGACCGTCAAGTTCTTGACGATATTTCCAAAACGGTTGAGCATGTAGTCAATCAAAATAGTCGTATCTGGTGTGATGATACGCTCAGCTGATGAGTGAGAAATATCACGTTCATGCCAAAGAGCGACGTTCTCATAGGCTGTCACCATATGACCACGGATAACACGCGCCAGACCAGTCATGTTTTCAGAACCGATAGGGTTGCGTTTGTGAGGCATAGCAGATGAACCTTTTTGACCTTTAGCAAAGAACTCTTCCACTTCGCGTTGCTCAGATTTTTGTAGACCACGGATCTCAGTCGCCATACGCTCAATTGAAGTTGCGATGCTGGCAAGAACTGCAAAGTACTCAGCGTGAAGGTCACGAGGAAGGACTTGTGTAGAGATTTCTTGAGCACGGATACCCAACTTGTCGCAGACGTATTGCTCTACAAACGGTGGGATATTGGCAAAGTTACCAACCGCACCAGAGATCTTACCAGCTTCTACACCAGCAGCCGCATGCTCGAAACGCTCGATATTGCGCTTCATTTCACTGTACCAAGTCGCCAATTTAAGACCAAAGGTTGTAGGCTCAGCGTGCACACCGTGAGTACGACCCATCATGATGGTGAACTTGTGTTCCTTAGCCTTGTCAGCGATAATGTTGGTGAAGTTTTCAAGGTCACGACGGATGATGTCGTTGGCCTGCTTGTAAAGGTAACCGTAGGCCGTATCCACCACGTCGGTAGAAGTCAAGCCATAGTGAACCCACTTGCGCTCTTCGCCAAGAGTCTCAGAAACCGCACGCGTGAAAGCCACCACATCGTGACGAGTCTCTTGCTCAATCTCCAAAATACGGTCGATGTCAAAGTCCGCCTTCTCGCGAATCAAAGCCACATCTTCCTTAGGGATTTCCCCCAACTCAGCCCATGCCTCGTCAGCCAAGATTTCCACCTCAAGCCAAGCACGGTATTTATTTTCTTCACTCCAAATATTCGCCATTTCAGGGCGAGAGTAACGGTTGATCATGTTTTCTCCTTTTGCATTACAGAAACCAAATAGTAAGATTTAATAGTTAATATTCTTCTAACAATTTCATCACATATATATTATATAAATCAATAACTATTTTATCAATTAGTATCAAAATTGAAAACCAGATAAAATAATTTTTGTCTTTATCTGTGCTAATAGCCAACTCTAAAAAAGATTGAGAACTAATTTTATAAGAAGATAAATTATGAGCTAGTGTATTTCTCTGAACATACAGTTCATCATATCTACTTTGGACGACACTTTGAAACAGTGGTCCCAACTTTCCATTTTGAGTAGGCTGTAGAAATTGATTAACAGGAATTATTTTATCTACATTCGTTTTAAAAAAATAATCGAATTTTCTTTGATGCCATGTTGATAGATTAGTATCTTTAAAGAGTTTCTTTACATAGTCTATTGTTTCTTTTTGGAGATTATTCTTGTCTAAAACTTCGTAAATATTAAATTCTCTATCCAATGACGTAATTGCTTCCACTAATCTGCGAAATACTTTGTTTTTTGCTTCAAATGTTGAACATTCACCTAATTTATCATCATTATTTAGTAACTTCCTTCTATATTCTAAATCATTAGAAGCGATTTCCCATGTAATGAATTTTAATTTTTGTTCTTGAAAACCAGTCATTTTTAAAAGAACTGAATTCATAACATATTCATTAACAGGGTAGGTTTCAATCCCACTACCAATTCCATAATTAGCAACTATCGCTTCTTTTAACACACTTTCAATGGGTGCTAGAATGAACTTTTCATGATTAATCATAGTGTATACTTCCCATAAATATCTATAGATTTCTCCATTCTATTTCTCAAATGCTTTAAAGCTGCTGGATTCTTAGTATGATTATTATCTTCCTTAAATTTTAATATTGTATTTTGTAATTCTTGTATCAAGCTCGATTTTTTTGATATATCAATTTGTCTCCGTTGAAAAATCATATACTCAAATAAACCAAAGAAATTAACATCTAAATCAATAATTGATTTAAAACGTCTTTCAGGAAATAATTGCTCAATAGTACTCTCTATCTCATCCAAAATAATTTTATAGTCCCCTTCAATTATTTCTTTCGGTAGTTGTTCAAATAGATTTTGATTTTCATCATTAGCAACTGCATATATGAATTTTTCATATAAATTTTCCATTCGTCGTGCATATCCATATCCCACTTTAGTTATTCTCCCAACTTTTCTATAGTGAGAAAGAATGGCTATATATCGCACAAAATCCATTTTAGAATCATTTACAAACACTAGATTTGAAAATTTTGGTTCAAAGAAATCTACCAATGTATCTTTTAGGAAATAGAGAGACTTTCTACTTTCTTGAGGCAACAACGGTTCTCCTTGTATATTAATATTACGAAATACAGAAGAATAAAAATTTTGCTGTTCAGAATAAAATTCTATATCTGCTCTCCCACTATCTTTCTGTGGTACTAAGTAAGAAAATCCTAGATAATGATTTCTCATAAACTTATCATCAACCGAAGGAATTTCATCATAAGTGCTTATTTCAATTTCAGATAGTATCTTTTCTTTATTACTACCTTTATCTGTCAGATAATCTAAAGACCATTCTAAAACATTGTCATACTCGTCATCATCAAGCTCTGTATCGTTATCATCTGCCAAAGTTTGAACTACTTTTTTATATTTCTCTTTATTTGGAAAAATTCCCAAATAGCTCAATAAAATACTTGTTAACCTTTGTTGTCCATCAAGTATTAAATTTTCACGTCCTTCACTCGTCACGTATGATCCTATTGTCACCGGCGGAACAAACTCATTTTTTTCAAAACTTTCAATCAGCTTTTTAGCTTTCTGGGCATCCCAAACAAAATAACGTTGATAACCGGGTAAAATAATATTCTTTTTTAAAATCAATTCTTTCCAATGTTCCAAAGAATATTCTCCATAATATACCTTATTTTCCATGTCTTATATTCCTTCTGAAATTTAACCTTTCCCTAAAACTCCTCAATCTCATCCGGCACATCACTAAACAAAGTCACATGTCCCATCTTGCGGTTGTGCTTCGCTTCTATTTTACCATACAGATGGAGGTGGGCGCTTGGATTTTCTGTCACATATTGTTCAGCGACCTCGACGTGCTGGCCGAGAACATTAAGCATAACAGCAGGTGCATGGAGTTTTATGGCTGGTAATGGTGCTCCGAGAACACCCAAAATATGCGTGTCAAACTGGGAGAAGTCGCAGGCTTCGATAGAGTAGTGGCCAGAGTTGTGTGGCCGTGGGGCAATCTCATTGACGATGATGTCATCAGCTGTCGCAAACATTTCCACGCAGAGGGTTCCAGACAAGTTGAGTTGCTCAGCGATTCTCACTGCCATAGCTTTGGCTTTATCTGCTAGACTATCAGAAATTCGAGCTGGGACGATGGTCTTAGACAGGATGTTGTTGCGGTGGATATTTTCCTGAACTGGGAAAACCGTCACATCCTCGCCGTTACCAGACACGATAACAGAAATTTCAAGGTCAAAGTTGACAAATTCTTCCATAACGCAGTCTGCTGAATCCGCTAGCGCATAGGCTTCTTCCAAGTCTGCTTCCGAGCGAATGACCTTTTGCCCATGTCCATCGTAGCCACCCGTCGCAGTCTTGAGGACATAGTTTTTCGACAGGTCAATATCTGCCAAGTCTTGGCTAGAAGTCACAACCTTGTAAGGTGCCACCGTTACTTGAGCCTTATTTGAGAGAAAATCCTTTTCAAAAATGCGATTTTGGGAAATACGGAGCAGGTCTGTCCCTTGAGGGAGCTGTCCATCCTTGATAACAACATCCAAACCGTCAGCATCGACATTTTCAAATTCATAGGTGAGGACATCGCAACGTTCCGCCAACTGACGCAGGGCATCCACATCGTTATAAGGTGCGACGATAATTTCCGCCACGCGAGAGGCCGGGCAATCCGCCGCAGGATCCAGCGCGATGACCTTGTGCCCCATGTAGATAGCAGAAATGGCCATCATCTGCCCCAGCTGACCACCACCGATAATTCCGATTGTTTTAGATGAGCTCATTTGTAGACTCCTCTGCGATTTTTCCTTGCTCGTCTGCGAAATCTGCCAAAGCTGTCGCGATAGCCTGGTCCTCTACTGAGAGAAGACGGAGGGCAAAGAGAGCTGCGTTAGTCGCACCTGCTTCACCGATAGCCATTGTCGCAACAGGTACGCCACCCGGCATCTGTACGATAGAGTAAAGCGAGTCCACGCCACTAAGGGCACGTGATTTGACTGGCACCCCAATGACAGGCAGGGTTGTTTTGGCTGCAACCATACCTGGCAAATGGGCTGCGCCTCCAGCGCCTGCAATGATAACCTTGATGCCACGACTACGGGCTTCTTCTGCATGCCTAAACATGAGGTCTGGTGTGCGATGGGCAGAGACAACTTTCTTTTCGTAGGCTACACCGAAGCGATCTAAAACTTCAGCTGTTTTTTGCATGGTGGCCCAGTCGGATTTGGAGCCCATGATGATGGAAATAATTGGTTTAGTCATAATTTTTCCTTTTTCTTCTTTTTTAATAATGGTCTTAGGTGGTGGGGACGGAAGCAAACCTTCGGTTTCATTCCTAAACTTTGAGCTTAAGGTCTCAAAGTTTCCCCGACCAGAACAGATACTGTTCTGGTCTTTTCACCACGGTGACCATTATCGTATTTGGCGACTGCGTCGCCTTTTCTTATATCTTTATCGAATTGCCTTGCTTCCGATATCGGTTCGGTAGAAGAGGCCTTCTGTATTTTGTTGGGCGAGTTCTTGGTAGATGGTTTCTTGGGCTTCTTTGACGGTATCAGCAGTGGCGACGAGCATATAGACACGTCCACCGTTTGATAGCAGTGCTCTGCTATTTTCCGCAAACTTAGCTCCTGCATAGTAGGTGATGATGTCGCCTTCCGTCTTAGCTGGCAACTCGACACCCTTTGCATAATCTAGCGGGTAGCCCTTGGATGCGACAACTACGCCCAGCGTCACACCCTTGTCCGTCCACGTGATCTTCGGATCCTTACCATCCAGAATATCCGTGATATTTTGCGCAAAATCAGATGTCAAACGAGGCAAGATAATTTGTGTTTCTGGATCTCCAAAACGAGCGTTGAACTCGATGACCTTAGGTCCCTCTGCTGTTAAAATAAGCCCTGCGTAAAGGACACCAAGATAAGGACGACCTTCTTTAATCATCCCTTCGAGGACAGGCTTGACAATAGTATCAACTGCTGTGGCAACCACACTCTGTGGCAAGTGAGGAACTGGCGCATAGGCACCCATACCACCCGTGTTAGGCCCTTTGTCGCCATCATAGGCACGTTTGTGGTCCTGAGCCGTTGGCATGATGTAGAACTTGTCACCATTGACAAAGGCAAAAAGTGAAAATTCCTCTCCTGCAAGAAACTCCTCGATAACCACACGCGCACCTGAGTCACCAAATTTATTGTCCAAAAGCATCTCATGAGCAGCTTCGACCGCTTGCTCGACTGTCTCAGCAACGACAACACCTTTCCCAAGAGCTAGCCCATCTGCCTTGACGACGATTGGAGCGCCTTTTTCTTCGATATAGGCCTTGGCTTCCTCAAAATCTGAAAAAGTCCCATAAGCGGCTGTCGGAACATCATATTTGACCATGATTTCCTTAGCAAAATCCTTAGACCATTCCAGCTCAGCTGCAGCCTTGGTCGGACCAAAAGCCTTTAGCCCAGCTGCATTGAAATCATCCACAATCCCAGCAGCAAGGGCATCATCTGGACCAATGAAGGTCCAAGCAATATCGTTGGCTTTTGCAAACTCAATCAATTTAGAATGTTCGGAAATAGAGATGTCCACCAATTCCAGACCATCCAGAGTCATCCCGTCATTCCCAGGAGCTACAAAGACTTTTTCAACGTCTTTTGATTCCAGCAACTTCTTAGCAATGGCATGTTCACGACCACCCGAGCCGACAACTAACAGCTTCATCTTTCAACCTCTTTTGCGAATTATTTACTAATATTATACCATAAACGTTCGCTTTAATCTAATTATATCTACAAGTAGAAAAATACAACATAGAGTAAACTTACTGAAGCTAGTCCATTTTTTAAATCTTTAAACACTTAATGAGGCTGGGACAAAAAAATTTTAGCTTTAGGAGTCCTATACGATAAATTCTTAGACTTGGTAAATGAAATAAAAAAGCGAACAAGAAAAAATTCTGATTGTCAGAAAACTATCTTTGTTCGCTTTTTATATTTAAAGCTAGACTTTTGTCCCAAGCTCATTAAGTGCGGAGTATCTCTAAAATATGTAGCCAAGTTTTATATCTACCAGACATAGGAAATCTGATTTATTCGTTTCATTTTTATATCAATTACATCAAAACACTCTGGTGTGAATATAGCTAAATTGAAACCTTCTGGATTCATAACACTACGGAATTCAATTCCTTGAAAGGCATATTGTTCAGGATATTCTTCTGAGACTATAGATCTGACAAAATCAGCTATATATTGAGTTGGGAGATAATCTAAAACATCATCAGACTTTCTCATTACTCTCCCCATCTCATAATCAATTTGTTTTAGATGCTTTTTATTAATTGCCAACTCAGCAATATCATCAATAATCCCATCTAGAAAGGGACTAATTTCATTGATTTTTTTAAAATCAATAACTGTTATAGGAGACTTTAATTCAAAAGTCCCAATGCAGACATGGTCATATAAACCTGTTCTAGTTTCATGTATTGCTGTTTTTTCTGTATCACCCAAATATAACGTCACAATCCCTCTTGCATTCGCTCTTCCATCAGCAGATTTACCTTTAGGAGGTGCACCTATTTCTTTCGGCTCAAATTGTTTTCTATCTTTTGAAATTCTACATCTAAAGAATTGCTCTCCTCTTGAATAAGTCTTTTGGATAGCTTCACAATACTTTGCTAAAATACCTTTATTAATCTGGTTAGAATGAAAACGATTATTATATTTAATATCTTCAACAAAACATTCCCAACCCTTACTGAATAACGAATGCTCCTGTAAATAGATAGGATCATACATTTTATCTACCCCAACAGGTGAGTTTAACAAGTTTGGAATTTCTTCAAACAGTTCTTTACAAATTTCTGAAAGCATTTGATAAACCTTATACTCATCATTAGTAGTAAATATGTTCCAATTTGTTGCTACTTCAGTTTTTAATAGCATCTCTTGCCCAGATTGGAAATTTTCTATTTTTTCTATTGGAGAAAAAATAGAAATAAATGAACTAAAATAATCAATTAAATATTTATCTTTCTGTGTATCATAAACAAAGTCATTCGCATTACTACATAAATCACAGCTAGACTGTCTTCCAGCTATGATTACTTGAGATTTAAGAATTTCATCTGCAAAGCATTTTTGACAAAACTTCATTAACTATCTGTCTCCATTTATTTGATCAAGATATTTACCAACCAATTCAATATGATGCATCATGGTTAATTTTTTAATGGTGCCAAGTCCTGGATATGTTTTGGTATCGGACAATCGTTGAAACTCTTTGATCGCCATTGTCTGTGATATTTTACCTTCTTCAATAGCATTGATTAACTTTTCGAGAGCCTCCTCAAACTTACCCGCTTGGTTTCTCTGCTTTTCATTTGTATTAGATACAAAATGATGAATTCTTAAATCTTGTTTTTCGTTAAAATAAACGATATGAATAGCTATAGCAGTGGGGGCAAATCCTGAATCACTGTAGCTCTCGCCAACAATAGAGTAATCCGAAAATCCCTTATACCCATCCTTTAAAAAATATTTATGATCTTCTGAGAAAAATTCATCTGTTTTTTTAGCATAATCTACATTTCTTGGCGCTTTCTTAAATCTGTCACTAATTTTGACTTTGCTCCCGCTAACCTCTCTGTTTAACTTACTGTCTTCCCCAATAATATTGTAGGCTGTTAGTTCTGTATTATAATTATCTTCGTATCCATTTAAATCATCAGGATCTTTACATATTGTGATTTGCCTACTCATGTCATCATTCTGCTTGAAATTATCAGCTTTTTGATAATCTGTGCTTATCAGTGAGGCAAAGTACAAATGCTCACTCTGCTCAATCACTTTGTCTAAGTGGCTTGCTCGATTTTTTTCGTTTTTGCTGTATTCCTCATTAAAGAACCCTACTGCTGGATTCATGATGAGGGCACACGGTTGCTTCTTCGTTGCAAATGCTTCCAAAGTACTGACCAGAGTTGGGGATAATCTCACTGGTTCAATAATTGGAATAACATTGTTGCTTAACTTATTATTTTCTAATAACTCTCTGAGCGCTATTAATTCATATTGCCGACCTCTTAGGTATGGAAAATACATACTTTGCTCCTCCTATTTTTGTAAAAATTGTGCAAGTGCATCATAATCCTTTGGTTTAAAGTTCATGAAATACACCAAAAACTTGAGTTCATATGGGACCGCCGCAAACAATTCTTTATTGATTGGATTTCTTTTTTTCAGTTCAATTAAAAAATCTGAATAAAATTGCTCTAGTCGAATATCTTCAGTTAGTTGCCTACAAACATCGTAATAATCGAATTGAGAGACCTGAGGTAAAAAACCAAAACGCTTCTCAATAATACTTTCATATTCGCGTTTCCGAAGAATACTGAAAATGACATCTCTATCTAAATCATCATTGTATTCCTTAGGTTCCATCACTGTTTTAATTTTTACGTTTTTTTGTAGAATATATAGACCAATAGGTTTATTAATCTCATCAATTTTTCTTTTCGCCATTTCTATGTTCTTTTCGTATGTCAAAATGGCAACATGGTTAAAAGCTTTATAATATTCATTGATTTGATTTTCAAGTCTGTCAAAATTGTCTAATTCTGTTTTTATTTCATACACAACCGCCTTTCCGTTGATTAAAATAAAATCTGGTTTTGCTCGACCGACAGGTATCTCTGTTAAAGCTGTTGTAGTATTGACACTATGTATTCCTAATAAACGTTTATTTAAAAGAGTATTCTTATAGAAGTATTCGTTCCGATACGACCGAGATAGTTTATTATAAACATTTTGAATAGTGGACAAATTATTTTCTAATTTATAATGTTGCGAAACACGCTCAAAAACTGGATCTTTTTTATTTTGTACGAGATTTTTGATAGTATTTCTGGAAAAAAATCTATTTATTAAATAATTTTTTTTAATTTCCAAATCAATCCCCTCCTTGATTGCGCTCTGCTAACATCATTATATCAAAAATATTTACTTCTAACATAGTTTATCATAACTTTATTTATTACCTTGCAGATAAAACTATGATGTTTTCTAATTTACAAATAAATTCGCTTCTCATAATTTGTTATTAATCTATTATTTCATTTCAAAAAAAAAGGAAAGAAACTGTTTTCTTTCCTTTACTTTCTCAATGTCTAAAATGTCTCACGCCTGTAAAGACCATGGTCAAGCCATATTTGTCAGCTGCTTCGATAGATTCTTGGTCACGAACTGAGCCCCCTGGCTGGATGATGGCCTTGATACCAGCTTTGGCGATTTCTTCCACGTTATCCGCGAATGGGAAGAAGGCATCAGAGGCAAGTACAGCGCCGTTAAGGCGGTCTTTGGCTTGGTCAATGGCGATACGAACAGAAGCCACACGGTTAGTTTGACCTGGGCCAACACCGAGTGTCATGTGGTCATTGGTCACGATGATACCGTTTGATTTGACATACTTGATAGCCTTCCAAGCGAACTCGAGGGCGGTTGCTTCTGTCTCTGTTGGTTGGCGTTTGGTCACCACTTGCCAGTCAGCTGGGCTTTCTTTGACCACGTCTTGATTTTGCACCAGAAGTCCACCGACAACGCCTGTGTATTCTGCTTCCACTTCGCTGGCATCTTGGGCATCAAATGGTAATTCTAGAATGCGCAAGTTTTTCTTTTTGTTGGTCAAAATAGCTAGCGCTTCATCTGTATAGCTTGGCGCAATGATGATTTCAAGGAAAACGCCGTGCATCTTCTCAGCTGTCGCAGCATCCACCTCACGGTTGAGAACGACAATCCCACCGAAGATAGAGACTGGGTCTGACTCATAAGCGTAGTCCCAAGCAGTCTCGATGTCATCAGCCTGACCGATTCCACATGGGTTCATGTGTTTGAGAGCCACAACGGTTGGACGGTCTTTGAAGTCACGGATAATACGAATGGCAGCATCCGCATCACGGATATTGTTGAAGGACAATTCCTTACCGTTAAGCTGTTTGGCTGAAGCAATGGAGTAATCTGTCGGCAAGGCTTTTTGGTAAAAGTCTGCATCCTGTTGAGGATTTTCCCCATAGCGCATTGGTTGCTTGAGGTCGTAGGTCAAAGTGAGTTTTTCAGGTTTTTCTTCACCCACTTGAGCTGTGAAGTATTCTGCAATCAAGGCATCATAAGCCGCTGTGTGACGGAAAACTTTAGCCGCCAAACGTTGCCGTGTTTCGTAAGTCGTTTCGCCATTGGCTGACAACTCGTCCAAAACCACAGCATAGTCCGCAGGATCCACCACAACTGTTACGCTAGCATGGTTCTTCGCTGCTGATCGAAGCATAGAAGGACCACCGATATCGATATTCTCCACCGCATCAGCATACGTCACATCTGGTTTGAGAATGGTTTCCTTGAAAGGATAGAGATTGACCACTACAAGGTCAATGAGCTCGATTTGATTGTCCTTAGCCGCTTCCAAGTGGCTATCCAAATCACGACGAGCCAAAAGTCCGCCGTGGATATTTGGATGAAGGGTCTTGACACGACCGTCCATCATCTCTGGAAAACCAGTCACATCATCAATGGCAATAGTCTCTACCCCAGCATTATCAAGGGCAACCTTGGTTCCGCCTGTCGAGATGATATCCCAACCCAGTTTTTTAAGTTCTTTGGCAAATTCAACAATGCCCGCTTTATCTGAGACACTGATTAAGGCGCGTTTAGTCATTTTTGTTCCTTTCATTTACTTATCCAACAATTCTCTAATAACCTCTGGATACAACTTGTACTCCGCTTCATGAATCCGAGCTTCAAAACTGTCAATGGTATCATCAGCTAGCCGTGGTACACGGACTTGTTTGATGACCTTGCCTGTATCCACACCGGAGTCCACCCAGTGAATGGTCACGCCACTCTCAGCAACACCAGCATTCCAGGCGTCCTCAATTCCATGAGTTCCTGGAAATTCTGGCAAGTAAGCTGGATGGATATTGATGATTCGACCTTCATAAGCCGCCAATAAGGTTGGCCCAACGATTTTCATGTAGCCTGCTAGACAAACCAAGTCAATCTGGTGTTCTTGCAAGAGTTCGACAAGGGCTGCTTCGTAGTCTGCCTTGTTCTCGAATTCCTTGAGTTCAAAAGCGTAGGATAGAACACCAAGCTTGTCTGCACGCTCGAGCACATAGGCGTCACGATGGTCTGAAAAGACAAACTCCACCGGAAATTCTTCGGCAATCACCTGAAAATTTGAGCCATTACCAGAGGCAAAAACCGCTATTTTTTTCATTTAATGATGACACTTTCGTTTTCTTTCTTGACGATGCTACCAATTTCATAAACTGGTTCATCCAATAATTCCTTGATACGGTCTACATTTTCAGGGCTAACTGCCAGCATAAGTCCCACACCCATATTGAAGATTTCAAACATTTCTTCGTGTTTGATCTGACCGTATTTTTCAAGGGCTTTGAAAATTGGAAGAACTGGAACCTTGCTTTCCTCAATCTCAGCAGCCAAGTCAGCTGCAAACATGCGAGGGACATTTTCGATAAAGCCACCACCAGTGATGTGGGCAATCCCGTTGACTAACTCTTCCTTGATGAGTGGCAAGACAGCCTTGACGTAGATACGAGTCGGCTCAAGAAGGACTTCCTTGAGTTTCTTGCCTTCCAATTCCGGCAAGACTTCCTCACCTGTGTAGTCCGCAAAAACACGACGAACGAGGGAGTAACCATTTGAGTGAATCCCACTTGAAGCAAGTCCGAGAAGAACATCGCCTTCAGACACTTTTGACCCGTCAATAATTTGAGATTTTTCAGCCACACCGACTGCAAAACCAGCCAGATCGTAGTCATCTGCGCCATACATACCAGGCATTTCAGCCGTTTCCCCACCAATGAGAGCAGCGCCTGCCTGCACACAACCTTCTGCTACACCAGCAACGACTTGTTCTAGTTTAGCTGGTTCATTCTTGCCAGTCGCGACGTAGTCAAGGAAGTAAAGAGGCTCCGCACCTGCAGCGATGATGTCATTAACACACATGGCCACACAGTCCTGCCCAATCGTGTCATGCTTGTCGTATTTGATAGCCAGCATGAGCTTGGTTCCGACACCGTCAGTCCCTGAAATCAAGACCGGCTCTTTGACACCTGTTTTTGAAAGGTCAAACATGCCACCAAAGCCACCCAGAGCTCCCATAACACCTGCACGCTCCGTACGAGCCACGTGCTTTTTGATCCGCTCAACAACTTCATAACCTGCTTCAACATCTACACCCGACTGGGCATACGCATTTTTATTTGCCATTTTATTTTTCCTTTTCTTTGAGAAGATTGCGACGTATTTTAGATAAACAATTATTTTATCTAAAAATACTAGTCAGGGCTCTAGCTTTGGTCCCATAAGACAAAGCGTCTATTGACAAATGCTTTAGCTTTTAGTCAGTAGCGAGACGTGGAGCATAAGCATTTTTATTTGTCATCTTCTCTTCCTTTCCTTTCATGGAGAGTCTTTATCCGTCTATTTGTAAAAACTGGTCTTATCCCCCAAGCTTCTACGATATTCTTCCTCATAATCGTAGAGAGGAGTTGGGTAGTCTCCATCAAAATAAGCGACACAGAGACCACCGTTCGGCGCATCTGTTTCGATGCCGATAGAATCAATCAAGCCATCAATCGAAAGATAGGTCAGGCTATCCGCACCAATGATTTGGCAGGTTTCTTCGACTGTATGATTAGCCGCAATCAACTCCTGACGCGTCTGGATATCAATCCCGTAGAAACATGGATAAGCCAGCGCTGGACTACCAATGGCAACGTGAACCTCAGACGCACCTGCTTCTTTCAAAAGCTGAACGATACGGCGAGAGGTTGTCCCACGAACAATGGAATCATCAATCATCACCACACGTTTGCCTTTGACAACACCCGAAACAGCAGACAGTTTCATCCGCACCCCTTGCTCCCGCAATTCTTGAGTCGGTTGGATAAAGGTGCGTTGGGTGTATTGGTTTTTGATCAGTCCCATTTCATTTGGCAGACCAGATTCTTCTGCAAATCCCATAGCTGCGCTCAGCGAGGAATTTGGTACACCAACCACAATATCCGCTTCATGCTTGAATTCACGCGCTAATTGGGCCCCCATACGTTTGCGAGCTGTATGGACATTGACCCCATGGATGTTAGAGTCAGGGCGAGCAAAGTAGATATACTCCATAGAGCAAATCGCCAGCTGGGTATCATTCGTATAACTATCGTACTGGATACCATTGTCATCCACAATCACAATTTCCCCTGGCTTTACATCACGAATCCACTCAGCACCGATGACTTCAAAGGCACAGGTTTCAGACGAAACCACCACCGCTCCGTTTGCCATCTTCCCGATAGAAAGAGGACGGAAGCCGTTTGGGTCGAGGGCTGCAATTAACTTATCTTCAAACATCAAGAGATAAGCGAAACCACCTTTGACAAGACTAAGTGCTTCCTTGATTTTACCCATTAGACTAGGATTGTGACTACGACGAATGAGGTGAGCCAAGATTTCTGAATCGGAAGTTGAGCTGAAAATCGCTCCTCTTTGTTCCAATTCTTGCTTGAGAGATTCTGCATTGGTCAAGTTTCCGTTATGAGCAAGTCCAAACTGCATATCGTGAAAGCGGAAGAGAAAGGGCTGGATATTATCTACAGAAGCTTCGCCAGCAGTCGCATAACGAACATGCCCAATCGCGCTCGTTCCAGTCAGTTTATCCAAATTAGCTGGATTTCTGAACACTTCTGATAAAAGCCCCATATCACGATGACGCTTCAATTTCCCCTGATCATTGGAGAGGATTCCTGCCCCTTCCTGACCACGGTGCTGAAGACTATGGAGACCAAAATAGGTCAATTTAGCAGCATCTGGATGCCCCCAGATACCGAAAACACCACATTCTTCATTAAGAGATTTTACTTCGTATGTCATTTTTTATACCTTTTATTTCCCTGTGAAATAACGCACAGCCGACGCGAACAGGTGCTGGTCCTTATTTCCTGGAATATTTTGGAAAAGACCATCTTCATAACGTTCTGAGTGTCCCATTTTACCGATGATTTGACCATTCTTGCTGGTAATTCCTTCGATGGCATTTACAGAACCATTTGGATTGTACTTAGAATCCATGCTTGGCTTGCCATCAAAGTCTACGTATTGACTGAAAATTTGACCATTATCACGGAGCTCTGCAAATTCCTCAGCCGTCACAACAAACTTTCCTTCACCGTGCGATACTGGAATGGCGTGGATATCGCCCACTTGCACTCCAGCCAACCATGGTGAGTTGGTATTGGCAATCCGAGTTTCCACCATCTTGGCCACGTGCTGGTTGGCATCATTGTAGAAGAGGGTTGGACTAGTGCTGCTTGCATCCTCGAAGTTACCGTATGGAAGAAGACCTGATTTGACAAGAGCTTGGAATCCATTACAGATACCAATAATCAAGCCACCACGAGCGATAAAGCTATCAATCGCTACACGCACTTTTTCATTGAGCAGGATATTGACAATAAACTTAGCTGATCCATCCGGCTCATCCGCAGCTGAGAAACCACCTGCAAAGAAGAGAATGTTAGCCTTGTCGATGTTGTCAACCATGGTTTCAACTGACTTGGCAATAGCTTCTTCATTGAGTGTCACGAATGGCACCAAGTTAACCTCTGCACCTTCTTTTTCAAAAGCCTTGGCTGAGTCATATTCTGAGTTGGTTCCTGGGAATACTGGGATGTAAACCACAGGTGTTTCAACTGTTTCTTTGGCTTTAATCACAGCATCTGATGCCACAGCAGGTACTTCTTCCAGTTCTTTCGCTTGGGCAAATTCTGTTGGGTAAACCTCTTCCAATGTCCCTTGGAAGGCACTGTCAAGCTTGTGTCCATCTAGCTTCACACCGTTGACAAGGAGTGTAAAATCTGCTTTCGTTTGACCGATTTTCTCCACTCCAACGATTTCTTCAGGAGACGTGAAGACAAATCCGCCTAACTGAGCTGTCAAAGCCATTTCAAGTTTAGGCAAAAGCACCTCTGCACCGATATGATTTCCAAAAGTAGCAAGAGCCAAGCTTTCAAGGACACCACCGTATTTAACAGCTGATGCAGATGTCACTTTGTGATCAGCTTGGATGTCTTCAAACTGAGCAAAATTAGACTTAATCAAGTCAAAATCAATCTCCGCAGAAAGAGCTTGACCTGGGATGTAGTAGATATTTTCACCAGCATCCTTAAATTCTGGAGAAAGGACCTTACGGCTATCTGCTGTTGTCACCCCAAAGGCTACCAAGGTTGGTGGCACTGTCAATTCTTCAAAGGTACCAGACATAGAGTCCTTACCACCGATAGATGGCAAACCAAGCTGGATTTGTGCTTCGATAGAGCCTAGAAGAGCTGCTACTGGCTGACCAAAACGCTCTGCTTGTTTGTCCATGCGCTCAAAATACTCTTGATAAGAGAAGCGAGCCTTAGACCAGTTGGCACCAGCAGCCACCAAACGAGCAGTTGCTTCGATTACTGCATAGGCAGCACCGTGGTATGGAGACCATTCTGCTACATAAGGGTTAAAGCCTTGAGCCATGACTGACGCAGTGTGAGTTACACCATGTTGAACTGGCAATTTCTGCACAGAAGCCTCAGTCGGTGTCAATTGGTAACGACCGCCAAGTGGGTGATTGACCGTAGAACGACCGACCGAGCAGTCAAAGATGGTCTGCAAGCCTTTTTGACTCGCATGGTTGATGTCAGATAGAACCGCAAGAGTATCCGCTTCAAGGGCTTCAGCACTTGTCTTGCGTTCTTCTGGGAGTTTGACATCCTTGTCCACAACCTTGGCATCGACAACGACACGCACACCATTGGTATCAAGGAAACGGCGTTCCAAGTCAACAATCGTTTCACCATTCCAGTGCATGACTAGATTTGGTTTTTCAGTCACTGTCGCAACCACAACCGCGTCAATATTTTCTTTATTACATTCTGCAACGAAGGCATCTACATCCTCAGGACGAACCACGACTGCCATCCGTTCTTGTGATTCAGAGATGGCAATTTCTGTACCATTCAAGCCTTGGTATTTAAGAGGCACTTTGTTGAGGTCGATTTCAAGACCGTCTGCCAATTCACCGATGGCCACACAGACACCACCCGCACCAAAGTCGTTGGATTTCTTGATGAGGCGGGTAACCTCACCATTACGGAAGAGGCGCTGAATCTTGCGTTCTTCGATGGCATTCCCCTTTTGAACCTCAGCACCAGCAGTCTCTACAGACTCAACTGTTTGAACCTTAGAAGAACCTGTCGCACCACCGACACCATCACGACCTGTTTTACCACCAAGAAGGATAATCACATCCCCCGCTTCCGGTTTTTCACGGACTACATTTTCCTTAGGAGCAGCACCAACAACGGCACCTAGCTCCATACGTTTAGCTACAAAGCCTGGGTGGAAGTATTCACGAACGTAAGTCGTTGCAAGACCAATTTGGTTACCATATGAAGAATAACCATGAGCCGCTGTCTTCGAAATGACTTGTTGTGGCAATTTCCCAGCGCGCGTTTCTGAAATCGGCGTTGTAATGTCACCCGCGCCTGAGATACGCATGGCTTGGTAAACATAAGAACGGCCTGACAATGGGTCACGAATGGCGCCACCGATACAAGTAGCAGCCCCACCAAATGGTTCAATTTCCGTTGGGTGGTTGTGGGTTTCGTTTTTGAACATGAGGAGCCAAGGTTCCTTGAAACCATCAACGTCCACTTCGATTTCAACCGAGCAGGCATTGATTTCGTCAGACACCTCCATATCGTCCAAACGACCATTAGCACGCTCATAACGACCAAAAATAGTCGCCATATCCATCAAGGTTTGCGGTTTTTCAGAACGCCCCAACTCCTCACGCATGGCAATATACTTATCATAGGTTGCCTGTAATTGTTTTTGGAACTTAGATGCTGAGAAATCAATCTGTTTCAACTCTGTCTCAAAAGTCGTGTGACGGCAGTGGTCAGACCAGTAAGTGTCCAAGACCTTGAGCTCTGTTTCTGTTGGCACGCGCCCGATTGACTTGAAGTAGTCTTGGATAAAGAGCAAATCATCCACTTCCATGGCCATCCCCTGCTCGGCCTTGTAGCGGGCAAAGTCTTCTGCTGTATAGCTTTCAAAGAAAGTCAATTTTGGAATGGTCTTGTCTGACTCTGAAAATTCCTGTTTGGCAATCCCTGTCGTGATGTCCTTAAAACGAGAATCCACTGGATTGAGCAGGTAGTTCTTGACCGCTTCTAACTCAGCAGCATCAATATCTTTATTAACCAAGTAAAGTTGGGCTGTATTGACCATAACATCACTCGAACTTCCCAGCAAAAGCAAAGCTTCCTGTGAAGAAGCTGCACGCTGGTCAAACTGACCAGGCAGGCTTTCAATGGCAAAGAAAGCATAGTTAGCAAGATCTGCTTGCACAGCCGCTTCATCCAAGACATGATCCGTCACCTGCTCAGAGAAGATGTGCTTCTCTGTAGGTGCAAACAAGTCCTCTGCCAAATCAAAAACATCATAAACTTGCACAATGCGAATACTTTTTAAGGTTGAAAGCCCCAAGTTGTGCTGGAGTTCTCTTACCAAACTCTCTGACTTAACCTGAAAATCGGCCTTTTTTTCAACAAAAATACGTTTATCCATCAATTCTTATTCCTTTATTTCAGCTCTTGCAATGTTCCCAACGACCTTGAGAGTATTGCAAACAGATTATTTCAAACCCTGCAATTTCTCCCAGACAATCTCGTAAACGTCTGTTAATTCTCCGAGACCTCTACGGAAAACATCCTTGTCCATGTGATTGCCATCTGCATCCCACAAACGGCAGTTATCTGGTGAAAATTCGTCTGCCAAGATAATCTTGCCATCCTTGTCAAAACCGAACTCTAGCTTAAAGTCAATCAATTTAAGACCAATCTCAGCAAACCAAGCTTTCAAAAGTTTATTGATACGACGGGTTTCTTCCTTCAAGTAGGCAATCTGCTGGTCATCCGCAATTTTAAGGAATTTCACATGCTCGTCATTGATAAAGGGATCATCCAAATCATCATTTTTATAGTAAAATTCGACAATCGGAGTCTCAAATGCGATACCTTCTTCTACGCCAAAACGTTTTGAAAAGGAACCAGCTGTGTAGTTGCGGAGCACAACTTCCAAAGGAATAATCTCAACCTTTTTATTGAGCTGTTCCGTGTCCGAAATTTTCTCCACAAAGTGAGTCGCTACACCAGCCGCATTTAATTTCTCAAAAATAAAAGATGAAATCTGATTATTTAACACTCCCTTGCCCGCAATCTGCTCCTTCTTGACACCGTTGAAGGCAGTTGCCTGGTCCTTGTAAGTTGAAATAATGAGATTTTCATCCTCAGTTGTATAGATATCCTTGGCTTTTCCCGAATAGATCAGTTGTTTTGACATTTTAAAGTTCGCCTTTCGTTTTACTTGAGCACATTCTAACATAAAAGCATGAAAAATTCAAGGTTTTTACGAATAAATAACGTTTTTCCTATTTTAAGCGTAAAGAAAAACTGCAAGATAAGCTCCTCTTACAGTTTTAAAATCATTTATCCTCTGAAAAACACGAATATTAGCCTTTATTCAAAAATTGATCCCAAAAATAACGGAGATAACTTTTCTTTCCTGTGATCATCTGCAGGCGGCCTTCTAAGCCATAGCGAAGTTTTGCAGCCTGCTCAGGGGGCAGATGGGTTTCCGCCTCAATTTTAAAGAAATTTCCTTTTTCAGTCTTTGTAGCTGTCGCATCAATACTTGTAATAGTGGAATCCAGGAAAATTTGATTCTTCGCATCATTAGTCGTAGTATAACGGACAGAGTCTCCAATCTTAACTCTAGCAACATCTTTTGAACTGAGATAGGCTGTGAGTTTGGTTTTTCCTTCTTTTTCCAAAGATGGATAGAGTTGGGCTAGCAGGGTTCCTTCTGCAGCCATCGTAGATTCACTGGTCTCAGGATTAAGGTGAAGCACCCCATCCTCGCTTGCTGTAATCTTCCCCTTCTCTAGGAGACCTCCTTGGACTTTCTTACCCGACTCTGCTTCTAAAATTTTCTGATCCAAAAGAGTTAATTCCTGACCGACTTTGACTAGGTGCTGGGACTTGAGCGATTCCAGTTGACTATCCAGTCCCGTTGCATAGGCTTGCTGGGTTCCCGAACCTGCATACTGAACACGATAAGTAGCAAGACTAGATTCTAACTGAGAAAGCTGTGCTTCAACCTGTGCAACAGCCTGAGCCTTAGCTTGCGGATTTTCCTCCCTCTGAGACTTGTAGGACTGGTAGAGAGAGTAGGCTAGATTCTGACTGGTCAAGGAAGCACCTGTTTCAATAGCCGACTTAGCTGTCTGGTAATCGCGAATTTTAGCCTCTGTTTGACTGATGAGGTTCCCGATTTCAGCTTGGGTTTGACTAGCCGCTGCATTCTGGGACGCGATGGTCTCATTTTGCTGTGAAACATTGCTCCTCAGACTACTAGCTTGGCTGAGATAGTCTCGAAACATCTCCTGATATCCAAACTTATCCGCCTCTGGAAATTGATCACTCCCCTCTTTCAAACTGGATTGCAAATAACCCAACTGCTTTTTTTGATCCTTTAACATCTCCAATTGACTGGCATATGCTTCGACCTGGACAGCCTCCGCCCCTTGCTGGTACTCAACGAGTAGTTCGCCTTGCTTGACCAACTTGTTTTCTTCCAGATAGTTGGCCACAATCCGTTGATTGCTAGTTGACTGGATGTTGGCAATGATCCGACTAGGTTCGACAGTCGCTCTGGTAGACAAACTAATCTCCTTCTCTGCAAAAACTGCAAATCCAAGTAAAAACACGAGCAGAAGTGACATAGGTAAAATCACTCGACTGGAAAAATTATGGTAACGACGATGGTAAAACTCCGCACTTTCTAAAAATTCTGGTTGCATCTTCTCCTCTTTCTAGCTATTGACCAAATGGGCGTAAAATCCACCTCGAGCCAGTAAGTCCACATGATTTCCCTCTTCGACAATCTTGCCCTGATCCAAGACAACAACTTTCTCTGTCCGCTCAGCAATGGTCAAGCGGTGGGCAATGAAAATCAAGGTCTTGTCTAAAGCCATAAGATTATCCACAATCCGCTTCTCTGTCAAGATATCCAGACTGCTGGTCGCTTCGTCCAATATCAAAACAGGTGCATCCGTTAAAAGAGCTCGCGCCAGAGCGATTCGCTGCCGTTGGCCACCAGAAATACCTGCGCCATCCGAAGTCAATTCTGTCTGGTAATTCAGTGGCATCCGCTCGATATCCTCCCGAATCTCTGCCAATTCAACTGCTCGCAGAATATCCTCCTGTGTCGTCCCCTCCTTGGCTCCAAGGAGAAGATTCTCCAAAATCGTTCCGTTAAAGACATAGGGCTGTTGAGGCAAATAGTTGATATGCTGGCGCAAGGCTTTTTTATCAATCTGATTAAGATTGACACCACCCAGACTAATCTCTCCCTGACTAGGGTCGTAAAAGTTAACCATCATCTTGGCCAAGGTGGTCTTGCCTGACCCTGAAATCCCCACGAAAGCCACTTTAGAACCTTGCGGAATGGTCAAATTGATATCCGACAAAACATCTCGACCGTAGCCATACTTGTAGTGAACCTGCTTGAAAGCCATATCCCCTTTCATCATGCTCAAATCTTCTACTGTTTTCTTCTCCTCAAACTCCGAAGCTACCAGATAAACCTCATTTAAGCGATTATTGGCAACCTGCGCTGTTTGAAGTTTGGTTTGCAGGTTGATGATATTTTCCAAAGGATTGGTAAAGTAAACAAGCAAAGTATTATAGGTAATCAATTGCCCCAAACTCATCTTGCCATCCATGACCAGAACAGCTCCCATCCAAAGAACGGCAACATTGAGAAGAAGCTGGGCAACTTTTTTCAGAGCCTTTTGCTGGCTTTCTGCCCGACTGTAGGTAAAGGATTTTTTCAGATAAGCCACAAATTCCTTATCAATCTTTTGATAGCGTGAACTTTCACTAGTCAAAGACTTAATGGTCTCAATACCGTTGATGTCCTCGATGATAGAAGAAGACAGAACCGCATTGGCTTCCATAGTGTCCCGATTCATCTTTTCAAAAGGCTTCATAAAGGCAAATATAATCACTGTATAAATGGGAAGTGCAAGCAGACTGATGAAAAAGAGTGTTATATTTTGTGAAAACAAGACAAGCGAGATAATCAAAATCGTTGACACATCCAAAAAGATAGAAAGAATGGTCGAAGCTAGCGCATCAATGATACTATTAGCATCTGTAAAACGAGAAACGATTTCCCCTGTCCTGCGTGTCGCGAAAAAGGACATTGGCAGGTGAAAAACATGCTTGATATAAGACAAAATCACGTCAATTGACAACCGTTGCCCCAGAACAAGTAAAAGATATTCCTGCGCATAGGACAAGATTTGCTGGAGGATATAGACGATGACCAGCCCAATAGAAATAATCCCCAGCGTCGAACGCATCTGATCTGGCACATAGGTATCAATGATCGACTGCAGATAATAAGAACCCACAATGTTAATCAAGGTTACCAAGAGTGTCGCTAGAACGATATTGGTAATTAAGCCACGCTGTTTGAGTAAGATTGGCAAGAAGGATAGGAGCCCTTGTTTTTTCTCCCTGTGAGGTTTGTAGTCTGGAGACGGTGCCATAAAGAGACTGACCCCTGTCCATTCTTGCGCAAATCGCTCACGGCAAATCTTCGTCAGCTTAACACTAGGATCTGGATCAGCGATGTGGATCGTCTTCTTGTCCTGACCAATCACCACATAATAGTGGAGCAATTTCCCTTCCTTGAGCACATGGGCTACAAAAGGAAAAGTCAAATCAGGCAGATCAAAGAGCGTCATATCCGCTTTGATAGCGCGCGTCTCGAAGCCAATTTCTTCTGCCACCTTGACAAGACCCAAAGCAGTTGTCCCATCCATAGTCGTCTTGGCTAACTCTCGCAGGTGAGCCAAGGAGTAATAACTACCATAGTAGCCAAAGACCATGGCCAAGGAAGCCACACCGCAATCCATCTGATCCACCTGGGGACGATAGTGCCTTTTCCCAAATTTCATATCCATCTCCTTTTTTCTAATAATCTCTAAAAACTTTGTAAGATTATTTTAACCAAACAAGGAAGAAATAAGGGAATTATTTCTGAAAAAACTATTTTTACGCCTAAAACGCACTTTAAAAAGCATAAACTATCATTTAAATGTAAAAAGGCAGAACGAAAGTTCTGCCTGCTTAAAGCAACCGTTAAAAAATGAATGCCCAGAAATAAATTATTCTGAAATGATATTTTCTTTACTTTTATAAAGTAAGATAAAGGTCATCAAAAATAATGAAATCGTAGGTATATCAAAACATTCAAACCATGTAGGTAAATTTATTTTGTTTACATCAGCCACAATTCTAATCATTAGATAAGCCATTGAGCTAAACAATACAATAAACTCTGGCCAAGCTTTTTGTAGTAATTGAACGACTTTCATCTCAAACTCCGATCTGATGGTTCATCAATTCCCTATTTTACTTTCTTTTGTTTTGTACTTGTATCCTAGATAAAACAGACCAAGTAGAATTGGATAGGTTTCTGGATAAAACAAGGTATTGATCGGATTTTTCATAATCAAATACGTTGCGATATAAATAATGATCGATACGACAAAATACCCCTCAGCAAATCCTAATAAGAATTTTTTCATGATAGACTCCTATTTACCTGAAAAGAAAGGCGGGAAAACTCCACCATTTACATGCATAAAATCCTTTTCATTCAGATTGATCTTTTATAGTTTTGATTATTTTTCGTCAAATCCTTACAAAAAATACCAAAATAGCCCGAAGCAAGTAAACCAACTACAGTCCATTGCCAATCAAAGGATACTAATGAACCTGTACGAATCACATGAAGTACAAGATTGAGAGCTATAGCCAAGAAAGGAACTATAGTAGCTAATTTGGGTAAGAGTGTATTGAGATTAAGGTTCCGATTGTTCATAGTCTAACGCCCTCTGTATCCATTATAGACTCCCAATCCAAGTGTACCTCCTGCTACAGTAGCCGCTGCTCCATAAGCTGCTACTGCTTTCCAGCCTACAAGCACTACCGTACCTATCGTTAATGTAATAACACCGCCTTGAACCTCTTCAAGTTCTTGAAAAGATAATTCTTGAAATTGTTTCATTGTTAAGCCTCCTTTCTAATCATATTAAGGTCGCAATGCTTTTCCAATAGCATATCCTGCTCCATAAAGAGCTCCTCCAATTGTAACCACAGCACCTGCTACTTTTCCTGCTAAAATAATTCCAGCTGCTGTAATAATCAATCCCCCATTCACATCCGTCAACTCTTCTTCTGTAAGAGCTGCAAAGTTCTGTTCCATTTTGTCAAAGTTTGTCATCTTTTTTCTCCTTTATTTTTATTTTTTTAGTTTATGGTCTCTAGGCTTTAAACCATTTTAAAAACCAGATTGGAAAAATAACTGAAATCATTTTTTCTCTCCCTCCTGTTCTTCTCACTTATCTATTCGAAAAGTGATTTAAAATGAACAGGTAAATTTCATTTATTTCAAATACCATTTGATAAACCATGGCAATAAGATTGGTAAATACATCGCGTAGTCTCCTTCCCTTTTTCCTTACCTATCTATTCGAAAAACAATTCGAAAATGAGCAACTCATTCATTTTTATTTTAAAAACCACTTAATGAACCACGGATAAAAACCGGTAACATACATAAACGTTCCTCCTTTTTCTTTCTCATCTCTTTATTCGCAATTTCTACTAAAAATTTTTCTTTTTTCTACAAACAAAAAAGCAACATGCAAATCATGTTGCTTTTTGCTATTCTTTACTTTTGACAACTGCTACCACATCTCCTACACTTTGCAGTTGGTCAATTTCCTCATCACTGATTTCAATTCCGAATTCATCTTCTAGTGTCAAGACGAACTCCATCAAGTCAACTGAGTCCGCATCGAGATCGTCTTTCAAACTCAAAGATTCTGTCACGACAAAGTCCTCTCCCTGTCGCTCTTGGATAATGGTTACAATACGGTCAAAAATTTCTTTTTCTGTCATTTGTTATTCTCCTGAAAATTCACGCGCAGTCTGGGCAACTACGTCTGTTTCTAGCATAGTACGAATCTGGCGAATCGTACTATACACAGCCTTGGCATCACTTGAGCCATGAGTCTTGACAACCGGTGCCTTAACACCAAACAAGACTGCTCCACCAACATCTGAATAATTGAGTTGCTTTTTCAAACCTCTAAGGCTATCCTTGAGAAGAAGAGCACCTAGTTTCGCTCGAAGACCACCACCTGTGATAGCTGTCTTAAGCAAGCCCATGATACCCATGGCTGTCCCTTCAATAGATTTGAGCACAGCGTTTCCCGTGAAACCATCTGCCACAACAACATCCGCAACGCCATTCATCAAATCACGCGCTTCCACGTTTCCGACAAAATTCAAGCTTTCATCCGCTGCTAGCAAGGCGTAGGTTTCCTTACGAAGGGGATCACCCTTGCTACTTTCTGTTCCATTATTGAGCAAACCAACACGTGGTCTCGAAATTCTACGAACATTTTTCGCATAAAAGGAACCCAAAACAGCGTATTGGTGCAGATGATGAGCTGTATTTTCTGCATTGGCTCCAAGGTCTAGCATGTCAAAGCCTTTGCCATCAATGGTCGGTAAGGTCGACATGAGCCCAGGACGATCGATATTCCTGATACGACCCACAATGAAGAATCCTGCAGCCAACAAGGCACCTGTATTCCCAGCCGAGAGGACAGCGTCTGCCTCTCCTTCTTTGACTGCCTTAGCCGCTAATACCATACTGGCATTTTTCTTCTTACGAATAGCTTTTGTAGGCTCATCATCAAAATCAATCTTCTCATCCGTATGAATAATGCTGACGCGTTCTGTCGCTGTTAGATATTGCTTGATTTTGCTTTCGTCTCCATAGAGTTGAATCTCAATATCTGAAAAGTCAGCAAGGGCTTGATTGACACCCTCAACGATAGCTTGAGGTGCGTAATCGCCCCCCATAGCATCTACTGCGATTTTTTTCATTTGTCTTCCTCTTTTAGTAATTGTCCCCAGTCGGCTAGGGAATCAATAAATTTCTTTGATTTTAGGTGAATTCCAACATACTCTTCGTAGATTTGGTCTATAAACTTGCGCAAGTCTTGCTTGATTTCAGGCTTGAGCGAAATAGTCTCCAAGGTCTCAAAATCAATAGCTTGAAATTGATTGAGCAGATAAGGGATATTGGGATTCAGATGACAACGTCTCTCATCTTCATGATAATGCTCTGGGCAGAGGCAGGCTCCATATTTAAAAGAAAAGTCAAAAGCCTGACCGACCCGATGGCAAAAGACACACTCATTAAAATTGAGCCCAATTCCAAATCGGGTCAAGATTTGAATTTCAAAAATATTGGTCAAAACCTGATAATCCAATCCTGCTTCCATCAACTCCAAAGTCTTTTGCAAAAAAGCAAACAGGGGAGCATCCTGCTGATTATCCTGCAAACTAGCATCTGCAAGGGCAGCCACATAGGTCGCATAAGCCATAACAAAGAGATCACTATTAATCTTGGGAAAGGTCATCACCTCATGGTAGTCTTCGATATAGCTGAGTCCATCATCATTGATTCGCAAGAGAAACCGAGCCAATACCAAGGGCTGAATAACAGGGGCCAGTTTGGACTGACCAGCGTGTTTGACGAAAAACATGCGCTTGCCCGCTTGCTCGGTAAAAATCTTGACTAACTTGTCATCCTCACGAAAGTTACGATTGTAGAGCACCAAGCCTTGACTCGTGATAGACTGAATCATGCTTCTCTCATGTACTCCTCAAGTCGTTTCATAGCCTCTCTGATCGTTTCCATGCTGGCTGCATAAGACAGACGCACATAGCCTTCTCCATACTGACCAAAAGCAGCACCCGGAATAAAGGCAACAGCCTTCTTCTGAGCAAAATCCTTCAGAAAAGCAAAGGAGTCTTGATTGTAACCTGCTGGAATCTTAGCAAAGATATAGAAGGCTCCGTCTGGTTTGATAATCTCAAAACCAAGAGCAGTCATCTTCTCGATGATATAATCTCGACGCTGGATGTACTCCTTCTTCATAGGCTCCGCGTCGTTTTTACCAGCGGTCAAAGCCTCCACCGCAGCATGTTGAGCCATAGTGTTTGCGGCAGTTACCAAGTACTGGTGACTCTTGATTAACTGAGCTGTAAAGGCCACAGGAGCAAAGATAAAGCCTAAACGCCAACCTGTCATAGCATGAGACTTAGATAAACCATTGATAATAATAGCCTGGTCTCTCAGCATAGTTCCCAAAGATACATGGGCTTCGCCTGTATAGGTTAATTCTGAGTAAACCTCATCACAGACAACAAAAATCTCATACTTGCGTAAAACGTCTGCCAAGGCTTCCAACTGCTCCCGACTATAGGTAATTCCTGTCGGATTAGCCGGATAGTTGAGAATGACAGCCTTGAGCTTGTCGCCTTGCTCCAAAATGGCCTTTTCCAACATCTCAGGAGTCAAGACAAAACCATTTTCAGTCGTATCAATCTCGACAACCTCTGCCCCAACTAGATTGACAATTGGCTCATAACCTGGATAGGCAGGAGCTGGCAAGAGCACCTTATCTCCCTCTTCCAAAATAGCTGTCAAAGTAGCCGATAAAGCCTCTGTCGCCCCAATTGTAACCAAGATTTCATTTTCAGGATTGTAATCTAGCTGGTATTTTTCTTTTACAAAATCACTGGCTGCCTGACGTAATGTTAACAGACCACTCATCCCTGTATAGTAGGATTGGTTCTGGTCGATGGCCCGCTTAGCCGCTTCCTTAACATGATCTGGCGTTGTAAAATCAGGTTCCCCCAAGGTCAAACGCAGGACCCCAGGAATCTCCGAAATAGCCTGGTCAAACTGGCGAATCAACGAAACTTGAATCTTATCTAATTGTTTATTAAAGCGCTTAGTTAAGTCCATAGATACCTCCTACTCTCAAAACGTATCTCTATTATACTACAAAAGCCCCCCGACCGCAAAAATACATTATAGAATAGCTTTCCACTTTCTATTTTACTTTTCCCGTTTACAGGTCTATAATGGTAACAGATTATGATTGGAGGTTTTTATGTCATTTCTATCAAAAAATGGAGCAGGCATCTTGGCCTGCCTTCTCATTTCTATCATTTCTTGGTTTCTAGGAGGACTTTTCCCCGTCGTGGGTGCACCCGTTTTTGCAATCTTTATAGGAATGCTCCTACACCCCTGGCTCTCGCCCTACAAACAACTAGATGCAGGTTTGACCTTTAGTTCCAAAAAATTACTCCAGTATGCCGTCATCTTGCTTGGTTTTGGTCTCAATATCTCGCAAGTCTTTGCAGTCGGACAAACCTCACTCCCTGTCATCCTTTCCACCATTTCGATTTCCTTAATCGTCGCCTACCTCTTCCAGCGTTTCTTTGCACTAGACACAAAACTGGCTACCTTGATTGGTGTGGGTTCTTCTATCTGTGGTGGCTCTGCCATTGCTGCGACAGCACCCGTTATCCATGCCAAAGAAAAGGAGGTTGCCCAAGCCATTTCCGTTATCTTTTTCTTCAATATCTTGGCTGCGCTCATCTTTCCAACTCTAGGAACCTGGCTTCACCTATCTAATGACGGCTTTGCCCTCTTTGCAGGAACTGCGGTCAATGATACTTCTTCTGTAACGGCCACAGCTAGTGCCTGGGACAGTCTTTATCAGACCAATACCCTCGAGTCTGCAACCATTGTTAAACTCACACGCACCTTAGCGATCATTCCCATCACTCTCTTTCTCTCCTACTGGCAAAGTCGCCAACAAGAAAATAAACAAGGCGTACAACTGAAAAAAGTTTTCCCACTTTTTATCCTTTATTTTATCCTGGCCTCTATCTTAACGACTCTACTTACCTCTCTTGGTGTGTCCAGTAGTTTCTTTACCCCTCTCAAACAACTCTCTAAATTCTTTATCATCATGGCCATGAGTGCTATCGGTCTCAAAACCAATCTAATTGCCATGGTTAGATCCAGTGGTAAATCTATTGTCCTCGGAGCTCTTTGCTGGATTGCCATCATCCTCACCAGTCTTGGTATGCAAGCATTGATTGGTACTTTATAATACAAAAGGTAGCCCATGGCTACCTTTTTATTGCTCAAGAATTAAGCGAGTATGTTCTCTCTTGATACAGCGATTCATCACGATGTCATCGCATCCTCCAGCACGCAAGATTTCTTCCGCTTCTAGATTTTCAAGTCCTAATTGCGCCCAAAAAATCTTGGCATCAGCCTTGAGAAAATCACGCGCCACATCTGGCAAAAACTCGCTCCGTCGGTATACATTGACAATATCCACAGGAAAAGGAATCTCAGCTAGACTCGTATAAGCCTTTTCTCCCAGGATTTCCCCACCTGCAGCCTTGGGATTGACTGGAATGATTTTATAGCCCCGAGCCTGCATTTCCTTGGTCACTCGATTGCTAGTTGTTTCTTCACGATCGGACAAGCCTACTACTGCTAACGTTTTACTGGTTGCAAGATACTGACGTACCACACCATCACTTGGATTGATAAATTCTTGGCTCATAGAAATCCTCCTTTTTTCTCAGTATAGCATATTTTGAAAAGGCTTGCAGATTTTGACTACAAAAAAATTCCTAGCAAGAGAAAAAGCTTGCCAGGAAATTCGTTTATTCAAGTGAAAGTTTAGATTTTTTTCTCGATACTAAATAATGGAGAAAGAGGACGTTTTTCGTGGATACGAATAATAGCATCGCCCAGAAGATGAGCAATCGAAATTTGTTCAATCTTATCAATCAAACGCTCTTCTGGTAGGTAGATAGTATCCAAAACAACCAATTTTTTAATAGCTGATTTTTGGATATTGTCCATAGCTGGTCCAGAAAGAACTGGGTGCGTACAGCTTGCGTAAACTTCAACAGCACCTGCTTCAGCAAGTGCATCTGCTGCATGGCAGATTGTTCCAGCTGTATCAATCATATCGTCAATCAAGATACAAGTCTTGCCTTCGACCTTACCGATGATGTTCATCACCTCGCTGGTATTCATCTTGTCTACACTACGGCGTTTGTCAATAATTGCAATCGGAGTTTTCAAAAACTCTGCCAATTTACGAGCACGAGTTACCCCACCATGGTCTGGGCTGACAACCACGTAGTCAGAGCCAACCATGCCACGACGTTCAAAATAGTCCGCAATCAATGGAGCACCCATCAAGTGATCTACAGGAATATCAAAGAATCCCTGAATTTGCGCAGCGTGCAAATCAATCGTCAACAAACGATCTACCCCAGCAACTTCTAGCATGTTTGCAACGAGTTTTGCAGTGATTGGCTCACGTGCGCGCGCTTTTCTATCCTGACGTGCATAGCCATAGTAAGGCATGACAACGTTGACAGATTCTGCACTAGCACGCTTCAATGCGTCCACCATAATCAAAATTTCAAGTAAATTATCATTTACAGGTGAACTCGTTGATTGTAGGATAAAGACGTGTTTTCCACGGATTGATTCTTCGATGTTGACCTGAATCTCCCCATCTGAAAATTGGCGAACAGTCGATTTCCCCAACTCTATCCCAATTTCTTGCGCCACACGCTCTGCCAATTCTCTATTAGAAGAAAGGGCAAACAGCTTTAAATCAGAAAAAGACATGATTTCCTCCGGTATTTATGTATCACTTGTTTTTTACACAACATTTTCCATCTACCATTGTAGCGCTTTTTCCTTTATTTTTCAATCAAAAATAAAACAAGGGCAAACATTTATACCCTTGTTTTTACTATTTTATATTAGCTGTATTAAAATTAAAATCACTACATTTTAACAATCGATTTTATGCTAGGATGAAATTTTTTCGAGACAAAGTTAGTATACTTCTCTCATACTTCCTGTATCCACATCATAGACAGCACCTGAAATAACCACATCATCAGGAATCAGTGGAGATTCTCGAAGCAATTGCATATCCTCTCTCACACTCTCTTCAACATCCTGGAATGGTAAAAAATCTTGATCAGACACATCAACTCCGAGCTCGTGTTTCAAATGTTCATGAAAACTTTCATTTTGAAAGGTTTGAGCTCCACAGTCTGTATGGTGAAGCACCACAATCTCTCTAGTCCCCATTTGTTGCTGGGAAATCACCAGTGAACGAATCATGTCCTCAGTTACTCGACCACCCGCATTCCGTAGGATATGGGCATCCCCAAGGGCCAAACCTAGAGCTTGCGCAACGTGCAGACGTGAGTCCATACAGGTCACAATAGCTACTCTGGTTTTGGGTTTAAGTGGCAGATTTAACTGCCCATGTAGGGCAACATAAGCCTGATTGGCTTGCATAAACTGTTCAAAATACGACACGATTCCCTCCTCAAAAATTTGATAATCAAATATTTCTCCTATCTTATCATTTTTAAGAGGATTTGTCACGGATTATGCAAAGACCTTTTTCAAAACTTCCTGAATCGTCGTCACACCAATGACTTCAATTTCCTTGGGTGGAGTAATTCCTGTCAAGGAATTCTTAGGTACATAAATCTTAGTAAAGCCTAGTTTTGACGCTTCATTTATGCGTTGTTCGATACGATTCACGCGTCGAATCTCTCCCGTCAAGCCCAGTTCACCTACAAAACATTCCTGAGGATTGGTAGGCTTGTCTTTGTAGCTCGAAGCAATGGCAACCGCAACAGCCAAGTCAATCGCAGGTTCATCCAATTTGACACCGCCAGCAGATTTGAGATAGGCATCCTGATTTTGCAAGAGAAGCCCTGCTCGTTTTTCCAAAACAGCCATAATCAGACTCGCACGATTGAAATCAAGTCCTGTCGTCGTGCGTTTAGCATTTCCAAACATAGTCGGTGTTACCAAAGCCTGGACCTCCGCCAAAATCGGACGGGTCCCTTCCATGGTCACAACGATTGACGAGCCAGTAGCCCCATCCAAACGCTCTTCTAGGAAAACTTGACTCGGATTGAGTACCTCAACCAATCCGCCCGACTGCATCTCAAAGATGCCAATCTCATTAGTGGATCCAAAACGGTTTTTGACTGCTCTCAAGATACGGAAGGTATGGTGGCGTTCCCCTTCAAAGTAAAGCACCGTATCTACCATATGCTCCAACATACGCGGACCAGCCAAGGTTCCTTCCTTGGTCACATGCCCTACGATAAAGATAGCAATGTTATTAGTCTTGGCCAGCTGCATGAGCTCAGCTGTCACCTCTCGCACTTGAGAAACTGACCCTTGCACTCCAGAAATCTCAGGAGACATAATAGTCTGGATAGAGTCGATGATGAGAAAGTCAGGTTGGATACGCTCTACCTCAGCTCGAACACTCTGCATATTGGTCTCTGCATAGAGATAAAACTCACTATCAATATCCCCCAAGCGCTCTGCTCGTAACTTAATCTGCTGAGCAGACTCCTCCCCACTGACATAGAGAACGGTCCCCACTTGAGACAACTGGGTAGAAACTTGTAGGAGAAGGGTTGATTTCCCAATCCCTGGGTCCCCACCGATGAGGACGAGACTCCCTGGTACCACTCCGCCTCCAAGTACACGGTTGAATTCCTCCATCTCCGTCTTGGTTCGATTGACGATGATTGAAGTCACTTCAGCCAGTTTCATAGGCTTGGTTTTTTCACCTGTCAAGGACACACGCGCATTCTTAACCTCGATAACCTCGATCTCTTCTACAAAAGAAGACCAAGCTCCACAGTTTGGACAGCGCCCTAGATACTTAGGTGAATTATATTCACAATTTTGACACACAAATGTCGCTTTTTTCTTTGCGATGATAAACCTCTTTCTAAATTTCTACCTCACATTCAATCACTTGGCAAAAATCAATCTTCTCGTCTGGTACAAATTGGCGCATGAGCATTCGATGAGCGACAACTAGCACTGTCTGGTAGTCTCGGTACTTTATCATAGTTTCCAAAAAACGCACCTTCATCTCTTCAGCTGTCTCATACTGAATAGGACTATTAGGAAGCAACTCCCCCTTGTTTTCTAAAAACAGAGTACGTGCTTTTTCAAAATTCTCTATACCACTTTCGTAAACCTGCCATTCATGCAATAAAGGCTCTACTCTTAAAGGAAGGCCCGTAGCACAAGTAAGATAAGAAGCCGTTTCTAATGCTCGCGTCACTGCAGAAGACACCAGTATATCAGCTGAGCCAAGCAAAGGATTTTGGCAAAGTTCCTGAGCTTGTCGCCTTCCTTTCTCAGACAAAGGAGCCAAATCTAATCCAAAGCCAGTGTAGGAACACTCCTCTAACTCACGGTAATCTGGCTCCCCATGACGTACAAAGATAATCTTCATCTTAGTGTCCAGTTGACCCAAAACCACCAGTCCGCACGCCATCCGCTTCATCTCCGTCTGCAATCAAAAATGGTGCAAAGACAGCCTGGACTACACGTTCTCCAACTTCGAGGACGACTTCCTGTTCAGTAATGTTTTTCATCTGAGCAAAGATATGGCCTTCATTCCCAGGATTTCCATAATAATCCCCATCAATGACCCCAACTGAGTTAATCAAAACCAAACCCTTCTTGCGAGGGTTTGATGAACGGTCATAGAGATAGAGCACTTCTGTCGGCTGCATATAGGCCTTAACACCTGTCGGAACCAAGACAATCTCTCCTGGCGCAATAACCGTACGCACAGCAACCTTTAAGTCGTAACCAGCTGCATGAGCCGTCTCACGCTTAGGTAGCAAACTTTCATCTGTAAAACTCGAAACCAATTCAAAACCACGAATTTTCATATTTTTCTCTTTTCTATTATCATTTATTCTAGATTATTCTATCTTATTTATTCGGAAAAAGCACGAAAAAAGAGCACACAACAGTTATAGGTGATACGATAATTTACACTGTTTCACAATACGTTGAAATTTAGAGCTTTAAAGCGAGAGCAAAGTTGACTTTTTACATCGTTTTACAGAGATTTACGACATTTTTGCCCCTTTTTTGCCCCTTATAAAACAAAAAAAGCCCGCAAGCCTGAGCCTGCGGGCTAGTGTAATCTATTTTGAAATTCTTTCTGTTTTTATTTTTCTTCTTTTGGTTTATCGACGATAGTGATAAGCCCGTCTGGTTCTGTTTTGAATGCTGGGTCTGTGTGAAGTTCACCGTTGGCTTTCAAATAGTACCAGCCATCGCCTGACTTAATGAATTGTTTAGAGAGCATGTAGCCATCTTTTTCTTCCATAAAATACCAGGTTTCACGGTATTTCACCCAACCAGTGGCCATGCGACCGTCTGATTTGAAGAAATACCATCGATGGTTGAGGAACATCCAGCCTGTGACCATTGCGCCACGTTTGTCAAGATAGAACCAATCTTTGCCATCATTGAACCAACGGTTGATTAGGCAGTATCCACGTTCATCGAAGTAGAACCACTCATTGTTGATTTTCTTCCAGCGTTTTGTCGGATACGAGCCATCTGACTCCTCCCACCACCAGCCGGTTTCATTGCGTTTCCAGCCAGCTTCAGATAAGCCACCTTCGATATCCTTTTTAAACTGCTCACGGCTGATGCCCCATTTTGCAAGATAAGGATACGGATCCACGTGGTCAGAGTAGTTTCGTGGCTGGTTATACGTACAGTATTGGTGCGTCTTAATTCCAGCCAAACTATCAGAATCCAACGTTTTCGGAATTCCTGCTTCATCAGCAAGGTTTCGCAGTAGTTCAACATATAGCTTATAATCGCGCATGAACTCTTCCTTAGTAGCATGGCTCTCAATCAATTCTACTTGTCCATAGCCTTCAACGTTCCAGCCTCCACCTACATCATAAGCTCCCATGTCTGTGTACCAGGTCTGCATCACACGGCCGTTGCCGACAACGTGAGAGAAGAAGCCAGAATCAACAGGACGACGCATATGATAGTCCGCTTCGTTTTGGGCAGTTGAATTTGGATTTCCTGTTGAGTGTGCATGAATTTGTCTGTATGGTTGCTCCCCCACCTGTGGTAAGTCAGTTCTTAGTCTACTTGTATCAATATCCATTATTATTCCCCTTTCCACGCATCATTCATCTGTTTGACTGCTGACTCAACGAATGTATCCAAGTCCTTATCAGTCATGCTGATATTGTACTTATTGAGTTCAGCACGGATTTTCGTACGGGCTTGTTCCAGCTTTTCCTCGCCCTTGAAGCCTGTCTCTTGAGCTACTTGCTCCACAGCGTTGACCGCGTTCTTAGCAAGGATTTCGACAATCTTGATGGTCTTTTCACCGCCTTTTTTAATCAAAAAATCCTTAATCGATTTGACCGCGATACCAGCCAAAACAGTCAAGATTCCAGTAGCTGAAACGATAATGATTTCAGTAATTTGTTGCATGTGTTATTCTCCTTTTTCGATTTCTTCCATGCGGTCGTTCATGCGGACCATTTCTTTTTGAATATCTCCGACCGCGTGAGTGATTGTGGTTAATTCTGTAGTAGTTTTTTCCAGGTGAGTCATCAAACGCTCTTCTCGTCTGTTAGAGTCGGCCTTTGATTGCTCGTGCAAATCCATAATCTTCTTCTCTCGCTTGTCCGAGGTCTTGATAAGATATCGAATGATAATAAAGAAAAGTAAGATAAACAAAATCGCCCAAGCTACCTGACTTTGAGCGATTTTTTCAGCTTCTTCAATTGGCATATAACCTCCTTTTACTCAATACGTGGCATGACTACGGTCAGCACACCTTGCTGAAGCATCTCAGCAAGAGCCTGTTCTTTCCAAGTGTAGCCTTCTGTGGCTTGCATTTGGAACTTGAAAATAGTCTTGGTTCCTTTTGGCCATTTCGGATTGGTGTCAAACGGATATGGCATAGCGACGATATCGCCGTTTCCATACCGTGTACTTTTAACAAGCGGTTTGATGAACTCAGCCACTTTGTTGTAAGCATAAGTAGGCATACCCCCATTTTGAGAGATGGCTAGGGCGATGAGAACCTCAGTGATAGCTGAAACCGTGTCAAGGTTCTCCTTGTTTTCCACGGCCGCTTGCTCTACCTTAGTTGCCATTTCCTTATTTTGCTTGAGCTGCGCATCCACCTGGCTGAATTTCTCATTTTCAGCACGATTTGGAAAATTCTCTTGATAAAGAGCCTCAATAGCTAACTCAAAAAGTTCGCTATTTGATAGGCTGATTTTATCAGCAGGTAACAAGATAGGTACGATAGCACCATTTGAGTTGACAAGTGTGACCTTGGTAGCTGATGCTGTTCCACTTGCATCAAATTCCTGTGATTTTGAGCCATATTCTAGTTTCATATTTCCTCCTTAAATTTTGAATGATACGTTGTCAAAGTTGAGCCATGTAGCGTCAACGTTCCCCTTGACGACTACGTTACCTCCTGGATAAATCCCGACAACGGCAGGGCCATAGTCATTGTTTAAAGCGGTTTTGAATAGCGTTGTGGATGGTCTGAAATTTTCAGGCAAAGTAAAGATAATTGACTCACGGGTAGTCTTTCCGCCTTTACACGTCCCTTTTAAATACACAATCCCGTCGAACGTTTTTGAAAACTGCACTTTTTCATACTCAGGATGATGGTTCCATCCATTTTGTAAAACGGCATTTTGCCAAGGTGGGCTCTGAATGTCATCTTTGGTAGCAATCTCTTTCCATTGCGTTGGAGACCATTTATTGGCATTGTTATAGGTTCTAACAAATACACGACCTGTCCCTATTGAGGTGAAAAATTGGACGCCTTTCCAGCTATCAAGCCAAAAATTTTGATACAGACCCCACTCACCGTTTTTTCCTGTTGGGTTGTCATCGTATTTGCCAGACCTCCAACCAAATTCTGTAGCTTGCTTGTTCCAAACATCATCCCATTGAGCACTACCTCTACCTAGACCTCCATTGTTAGAGGTCAGCTGATACTGCTGAATTGGCTTGTTATTCGAGTAGATATCGCCTAGAACATCTAATGAGCCTGGTTTCCCAAATTCTGCAACCTTACCGATGCCTACACGTCCGTTCTTATCATAGGACATTACTACGCTTTCAGTTGCTACTGTTGTAGAAAATTCAACGTTTGTAAACTTGTCCTCAAGCTTACCAATAATCACAAAGGATTTATTCGATGGATAATTCCCCGCCATGTTAGCAGCTGAATTAGTCAATGTATGAACACTTGTAAAATTACCAGATGCACTCCCATTATCATCCGTGAAATTCTCATTACCTATCTGAGCAACTTTGAAAGTTAAGGACATTACATTCCTTTGCTTTCCTGACTGCATTATAGGGGCAATTCGGGCATTTCTTAACACTTGCAATGTATTTGGATTACCTCTAGTTCTAAGTGCGGAGAAGCTAAAGGAGGGAGCATAATACTCAATCACGTTGATAGTAATATCTTTAGTATCTGATTGTTTGCCCCGACTATCGACAACATAAGCTCGAATGGTCGCCAAGCCGCTAAAGTTCATGATACCAAAACTACCACCGTTTTTAGTTACGACCATTTTTCTATTAACAATTTCAGCTCGATATCCAGTTATGGTAGAACCATATGCGCCAGACGCATTGTTGAAGTTTACTTGGATATCTGAAATGATTTGTAAAAAGTCATTTCCACCCAAAAGCCGTCTTGCGACCGTATTCATGTCAGTTAATGAAAGACCTGTGAAGGTAGGTTTTACACTGTCTGGGATTTTAAAGTGCCAGCCATTAGAGTACACATCGCTTCCAATTCGGGTAGACCCATTATATGTTCGAATACAGATATCCATAACCCCCGAACTTGATTTAGGCAAGTATCGAGCTAGGTCAAGTGAAGGAGTAAATGAAACGCTAGTAGTATGATTCTTCCCTAGGTCAATCCAGTCACTTCCAAAAACTCTATACCAAACCTGATGAGTGAATGAACTTGCTTTTCTGTCGATTCGTATAGTATGACGAGATCCTAAATTCCTATCACCATCTAGCCCTGCAACTGCACTAGAACGAGGTAAGCTGGATAACGTGTACTTAGTCGAGATAGTAATATTTCCGTGAACTCCATTATTAGGATCAAATGAAGCCCATACTGAGAAAGTTTTTGTCCCATCGCTTTCATGAGGGATAGTAGTTTCTCCAGAAGCAAGAGTAGTCTCTTGTCCTTGAGTATCGAAACTGAGGTTACTTTTGTAGATGCTGATCCCGTTTAGCCATACGGATAAAACACTTCCGTTTTCTGCGTTCCAAGTTCGGTAACCTCCATCACGGTCAACTGTAGCTCTCCAACTAACTCTAGAGGAGTTGTTAGCGATGTCCTGACTAATTTGTTCTATGTAAAGGTTCAAGTGCAATGGGCCGCTAGAATTGATAAATTTAGTCATTTTTCTCTTTTTAACCTCCTACATATCGAACAACATTCACATCTTTGTCAAGATAATACTGCTCTGTTCTAAAGCGTCCAATTTGAATTGACGAGGTGAAAATACCGTTGTCAATATTGATTACACCTTGACTGATATACATAACCTCTTTACCAGCTGAAAACATTGATATGCGATCATGACTGACTTTGATTGATGAACTAGCATCGTTCTTTCCAATGATGAGCCCCTCATTTGAAGCACTCATATAGGTATCGATGAACTTTTTCATCTCTTTCAAGCCACCAAATTCTATTGATAAAAACTCAATTCTCCTGCCTGCTTCGATTAAATCAGATTCAGATTTTTTTTGGCTTTCTGCATTTGATTTTACAAAAGCATTATAGGCTTTTTCTAAATCACTGAACTGATCCATTGTCGCTTTAGCTTTTAGCTCTATGTCATGAAGTTGAGCTTTTTCAGCTAGAGCATTTAATTGATCTTGAGTCAGTGATTGGTCAGCTTTAGAGTTGATAGTCTCTTGCACATCTTCGTCTGATAATCTAAAATCAGTCATTACATTGCCAATTTCAAGCTGAACATCTGTAACATACAGATTGACAATTTTGTCATATCCAACATAGAGCATGACTCTGATTTCATCAAAAGGTATATCGTGCTTTGCTGAAAGAGAAAAACGTTGGTATTTGTCGCTGATTTGGGAAACAGGTATATCAAGCCACGATTGTCTGGCAATAACTCCATCTTTTATAAAATGGATTCCAATATGAGCCTCTTGAGGCGCTCCATCTTTCGCAAACAAAGCCGAAACAGTGACTGGAGTGTCTGCCGGTTGAGGCAATGAAACCTTTTGATATATCCCTTTCCAGCGAGGGATGGTCGTGTCATTCTCGCTAAACATATGCAAGCCTGACCTGCCTTTATTAGATACAGAGTGAGTAAAGTTATAAGCCAATCCATTGACAGATGCCTTAGTCCACTTTCTTTCTCCAGATAGAAATGAGGCGTTTCTGATATAATTTTTAGCTCCGATACTCACATTATCAAAGAGAGCTGTCCACTTGTACCTTGTAGGGTCTTGACTGTCTGCCTCAGTGAAATCAGTGTAAGTACCTAAATAGCGCTTATTTGTGCTATCTGTTGTACTAAAACCATCACGACCGTCAGCAGAATTAGCCCAAGCTCTATGCAAGTATGGAGTGCGTCCGTCAGCTCCAGTTTTTCCTGGGATACCTTGGTCGCCTTTCGGGCCTTGCAAACCTTGGACACCAGGTACCCCCTGTTGCCCACGTTCCCCTTGAGGTCCAGGAGTCAATTCAATTTTTTTTAGATCTTCTTTCGTTGCTACGTCTTTAGAGTTTATTGTGAGCTTATCAATGTTCATCACAACTTTGCCGTCACGTACGGAAACAATCTCTTGCAAACCATTCATGATTCGCAAACGTGCTAAATCCAGATCTCCAGCAGTTATTTTTTTGGCATTTAACGTAATGTAATTACCAATTGCTGCGGAGACTTTTTTTGCTAGCAATTCATCCGTGGTTATCGTATCGACAATTTCTCCGACATTAGCGCTGTCTGCCTTTTTAACCCATGAACCTTCTACACGTTCCCACATTTCAACATAGCCACCATTAGGTTTAAACCATATATCTCCATTTTTTGGTTTGGTAGGGCTTGATGTATCAAGGTACATACTACCTTGTTTAGTGATAAGTTCGTCCAAATACTCTATTTGACGTTGCATGGACCCCTTATATTTATAAGTACCTTGTGCAACTCCAGCAGCATTTCCACTACTATGGGCAGATAAACCACCATCAAACGAAAGTTTGTAGGACAGCATTGGAATATCAAAATAGATATTTTCATCCCAGTGTACTGTAACCCAGTCACCGGATTCCATGGCCATATCACCACGCCAGGACAATGTATATGGATAAAAGTTAAAATCACGGTATTCATTGAAGATACGATCCAGAATTTCTTGTGTAACCCATGGATTTTTTAACTTCATGATATTACCTGTGGACAATCCTGATTTATACACAACCTTATCAGCAGACTTACACTCAATACCTTTCAACCTGTAAGGTATCTCGTCACGTTCTAATCCACCTGGCTTATACATATCTTTTGTGATATGTCTTGATGTTGTCTTTAGCTTGATAAAATCAAGCTTCCCATTACGATTAAATCTGACGAAGCTTCCTGATAATTGCGCTAAATAAACTAACGCCTCACGATAACTTGTTTTTTCTAGTTTCTTCGCAACTTGATCATTTACTAATTGGATATTAGTATCTGTCGTGATACCTGTCAATCTCACGATTTCTAATAAAATATCCCTTGTATAAGCTGGATAAGTAAGCTGACTATCATAAGCACCAGACAATCTAACAAACTCGTCCTGTAGCTTAATTTTGGTCTTTTTATCATTACGATCTAGCTTGACCTCGGTAACAAAAAACTTGCCAAGTGGGACGGTTTTACCCGCAATTGCTACCGACATTGTTGCCGGCATCATTTCTTGCAGACCTTCAATAATCTCTTTAATTTCAATTTCTAGACTATTGATGTACCCACCACCAATTGTAAAATCATTACTATTACCGATGGAACTGTCGTAAGTAGCTGATGCAATTTTGGTTTTTGTGTATCTCTTACCATTTAAGTCAAAGTTAGCCTCAAACACGCGCAGATGGTTCTCTATTGCTTTGATATAATCTGATGTTACTTCTAACATGATCCCTCCTACTGCTCGATAATAGATACAGATAAGCCGTTGTAATAGGTCACACCGTCACTCAGACGCCCCATTACTGTCTCTGTGATAGTTCCGCGATAACCAGTGATAGACTGTCCTAAAATGTTTGCAGTAAAAAATCCGGCTACCAATTTAGACTTGATAAGATTTCTTTCTGCTTCTGTGATAATTCCCCATTTGATGGAGAATGTACGTTTTTCCGCAATGACGTCACCCGTCATCAATCCACTAGCACTACGACCCGTAGAAGATGACCAGATAATCTCATTATTGATGCTGATTTCAACTGGAGAAGCAAGAGCTACTCCACCTACTGATATTTCACTCATGCATACCTCCTAAATCATGAGGGGGGATTCCCCTGTTTTAATTGCAATTTCATTGATTTTATCTACAATCTTCTTGGTGATTTTATCACCATCAATTGTCAAATCAAGAGCACGAACCGCTTGTAACAACTGTGTCAGTAAGGCTAGAACTTCTGGTCCACCGCCATTATTTGACAATTCCGCTGCACGACGTGCCATTTCAAGCATTTTATTTTCCGGAGCAACAATCTCACCGTAATGCTTGTTGTCACCAATCATGGCAATTTGTGGTGTATTGGCCTTAACAAAGCCACCTTGAGCAAGTCGAGGTAGTCCAATGTAACTAAATCCACCGATATTTACACCAGGTAATTTATTAATCACGCTAATAGCGCCATTGAGTAAGCTGATACCACTATTGATTGTGCTTTCTACCGTGCCAAGCACCCCGTTAATAACGCTACGTACAGCACCGCCAATGGCACTTCCAACCATGGTTCCAACGTGAGTAAACGTTGAGCGTATTTGCCCCCAAAGTCCGCTAAAGAACCCGATAATGCCCGAAAATGCATTCTTGACATTGTTATATGCTTCGCGGAATTTTGAAGAAAACCACCCTGGTATGCTAGCAAGAGCAGATTGAATATTACTCCACTTCCCTGCAAACCAACTTGCAATAGGATTGAAGATACCTGTTAAACCTGCCCACGCGCTGCGGAATTTGTCTTTGAACCAATCAGGAATAGAAGCAAGATTGCTTTTTAACTCATTGTATCGTTGAGAAAACCAAGAACCAATACCGGTAAAGATAGCAACAATGGCATCCCAGGCTTGTTTAAACTTGTCCTTGAACCATTGAACAACAGGTGCAAAAATGGTCTTAACAGATTCCCACCAACGTGTGAACTCTGCAATCATCGAATCGATATCAATTCCAAGTGCGGCTAAGAGAGATTGGATGATACCGGAAAATAGATTTTTAATTCCGTTCCAAGCTTTATCCCAATCCCCTGTAAAAACACCCGTTACAAAATCAATCAAACCAGATAGAGCTTGAGCAAGACCACCGATGATATCAGAGAGTGCTGCAATAGCATTGATCAATGCTGTACCGATAACTTCTGCTAATCCGCTAAGAATCTCCATAAATTTTGTGACATCTACATTCAAAACAAAGTCTTCCCAAGCTGCTTTGAAAAAATCAAAAAAACTACCTAAAAGCATAGAGAGATTATCGATAGCTGGTTTTACATGAGCGTCATAAACTTCCGAAAACATTTTGCCCAATTTTGATAGAACTGGATTGAGGTAAGTATTCCACCCATCCAAAAAGCTTTTCATCAACTGACCAAAACCACTTGTCAAAGAGTCAATAAATGGTTTTGCTTTGTCATCGTACACGCGTTTCAACGCATCACCAACATCATTTACCAGTGATTCTAAACTTTCAAAAACAGGAGCAATGCCATCTAATAATCCTGTCCAGGCTTGTACTAACTGTGGAACATTCGGGACTATTGCTTTTTCAATTCCTTTAGCAAAATCTCCTGCTATCTTACTGCCTAATTCGATTACTGTGCTACCAGCACTTAAAATCGCAGATACAATCGCACTGCCAATTCTAACAGCGCCAGAAGATGTGATGACATCGTAAAAACCATTTGAGAAAGCTTGAACGATATTACCAGCAACCTCAGCTACGTTTCCTATGTTAGTAAATAGAGATACAAGAGCGCTCTTAATACGCTCTTTTTGGCGCTGTAAGCCATTAGCTATACTTTCGGCTATAAAGACTCCTATCCCGAGAGCAACAGTCCCTATCGAGCCAACAAATTGCCCTAGAGCATAAGCTATCTTATCAAGCATAGTTTGAAAAGAAGCAACAACTTTTGGATCTGTAAAAATCTCTTGTAGTAATTCACCGATTCGTTTCAAAGCACTCTGAAGGCGTTCAACACCATCAAATCTAAATGAAGCATTGAAACCGTCCTGGAACAATTTGACGAGTTCAAGCAATCGTTTAAATAATCCATCAAACAGACCGTCTAATTGATTCCCACCTTCAGCAATTTTTCCCATGTCGACTTCAGCGCCTTTAGGTGTTCCACCACCTCCGCCGCCTGAACCACCAGGACCGCCACCGGAATCTCCACCACCATCTCCGCTATCGGATGAGTCAGATAGTTTATTGATTTGGTCAAATCCCATGAGAGATTTCATTTCTTGGGCAGCTTTCTTAGCTGCTTTACCAGCTCCATCCGCAGCCTTGCCGGCTCCTTTAGCGGCTTTTCCTAAATTGCCAGCTCCTCCTGCTGCACCATCAGAAGCCTCTCCTAAATTACCAACTGCATCAGCTGTTTCTTGGATACCCGAGCCTTTCATAGACTTCTTGCCAGTAAATAGTTCAGTCAATGCTTTAAAAGCATTACCTACTGTCAGCAATTTGCTGAGCAAAAAGTTAATCACTTTGATGACTGGGGTAAAAATGTTAATCAAGCCAGCTCCGACGCTTGCCATAAAGCTTTCGAACTGTAGCTTCATAATTCTAACTTGGTTAGCCCAACTGTCAGATGTCCTAGCGAAGTCGCCACTAGCTAGTGACAGCTTATCTGTTACAAATGCGAACCGCAAAGCAACTTTTTCAGCCTCAGACATTTCTTGTGTCGTCTTTCCAAAGCCGTTAGCCATTGCATACGCATCAAGTGCCGATTGAGTCATAACAACACCTAAATCTTTAAGCGTCTCTGTTTCACCAGTAAAGACTGATTTCAGCTTTGTGTAGGCTTCATCTTGACTAATATTATAAAAAGATGCCACATCGCCCGCTAAACTAGTTAAAGCTGTCGACATCTCGTAAGCTTTTTGTTCGCTGAAACCAAAAGCTTTCGTCATCGCACCGAATGTGCCGGTGTATCGTTTTGCCATGGTCTCTGATAACCCAGAGGTATACATAGCTTGTTTTGCAAAGTCATCGACTTGCTTGCTCATGCGTGGGAAAGCAACGTCAACAACGTTTTGTACTTCGTTGAGATCTGAGCCGAGCTTGATAGCTTGAGCTCCGAAATCAACAAGTTTCTTGATTGCAAATGCTCCTGCAAGCATCTTGGCAGCTTTCGTTGCCATCCCTTGCAAGCCACTCATCTGGCCTTTAAATTGTTTGTCGTTGACGACAAGGTCAAGACCAATTTGACCAACTGTCTGTGCCAATAGCTATCACCTCCTACTTAGCCATCTCAACAAAGGCTTGTTTTAATTCTTCAAGAACTTGAGTCAGATCTTGTTCAGTTTTCTCCTTGGCAAGTCTCAATCTCCATTCGTTTCGAATACGGTGCTGACCTTCTGAAAATACTTCTAGCATTTTAGGGTCATCTTCGCTTCGAATTTGGACGATTCGACCAAGCGGTGTTTCTCCGGACAAACCAGCTAAGAGAGCCTTGAACTCTTTCCACTTCATATTCTTAAATTCATTAGAGTATACAGATAAGCCATACTGTGTCCTAAGAGAACTGACGATTAAATCGAAATCCTCAAATAGGTCATAGTATGGCTCACTGTTCTCCCATTTCTTCTTCTCCCATAACCAACGTCATCGCTGCTTCAATAACTTTAGTTAAGTCAGCAAAATTCAAGCGCATTTCATTAAGTGTTTTGCGACTATTTTCAGGGAAGATTAGCTCAAACATTTCCATCATTTTTTTGGCAGATGGAGTGCCTTTTTCATCACCGATAGTCTGCATCAGAGTCAGTACAGTTGTTGCATCTGTATTAACTTCAATTTCAGCATCTTTAATTTTCAATTTTGGATTTTCTTCAAAATTGAGTTTTTCTGTGATATCAATTACTTTGGACATTATTCAGTTTCCTTTTCTTCAAATAAAATGTTGATCAGTACTTGACCAGTTCGATTTTCTTTGCTTGCCATAGCTTCGATTCGCTCTTTGGATTTACCGCTTAAATCAACGGTATCTCCAGCCTTATATTCGATACCTGTATCGATATCAATAAAAGCTATGGTTGCTGTTGCGTTGGTTTCTTCAGCTTCAACCATATTTCCTCCTTAAAATAAAAAGAGGGTCGAAACCCTCTAAATTAACCTGCTGGCACCACTTCCGGTTTACCATTTGACATGACATCAAATGACAATGGTGCAACACCAGTTGAATCCCCTGAAATAAAGTCCTTAAGATTGATAACCGCGTCTTTAAATTTGATTTTAGTTCCATCTGGGAAAGTCCATTGGAAGTCCGCTTCAGAATCGCGACCATTTTTAAACGCAAGACCTGCGATGTAGTCGTTACCGGCATCACCTACGTTTCGTTTACCAGAAACAGAAATTGTAACTGACTTCGCAGTCATCAAACGACGTGTCCAACCTTTTTGGTCAAATGGTTTCCATTCTTCAACACCATTGTCAAATGATACTGAGAATGATTCCATGTCTGCAATATCAACAAGTGATTCAACTCCTGCAGTTCCTTTATTTACTTGGAACTGGTTTTCATATACGGGGAATACCCCAGTTTTCTGAGCCATTAGTTGCCCTCTCTTTCGTAATATAAATCAAGCTCGATAACACGCTCATACACGTTATTATCATCTGTTCCTACGTCCACAGGCTCGTTCTGTAATAAGGCAATCATCTTAATAGGTGTTCCACCGATAACAACCGATTCAGCCTCAAATAGACGATTGTAGAGGTACTGAGCACGCTTCTCAGTCTCATTCGCATTCTTGTTCCAGTGAATTAAGACGCTGATTGATTTGACATCATAGCTTGTCAGTGATCTGCCTCCGATTGCTACCCGAGGACCATCGATTGTCTTTCGTTGGTAAATGCCTATACTATTTTCTTGCTTATTATCGATCTTGCCAATGTAGTAGTTGTTAGCTGCATTAAATGTTTTAATCCAGTCACGGACTTCAGCTAATGTAATCATGCTTAAACCCCCGTGATTTGTTTGTAAAGTCGCCCGTAGGCTTGTTTTATTTTGTGTGACTTCTTGCCACCATCAGCCCAATCCTCAAACCACTTTCCTTTTGCATGAGGATTTTCTTTCGTCTGGAATTGATATTCAGGATGAAAGTACAATCGTCTTGCGTAAGGAGTGGAATGTACCAGGCTTACTACACCTTGGGATGAACGTGAGTAGTCTGGAGCCATTGCTTCGCCTTGCAACACACCTTTATCAAATGGTACGACTTGTGCCTGCACAACTTCTGTATGCAGGTATTCAGCAGTCTGTTCCAGTGCTATGATTTGAGCCCTTTCCAGTTTTCGGATAGTACCAAAATCTAGCTTTACTGTAGACTTCGCAAACATAGTATCACTCCAATCCGATGTAGGTATAGTTAACAGTCCCATCTGGATTTCTAGCTTTCCGGCTGTCGGCAATCTTCCTGGCAATGCCAAATACAATTGCAGTCCCACCGCTCAATGTAGGCAAATACGGTGCAATATCACCAACAAAATAAGCTGATCCAGTAATTTGGACCAGCTTCTTCTGTTCGGTTAGGACTGTTTTGACACCGTCCTGATAATTGCATTTTAGATTTTCTCTAAACGCCTCCAAAGGTTCGCCATCTTCAGAAACTCCCTCTTGGTTGACTGTGACTGTGATTGGCGTCTGACAAAATTGAGGTAAGACAAGTTGTGGAAATTTCATCAAATAACCCTCCTCGTCAATCCTGTTTGCTTCAAAAGTTCATAGGTCTTGCGATAAATAACAATACCTTGTTCTGTAGCAATATTCCAATTTGATCCAAATTGCATTGACACACCATTAATACTGTAGTTTGAAACCGTAGTAGCTATCAAATCAGCATTAACCTCCTCAAAATCAACAATCTGACAACAAGCCTTTCGGATGACTTCCTGCTGAAATGGTGTCAGATTGTCGAATCCAATACCACGGATTCGGTTGAATGTAAGTATATCAATCTTGTCAGAAGCTGATTTAAGTTTGCTAGCCAGTTCTTCTGAATCAGCAGAAATCACACCAACAAACGTCTTTTTGTAATAATCTGGACTAGCATACATGACTGTTACTCCTTAGCTCCTTTGAGCTTCTTGATTTCATCCTTAGCATTTTTCAAGTCAGCCAAAACTTTTTCGTACTCCTCTTTTGAAACCTTGTCGACAGATTCACCATATTTTAATTCACCATCTTCGTAGACTTCAAAGCCACGACCAACAAAATCATTGATCGCTGACTCATCGATATCATAGACGCGAGCGCCTTTAATTGCTTTTAATACCATATGCTACACCATCCTTTCTTACGCTGTCGCGTTAATAAAGATACCAGCTGCTTTGTTCTTGATCAAGAATGCATCCATGTAGAAGCGAGATTGGAGCAAATAGTTGTCAGCTGTACGTGAGTCATGACCTGGTGTAAATACTTTGATGTAAGAGTATTTTTCACGAGCAACTTCACAAGATGGGTGGATTAAGATGAAGTTCATTTGTTTCGCTTCATCTGTTGCGACACAGCCATTTGTAAAGTTGTATTGTGATTTCATGCGAGCTGATTGCACTTGTTTGATTTTAACGTCATCAAGGCTATAGATAGAGCGTTTGACGTCGCCATTTGAACCATTCACTCCTAGCACGCGTTGGATGTCTTTAGCCTGCTTGAAGAGCTTGTTGACAGCTGGAGTGACGTACAAAATGCGACCTTCAGATGGGACGCCTGCTTCGTCCATTTTTTCCATGGCATCATCAAATTTTTGCAAGATATTTTCTGCAGTCAATGTTGTAGTGTCGATAGTGGCACCGTTAGCAGTATACTTACCTGCTTCTGTGTAGAGTTTTGAGAACACGTAGCAATCTTTTTCAGGAATACCTTGTTCAGTTTCCAGAGTGTTTTGAACATTGGCAATAGAGACGACAAGGTTTGTTTCATCGACATCCATAGGATCGATTGCAAATTCGATGTCGCGGTCATGTTCGAGTTTCTTTGGTTCCCATTCGTTGGAGATTGTTCCAGAATTAAAACCGATAGTTTGACGATTGTGGTCTTTGTAACCAGATACTGTGATGTTTGGTAGCTTAATTGTTTGAGCATTGATAAATTTCACTTGCGGATTTGAGTTAAACAAATCTACAGACGCAAGCTCCTTTGCATATTTTTGATGCAAAGCTTGTTCGAATTGTTCTGCGTAGTTATAAACTGTCATAATTTAATTCTCCTTTTTCTTAAAGACCAAACGCTGCAGCAATGGCATCAGTTTGGTTAGTTTGTTGTGTTTTACCGGTAGATCCGATTTGTTGAAACCCAGTTGACTCTTCTTTATTTGGCTTCAATGCAGGAACGTCTTCCAACACTTTTGCGACAATAGCTTTGAAATCTTCTGGTTTCGATTCAAGTGTGAGAGTTGATGTATCAGCCAATTTCATCACATAAGGTAGTACACCAACAGGCAATCCTTCCTCGATTGCTGCTAATTGTAGATTTCGCTCTAAATTAGCTTGCAATGCACTTGCTTGCGCCTGCGTTAACTGTTGCTGTAGTAATGTGACGTCTGGTGTTGCATCAGCTTTCTGCGACTTAAAAGCAGTAATAGCTTGAGCCATTTCTTCACCACTCAATCCTTGCTGCTTAAAGTAATTTTTTAGCACGGTATCTTCAGCAACCTTTTGCTTGCCTTCGACAATGCTAGCGATTTTGTCATAGTCAATCTCAGGAGTGCTAGATGGTTGAGTTTGGCTTGACGTGTCTTGTCCACCTGCAGAGCCAGAGCCAGTTCCTGTATCTGCATTATGGAAAAATAGTTTGCGTTTGAACATAGCGTTCTCCTTTCAGTTTTAAGGGTGTCTCCCTATTTCAGTTATTGTCACTGGTGTCTCCACGTAGTTTTTAGTCTTCGGACAAAAAGAAAACCGTACGGGATTCCATACGGTTAGAGTATAAGAAAAACCGCCTCGAATTCGACACGGTTTATAGCGATTTACAGTGATTTATAGCAGTCTATTCCTGCCAGTCAAGATGTTAGATCACCTCCTAATCTTTAATGGCACGGTTTGAAACCTTTGCGTAAACATCCACATAAGTCTCTTTCTTGTCTCCGTTATGCGTGATTTCTGCATAATTTCCACAAGGTTCGCTTGATGTAATTGCGTTCGTACTAACAAGAGCTTTCCAGTTTTGCAGGGTCTTGCTAAACCAAACTACAAAGCAGTCTTCTGCTTTGATTTCACGATCTGATAAGCGCGAAAATTCTTGTGATGCCAATTGTTTTGCTTTCTCTAACATTTCATTCCTCCGTTTTTTCATATGTTTCTGCAAAAATATCAGGCTTACATGGATAAAATTCACCTTGCACGCCTTTGATAATGTAATCGTCTTTTGATGCTTCCATGATGCCCTCTAAGGTCACAATAGATAGTTTTCGAGTGTTTAAATCGTAGGGTACAGATTCAATACCCATAAAAGTAGCGATTTCTTTTACATTTTCGCCCGTCCACTGCACCGCCTCAATGACTACTGGTTTCTTTCTGTATTTCATTTTTTCAATCCTTTCTGAGTACAAAAAAAGCACCTTATCGGCGCTCTGTGATATTAACAATCGTAAAATACATACTTCTCACGTTGCAGTCTACGTCTTTTCTCTTCTGAATCATAGCCGTACTCATCTGCAAAATAATCGTATTGATCTTTGATACATTTGTCTAATTTTGCTTCAAAGATATCACTCTCTTCTTGTGGTCCATAGATAGCCGCTACAGGAAAAATCGGGGCTACTAAACGATATCCAAAGATGTCGCTGAATGTATCTGCTTTTTCTGCTACACGTTGATAGCTTTCGATAATCCGCATGACTACCTCTCCTTTAGTTTATTTATAACATAATTATAACTCTCAGGAAAGGTTTTTTCAAGTATTTCTCTTCGTTCACTATCAAATTGTGCCTCAAAGACATGCGCAAAAAACTCGCTCTCTATATTTCCTTTTTTCTCCCAGTAAACGAGCGAGTGCGAATACTTACCTTGTATTCTACCTTCACTCAACGCTCCTAATATATCAGATGCCGAAGAAGCTTTATCGTTGATGTGGATTGCTTCGAAAATAGTATCGTCAGATAAATTGATAAAGTCTTTACGTAGAAGTTGCAGTATTTTTTTATCCTTTGTGAATTCCCAACCCAGCTTCTCATCTATTTGGTGACCAAATTCATGGAAATAACCAGTACCAGGTCCGCGAGGGTCGTCTACGTCCTTATACATGTTCAGGAAGAGTTTTCCAGATTCATATCTCACAACTCCTGTTTCTGCAATAGTTGCAATCGCCGACTGGTCGGCTAATCTTGCAAACAAGGCTTGTCCAAGCTCTGTACCATCCTTGAATTTTTTTCGAGTCGCCTCGATATACATGTGTCGTGTCTCTGCAGAAATCTTCTTCGAAGCTACGCCACTAGTATCTCTAGGCAATCTCTGACGATTGATGAATTTCTTGTAATCACTATCACTCTCGAGTGAAAACTCTTGGTATAATTTGTATCCTTTTTCCGCTTCAAAGTATTTCAGATTTTCTTCTGCATTAGACTTAAATTTAGACCATTCTTCCGCCCTTAATGTGTACTTCTGAACATTGTCTTTATCGAGACTGAACTGCGATAATCTGCTAAAGCGTTTCTCCTGTCGCTTAGCATGCTGAACTTTGTTGTCCAGTAACTGTCTTTCCTTGATGTCGTCCAATTCCTGATTTGTAAATATTTTCTCTGGCTCGCTACTGACCCCAGGAAAATAAGTTGTATGCTTATCTTTGCAGTTAGGGTGATACAAACCAGCTGCCATTGCAGAACTTAACAATGGATATGGACCATCAGCCGCACTGCCTCCTGACCAGACATCATCAATCAATACTTTACCTTCAAAAGGCATGCACAGAGGACATGCATTCGATCGCTTGTTTAAGATAACAGTGTGAATCCCCCACTCCTGGCGCTTGACTCCCTCGCCCATTAGGTAGGCTCTTTTGGTTGCTGTCCGAATGGCCATGTCAGCGTACGATACGATATTGACCATGGCCCCGTTACTGTATTGGATGCATGTGATTCCCCGACTTAGAAAATCTTTGGTTGCCATATCCACTGATTGCTCATATGTCTTAGCTCCCGTGTTAGCTGCTACCTGAGCATCAAATATTGTGCGCCTGTACTGGTCGTCTGTATACCTCAATACAGCATGCTCTGCCGTCTTCATATCATGCTCGATCGAGTTAAGTAACGCATTCAACTTTCGTTCATTGATAGCGAAAAATGAAGCCCCCAGATTATCTGTTCCACTGTTAAATTCAAAACCGTTCTTGATAGCTTCCAGGATAGACATTTCCTCATCATCCATGCCTTGCTTATAGGCTTCTTGGATAGCTGTAGAAATCTTGCTATTGATATTGGCAAACTCTTTGCTATATTTTTTGGCATTGGATCGCTTAAATCGTTCAAGCTCTTTCAATTGAGCGACCTGCCATTGTTCCCATTCAAAACCTTCAGCAGTTTCCTCTGCCTTATGCCTTCCGATATTTCTAATCATAGAATCAAGCAGATCGTTTTCGATTCGCTCAAATGCTTTAGATACATCATAAGCCATTGCAGTACACCTTAAAACCTTGCGCCTTAAAACTTCTCAATTGTCGTTTCAAAGCTGTTTTACTAGGCATTTTGAGGTTGAGCATATCCAACTTGTTGTTCTTCTCAACAGCATAGATACCAAACTCTACATTATCACTCGCTATCTGTAGAAGTCCCTGCGCTTCCTTCTGACTCATGTGATAGATCCTCTGTCCTATCGTCACTGTCTTCAGCATCTTCAGCCTCCTTCTCTATCTCAAAATCGTTAGCAGCTTCATTCAATGATGGTACGTCGACTTCTGTCACACCTTGCTCCGCTTTGATTCTTGCCACTTCATGGTCTTTCCAGTCCTGGTCTTTTGAGTCACCGTACAATTCCTCAACGCTCGCTTCAATCGACATGATACCGCCTGTCTTGGCCTTAGAAACTGTCTCAACCTGTGATTCGAAACTAGGATTAGCATACTCGCCAAACGGCACGTCGACCTTGACTTTCTGTAGTGGGTTTTTCTTCAGCACGCTATCAGCATTCAAAACCATACTGATTAACTTTGGCAGGTAATCTTGCAGAGCTGTCACAATAGCATTGCGAGTATAGAGAGTTGCCTTTTCTTTCTCACGTTGTGCCTCGGCATTATCTAGCTTCTTGACATCAATACCGAGTGTTGATGGGCTAATGATACCTTGTAAAGCTAAATCAAGCGCAGTCACGTATGTACTCAAATAACTTTCATGTGGGATATTAGCTTGTTGCAATGTGATTGTGTTCTTTGCATCCTCGCCCATCGCTGTCTCAACCTTAATAAAGCGATGGTCAAAAGGATTGCCCTTACTAATTTCTCCTGTGTAAGGATCTCTAGGAAGTAAGTTCTCAGGAATATACTCTCGTGATCGTCCAGAACGAAGAGCATCCATCCACTGACTCCAAGACTCATCCAAGCTATCAAAAGCATCTGTCTTACGATCATAGATAGATTGACCACGGCCTTTTACTTTAGGTGACGTGTAAATCTTAAACGGCAAGCACAAGATAACGGATTTATCGAACTCCACATCGACAAGGTTAGCAGTGTACTCTGTTGCGCTCATATCTAGCTCAGTTTCGCCTCTGTAGAGCTTATAAGTTAATGAACCATAGCCGTAGATTTCCTCGAGCAAATAGTTCCGTCTGCGTTCTGTGAAGTGTGTGCGGAAAATAACTTCTTTCAATCTTCCACGGTTGTAGATGATTTCAATTCTATCTCCACCAACCCATTCAACAATAGGCAATGCTGTAAGTTCCGGATCAAATGAAATACGAAAAGCACCATCACCCATCACAAGACTATCTTTAATCGCCTCCTGCAGTTGATCGTGGAAGTTGCTATCTTCAGCAATCTCTTCCCACAAAGTCCCTTGCATTTCCTCGGCAAAATCTAAATCATTCATATCGTGCAGCGTGATATCTACCAACCTATCAACGATAAGACCAGGGATTCCTGTGTGAATCTTTCTAATTTCTTGCCCAGGAGTACTTGTCGCTCCCCAAAAGTTGATGTTGCTATGTGGTAATTGCTTGTAGAGCTGGTCCAGTTCGTATGAGTCACCGCGATACCAAATTTGGTTCTTTGCTGCATTATCTTCAAACGTCATTGCCTCTGTAATTGTGATGACATTTGGCTGTGCCTGTTCCAGTTTGAGAAAGCTTCTCATACTCTTTCTGATCATGTCCATTATTCCCACTTTAGTTTTCCTTTCTTCCGATTATCTTCCTGTATGGCAACCATGCATACTGATTCGCATTGATTGTGTGATCATTTGCATCTTCCGGCTCATCTTTTCCTTCTTTCCATGAGTAAGTGTTTAGCTCTTTGATATGATTCATACAATGACTTAACACATAGTAACAACCTTGAGCTAACCAACCAATTTGAAAGTTGATCCGGTCAATAATCTTGGTTTTCTTATAAGCATTGTTAAAGATATACAGACAGCCGTATTGTCGCTTGTATTTGTTTAATTCTGTAATTGTTGCTTGGTCCGCACTATCAACAAAGACATCACGCGCCAATCCCCATTCACTACGATTGCGTTCTAGGAAATTGATAAACTTGACCACAGTATCAGATGGAGCAATCGGCACATCAAGCTCAGCGTTGTTATAGACTTCCTCATCCAGCGTATATAACTTCCCGTCATCTGATATCCCTTGGAAAATCATTGCAATTGTATCCGGACTACTTGCTGAGTAAGCTGTATCTAGTCCAGCTGTGAACCGTTGGAACGTGACCGTATTCTTTACAAAAGACTTACTCAATACGTGTTTTTTGCTATCAAAATTAACGAAGACAATTCCTGTTGCTCGTCCACGTAGGCCAAGGATTTTATTTTTGTAGAGCTTAGTCCCAACTGGTGCCGCATCCTTTTTCTTCTGGATGGCTTCTGGTGTCAGTGACAGGTTGTCATTAAACGTAAAAAACCAGTAACGCCATTTAGGGTTAGCTGGTTCTGATAGGTCTCGCATAATTTCTTCCGGCACATCGCCTGCGTATTTTTTGTACGGTCTTGCCTTGTTGATGAACTCTTTGTAGACTGGTAAATCAGGATTATCCGGATTGAGCGTTGCCATCAAATAATCATTACGTGTGGACAACTCACGAACAAACTCAATGTCAGCCGTGTTGACCTCATCAATATAGACACATCCATACTGTCCACCAAGAACCAGCTTCCATTTTTCCTTGTTGTCATACCCCAATACATAAATGATTTTACCCTCAAACTTGATGTGAGGAATCTTCGAATCTTTGTCACCATTACCACAGTAGACGGCTGTTTTATGGATGTCTAAAATTCCGTTATCCTGATTAATGATGTTCTTTTCGGCTACACCAACTGTCTTTGCTGCAATGATATGAAACTTCTTTGTGCTCCTACTGACTGCTCGCATAAACTTAACACCAACACCAACCGTTGTTTTTCCAGCGGCCGTTGTGCCTTCCAAAAAGTCCGCATCAACATTATTAAAGCTGTTGCAAAAATCAATGTACTTTTGAGATAGAGGGAAACTATTCGTCAAGGCCATCACCGCCCAACTGACTAACGATATCGTCAAACTTCTTAGTTTCGGTCACTGTAGCATTGATATCAACTTTATCAGTCCACATTTGATGTCGTTTCCCTAGTAACTCCAAAGCTTTGTTCCTATCGCTATTTTTTGTCGGAATTTCAACCAGCTGAGGAATTTCGTTATAGACTTTCACGCTCTTTCCTGTTTTGGGATCGGGTATCAACTCAGCTACTTTTGTCGTGACTACAATTGTCTCTTTCGCCTGACCTGATGCAATCTCTGACAACATCACAAGTATTTGTTTTTGAGTCAGGATTTTTTCATCCTGAATCTCATCCATTCTTTTTTTGATATATTCAGAAATGTCAACTTTTGTCAACAATCTTTGTCCTTGACTTCTAGCAGTCTTTTCACTATACCCTGCCTTAATAGCTGCATCTGTCGCATTTGCGTTGATGATGTACTCATCTGCGAATCGTCTTTGTCTTTCATTCAATTTTCCATCACCACCTTTTTTTAAAATCAAAAAAGCCAGACATCAACTGTCTAGCTCTTAATTCTTGATGATACTATAATACCACGTTAAAACTGTCATGCACTGTCAATCACTGTCATTACTGTAATTTACTGTCAAATGCTGTCACCGCATCTAATTCCTTTGTTGCTATACGCAACAATCGAAAGTAGGTGCTCTCGCTACAATTTAGCTCATCCATAACTTGCCACCTCGTCATCTTATCAATATAAACCAAACTCAGTATCGCCTGACTATCAGTATTATCCAGAGAGTCAATTAACCCCTGAAGTTCTCTCTGCTTCCTGATAGCTTCAGCAGTTTTTTGTTCAATCTCGTCTTTAGCTGTTAGCAACTCAACATAGATATCATCTTGCTTTTTCTTAATTCCTCCCGAAACTTTATCAACAGAGTATTTTTGACTAGACAAGAGCGAAGCTTCAACTTTATCTCTTCGCCTAATCAAACTCGCGATATATAGATCCAAATTCCTTAAATCTTTTAAAATAGCCTTCGCCTTGCTCACTCTCTATCTCCTTTATGATATAATAATAGTGTGTTAATTATAGCTGAGGCAGAGAATGTCTTGGCTTTTTTGTTTATCATCGGTTTAAAATCTTGACAACCTCACCGATTTTGAGAGGTACCCGTACATACTTCTCCTCGTGCGAAAGGAATTTAGGGATTTTAAAATAGACGATCGTTTGATTTGGTGCCACTTGTTTTATTGTATCAATGTATTTCACCAAATTGCTGTTAAAGGCGGCATTTCCTAGTAAGACGAACCTTGGCAATGTCTGTCTAATCAGCTTTAGTTTTCCTGAATACGGATATTTTTTAGGTTTCATTGTCTGTCCTTTCAAATGATTTTTCCTTCAAATAGCAGTAAATCCTATTGACAACATGTAATTTTGATTCGGTATCATCCCAAATCCTCCTTAAATAAACAAACTAGCTAACCATATCAATAATGCACATGTAATGATTTTTGAAATACTGCTTTTTACAGCATATGAATAATCCTCTTCAGATTCTTTTTTGCTAGATAACACAGGCCAGATGAAAGATAGTAGTGCATCCATCCCTAATGCTTGCCAGACTGTAATTTTACTGACAGGAACAATCGTTGTGATAATTTCATTCCATCCGTACTGAACAACAAACGGAGATACAACGATTACAAATACCGCCCCTAATACAACTCCTAGTCTTTTCATTTTATAAATCCTCCTCTTTCACAAACACCCCGTCAATCCATTTACCCTTACGGTCTTTAATTTCCTGGTATGCCAGTTCAAAACATTCTTCAAAGTTATAACCAAGAGCGTTGCTGATTGATTTTAACCAATAAATTGAACGAGATAAATCGACTATATATATATCTTTATTTGTAAATCCATTTGATAACTGAATATTACTGATGGCTCTGTTCAAAAAGACCAGACATTCTATGACATAGTATTCGTCGATAAAAACTTCGTCGCTAAAAACTTCATTAAAAATCTTATGAACATCCTCTTTAATCAGTAAGGCCAGACCAACAATCACGACTGCACAGTCTCCGATGCTGTCCTTTGTCAGCTTCTCATTCTTCTTGAGATACCCAGCGCATAACTCTCCGAACTCTTCACTGAGTTTAAGTGACTGCTTGTCTAACCGTCCACAGTTTTCAAGGTCACGATCAATAAACCATTGCTTTACATTTTCTAGTGTGTTCATAATTCGATATTATCTCCGATTTCTATATGATTATATTTCTGTTCACTCACCACAAACACATTCCCGTTTACCGTGATAGTGAATAGATTTCCGATTTTACGTTTTTCCGTAACCTTGCCAGTAATCTGGTACTTACTATCAGCGTGATAGACAAGTAAGGGTTTCTGTTGCATGAATAACAAGCAAGTATCGATAAGCGACCATGCGAGCAAGAAGCGAATTAGTGTGTTTTTCATTCTGTGATCTCCTTACCTTTTAGGCTTATTTCTTTTAAAAATGGGATTTTTCTTTTCTTTTTTCTTCTGCTTGTGATATTCGCTATCTTTGTTAAAGATAATATCTTCATCTTCAATAAGTTCAGGAATGAAGTATCTAGATGGGTGTCGTTTAGTTCGTTTCATCTCGTGACCTCATTTCTCAATTCAAAACCAATTCCATATAAGAGCAAATCATTTTGAAAGTCAACGAATGCTTCAATCATCTCAGCTTCTTGAAAGTCGTATTCCTCAACCGTACTTAAGAAATCATCAATATCATTTCTTTGTACACTTCCGTATTCTGTCTTTGTGTGTTCCATGGCTTTTTCATAGCCATCAACATCAATTGTGTAGCAGATTCTGCCACTTGAATAATCATATTTATAATTATTGATAATCATCACTCCACCTCCTCAAGTTCTACTTTATACAATCGTTCCCCTCGATACTTATTCTCTAGTTGAGCCTTACATTTAGCAGCATCACCCACTTTCTTAAAGAAGTGAGTTTCATCTACCATATTGTCAAAATATAGTGTTACTGTGTATGACATTTCTTCTCCTATACTTATTAAAAAATATGCTTATTTTGTGAATACTTTTTACACGGTTACAGGTTACATCACTTTTCGCAAAACATATTTTATAAAAAACAAGAATGCTGTTATATCAACGTTTATAGCACTTGCTATTTTTACTTATTAAATATTTTATATAAATGATGTAACCTTACTAATAGACACCCCAAAACCTCAGTAGTATCAAGGGTTTAAGAGGGTTACATCACTTTTTTTAAAATTTTATCAAAAACAGCACTCAAACCATTGATATAACTGACTTTTCCTGCGGTTACATCAATGATGTAACCTGATGTAACCGAAACACGATTTTTGACCGTTTTTTGCCTAAAAGGTTACATCATTTTCACTAAGGTTACATCACTTCTGTTTGTATATTTTTTCTAAAATATGCACGTATTGTCTTTCCTTTAACCTTCTTTATTTTGTATTCCCAATCCTGATGATTGTCCATGATCAACTTGATTTTTCTAGCAATCTTTTCACCTCTTGCGCTATCGATATCAAAGACATTCTTCAATATCTGTTTAGCAGATACACTCGATTGAAGCTTCACACCTTCATATAGCAGACCGGACTCATTGCGATAGCTACCGTCATTGAAGTAGCACCAGGTATATTGATGTTGCTGAGTGACTGAGAAATCTTCCCATTCTTCTGGAACCAGCATTTCAAGATAATCGTAGACCTGTGATTCTGCCTCATCTTTATAAGTGAAGCGTTCCTTATAGATTGCCAGCTCATCTTCGAAGTCATTATCAAAGGTAAGCGTGAAACCTTTTTTGTAAATAGCAACTGCTTCACCCCAAAGCTGGAGTACATCATTATCCGTCATATCAAATGGTTTGACAAACTGTTGGCCTGCATCCACCAGCACAGGCAGAAAGCGCCGTTCACCAGTCTTATCACCCAGGTATTCAATTTTATTACTGGTTCTAGCAATGACAAAATTTTTCGGAAATTTCTCAGATCTGCGACCGTAGGACCTACGGAAAGAAAGTTCTGTTTTGGTCACGAAGGCTTTTAGCTCGTCAAAAGTAGTCTTCCTGGAAGCAACCATCTCGTCGTCGTTAACGATCAGTGATTTCAGCATAATTTCATAGTTATCTTTGTCCATAAAATCCTTAGCTGAATCTGTATACCAATCGACAGCTATTTTTTGCAAGAAAGTGGTTTTTCCAGCACCCTGACCACCGACAAGATCCAGTGTATAGTCAAATTTTACCCATGGATTAAAAACCTTAGAGACCGCACCAACAAAAAACATGACAGCTATTCTCTGGACATAGATACTGTCCTCGGCACCTAACCAAGTTTGAAATACCTGGGAAAGTCGTTCTTTATGATCCCATGACTCATAGGCACTTTCCATGTATTCTTTGACCGGATTGTAGGTTTTTTCCGCAAAGAACGCTTCGATGCCATCCCTTAATGCTCCAGCCTTGAAAACTGTCTTGAAGTGATTCTCCAAATATACGCTTAGGTAGGATTCAAAGGCTGAAGGTAGCTGCCCCTTCCTTAACTGGATAGCATCCAGTTTTACGTCCTCTACGATTTCGTGTTCACCAGTAAATTCATTGTGTCTGAGAAAGTCGTTGAGCTTGTTATCGCTCTTCATTGCAAGAAGAACATTTCTAGGACTGTCAGCCACAATAGATTCAATTTCAATCTGTTCACCTTCTTCATCTAAGATTTTTTTCTTTCTGCGCGAAAATTGCTTGATTGAAATATTCGTAACATCACCTATTATGGCCACCCCCCCTCATGTGTTTCTTGATCATCGATTCGACAGTCCTACTTAATTCTTTGTGACTAAGAGGTTCTACTGAATTGTTATTGGCTGTTTCTGCTAGTTGCAGTATACAGTTCGGCTCCACTGACCTGCTCAAGAGTCCGCCTACAAATTTTGCAAGTGTATCATTTCTGCTGCCTTCATCTCCGAAGCCTAGAACAACCATTTCAAATAATTCGGTTGTTCTGTTTCGTTTGCCAGCACCTTTGCTGATTTGATAGTAGATATTATCCAGGTCACTACCAGAGTTCTTTTTGTTGTATTCCTTCTTGATGGCCATTACAAGAGATCGACTAGCCGTGACCATAGTGCCACCCTCTTTGGACTTTTTCTTGTCCCAAGCATAGACACCTTTGGAAGTTTTAGACGGAGCAACCAGTACGTAATTATTTGGATGTGCTTTGATATCCACACCAGGCAGAAATCCAATCATCTGGGTCATAGACACATCAGGATGTTTAAAATAAAAAATATGTTTGCCGCCACTAGCTGTCTTTGCCTGCAGGGTTGGAGTTATCAAGTTTAGATGCTCCCAATTAGCCAGACTCTCATAGCCATTAGCCTTTCCGTGCAGGTCCACATCGATAACGAAGAATTTATCAGTCCGAACAGCAATGTTGCTATCCGGATACTGACTCCAAAAATCCTCAATTTCTTGCGCAGTCATAGCTGGTTTATCAGCAAATTTGATCATCGGTTGCTTATTTGAAGGACTAATAGGAATAACCGAAAATCCTTTTTTTTGATAAGCCAAGGCATGTTCTTTCATTCCCATTTAGTAACTCCTTAGAATGGTAAATCGTCGTCTTGAATATCCATCGGGTTGTCATTCCCAAATGTATCATTCGAACTTTGTTGATTACGACTTTCCAACATTTGGAAATTCTCAGCCACGACTTCTGTCACGTAGACACGTTGTCCTTGCTGGTTATCGTAACTACGAGTCTGAATACGGCCTGTCACCCCGATAAGTGAGCCTTTTTTAGCCCAGTTTGCAAGATTTTCGGCTTGTTGGCGCCACATAACGCAGTTGATAAAGTCAGCCTCGCGTTCGCCATTTTGACTCTTGAATGTACGGTTTACTGCAAGAGTAAAAGTCGCAACTGCTACATTTTGCGGTGTATAGCGGAGTTCAGCATCACGGGTCATGCGCCCTACAAGTACAGCATTGTTAATCATTATTTTATTACCTCCAAAATTCTACTGAACGTACTCTCATGAAATGAGTATAATCCAGGGTTATTTCTCTTCAAAGGCTTGATAATTTTAGTAACAATTTCTTTTAAGGACATATCTGAAATTTCAAGCCAAAAGAAATCGTTCTTAGTGTAGTTGTAAACACAATCAATTTCTCCGTGCTTATAACATACACCCCAAATCTCACCTTGATGCTGATAGACTAGGATCTTATCATAATAATCAATCTGTAATTCAATCGGACGTTTGCGCCCCAGTTCCGTATATCCCATTACTCAATACCTCTCGCTTTCTTCGCATCTGCGATAATCTTCTGAGCTTCCTTCAATCGATCAGCTGGAATGCTTTCAGGTTTGTCAACACCCATCTTATCGATGAACCATTTTCCAATTGTTGCAGCAGGACTCCCTGTAGCTTCAGCCATATTTTTGAGTTCTGTCCGAATGGCTTTAGCCTGTGCTCCTGTAATGGTTTTGGATCCGTTACTTTTAGCCGGAGCATTAGCCGGTTGCTCTTGCTGGCTATTTGGTTTTTGAGCTGTTTTTTTAGATGTACGGCCTGCTTGGTTATTCTGATTATGATATTCATCCGTATCAGGATCCTTGTTGTCATCAATCATAAATAGTCCGTTTAGGGCGTATTTTCGGGCGTAGCTGGATGCAGCACCTGTAACTTGACTACCATCCATCCCTTTTTTGCTATCATCTTCTCTAGCATAGGCTGTAGTCCCAATGGTTTCACCAACTGCATATAGAGTCGCAGTTGCTTCGACATAGTACCTGTCACCGATTTGCACAATTCCATCTTGTAAAATCAATACTGCATCGTGTTCCTGCAAGATTGGCTTCAGAGCTTCTAGGATGTCCTCTGCGCTTCGATAGCTATACTTCCCAAAACTGTTATACTGTCCTTTTGGAGCAACCAAACTCTGCTGGATACTCTGTAAAGTGACAAAGATTGGGGATTGTTGTTTTGTTACCATGCATCTCCCCCCTTATAAGTTTCTCAATAAATCAAGCAAACCAGGCTTAGTATTTTCACGTTCGATTTTTGAAACATCGCTACCATTTGGATAAGTAAGTTCAAATGTGGCTTTAACTCGAATAATCTCCATTCCGTGTACCTTAGCCAATGCTTTTAGAGCTGTTTTCTGTTCAAGATAACAATCATATGGCATTGTAAGAGCGCCTCGAATATCATCCACAAAACCGGCCTGAGTAGCCAATGAAGAACGTTTGTTCTTTAGTTCATTTAAAAAATGTCCGCTTCGTTTGTCACGCATTACAATATAATCACTTGAAAGTTTCATTTTGATTCTCCTTAGAAATAAAATTCAATGACACGCACGTCATGTTGTTGACGGCTGCCTGTTACTCGCCATAAAAGTTGGCGATAATCGTCATAATCTCCATCAGATGGATTAACAGGGTCTAAGACCACAATAGTTTTAAATTTATGCTGAAGGCCATCAACCCCTACACCCAAAACCTGGCTTGTAGCAACCACATTTGTCTGTTCTAACGAGTCCTTCTTGTCTCCAGTCCAAATACCAATTTCTGGGTGACGCTCTCTGATGACCTCTACAATCTGCTTGGATTTGCTCACTATCAGCATTTCTGTCCTGCTTGCTAGTAGAAGATCCAATTGAAGCAGCATTGGAGTATCTGCATTAACAGCCTTCAACTTTGGGAAGTCAATCTCAAAGCCGGTCTGGATTAAATATCGCTCAAAAGTTTTTCGGCCAAATGTCTGTTTGGCCATGGCATATTTACCATTTTTCCCAACGATGTTCAATTTTCTAAATTGATCTAATTCCTCCGGATTAGCTGTTAGACACCAGATAGGTTCAAATACAACTTCAAATCCGTTGTTTTCCTCCGCTTCTTCAATGGCTTCGACTTCCTCCCATCGAAAGAAGTTGGGCAGATTGCTTACATATTTTTCATAGTCTCGGAAATCATCCCATTCTTGCTTAGAATAGCTGAACTTGGAATACTTCATCTTTCCGTGGGCTAGTTGCCAGTTTTCTCTTTGATTAGGATCAGCCATCCCAAAAAATGTTTTTTCTAGAGGGTAGAAGTTTTGTCCCTTCTTCCTGATTGGGGTTGCTGATAGTCCAACTGTATAGCCACGTTTGACCTTGCGATAAGCCTTCACGTTGGCATCACTAGACATGTTCTGCCACTCGTCAATAATGAACACATCGCACTCAATAGACTCACCGCTTGCAAGTCTGTTCTGCAATCTACGGTCCGTCATCGTTTCTAATTCAAAATCAGTGTTGTATCCTAGATTTTGATAAGTGCTATTCCATCCGTTCAGGATAGCTAAACGATTATTGATAACCAGGACTTTTTTTGCTGACTTGTGCTTTGCTATTTCAAAAGCACAGATGGTCTTGCCACGGCCGCCGTATGCCTCAAGAAAGATCCCAGGACAATTACGGTCACTTCTTTTGACTGCTTCAGCTTGCCATTTGCGTAATTCGATCGCCAATGTCCACAATCACCTCCTCAATATCGTTCCTCTGGGCATAGAAGAGCCCAAGTCTTGCGGCTGCCCTCACATCGTTGTGGTGACTCTTTTCAAAGGACCATAGTCCAAGAGCTTTCAGCAAGTCATTTGGTATATCTGTCTGATAACCTGCGTTACGTTGCAAAACTAAGTCCGGATAACATAGTTCGATAGCTGCAATGGTCTCAACTACTGAGTTGTCCCTGGAATAATCATTATCCCTAACCTCAAATTTTTCAACGACCACTATATCAAACTCAAGACTGCGACCAATCTCTTTAAACCAGGCTTTAAAGTTTTGAGCGCCATAAGGGACTACCCAATAGTCAACAAGTTTTGCATTATCCAACAAGACAATCCCTGTTGTTGAGGTTTCAATTTTATTACTGCTTGGGTCAATAGATAAAATTTTCATCAAACACCAACTTTCTCAGTCAGCACTCCTGGATAAAGGGCAGTGTTAAACCAATTTTGTTTATTTACCTTTGCAAAGGCAAATAGCGATTTAACTTCTTTTGCTTGCTTCTCAAATTTTCGAATATCTTCTTCCGATTCAAAGATAGGTTTTTCTTTGTATTTAGCGACTGTGACCAGCTTGTACTCCGGAGTAAACACCGGCTTTTCATTTCCCTGATCAAGATTCGTTTCGTCTACTTTCACAAAACGAATCGCAACATCGAATAGAAATCCTTCTGTAACAAGCACTTCAATTGATTCTGGTCCAATCACAACTGCTAGTGAATCTGTTACTCGTGTTTTATTCATCAATTCCATTACTTAATCACCAACTTTTCTGTCCGGACAAGTTCCGCACCTTTAATTTTCTTACCAGCCTTCAACAATTCTTTGAGTGTTTTTTTGTCCGGTTTCAATTCAATCTTCTTAGCAAAGTACTTCTTAGGCAGTAAGTCTTCATCCACTTGGACAGACTCACGATTTTTCTGCACTTTCAAAGTCATCGCACCACTCTTGACTTCGGTTTGACCTGTGACATTCATAGCTGCCATAATGTTATCCTTGACATAATCCAGCTTTTTCTGTGCCGCCTGTTTCTTGGCTTTGAAGCTCTCTTCCTCAGCCTTGTACATGGCCACGTCAGCTTCTAGATTCTTGATAACATGGGCATACCCTTCCGCTTTCTGTTCGAATTGTTCTTGCCAATCGATGGCCTCAAGCGTGTCTGCTTTTGTTTCGTCATCAATATCCATTTGATAAATTGTCAGGAACTGACCTGTTAGTTCGTATAAACTAGCCATTTTTTTCTACCTCTCTAATTTTATTTGTAAGTTTTGTTAGTCCAATGCCAGATTTGGTCAAATCAGCGTTGGACGTAAATAGATGATTTTGATTCATTCTAGCAATTTCGTTTTTAGATAAACATGCCAGATTTGAAATATCGTAGTTTGTTTTATCACCGTCTAGGAAAACGATTGAGTATCCTTTTGGTATCGGGCCATGATGTTCCTCCCAAACCTTGCGGTGTTTCAAAACCCATCGATTAGGTTCTCCGATTTTTTCTTTCGGATAGCCATCTGTTGTATAGTTGATAGTTCCTACAGGTACATAATTCGGAGGTCGATTACCTTTTTTGAACTGCCCGCTGTTTTTTGGCATATTGGGGTATTTCTTCCCCTTATTGTGGGGAGTCTGACCTTTCTCGAATCTTCCCGTCAAACCACTGTGTAGATTATTATTTCTCCGATAACTCTTAATCTGTTTCTCAGTTAGTGATAAGCCAAATTTTTGGTTCATTTCATTTGCGACATCACGAGAAATCTTATTTTTTTGAATTGACACAAGATAATCATGTTGCTCCCTCGTCAGCAATCGACCTTGATAGATTTTCCCAACTGGTAATCCAAGGCGTTTGCGTACGCCGCCTATTTGAGTCTTAGTATAGTTTGTCCCAAATTTCTCATTTAGTAACCTGGTTACTTCGGGAGTTAATCGACCATGGCAAATTTCATGCATGTACTCCGTGTACTCATCCTTCCAGCAAAGCGATCGGGGCATTGACTTCACCTACCTTGTCTTTGAATTTTTCAGCATCTAGCGCCAACTGGCCAGCTTGTAGGATTTGACCCGAGATTGCGACCATCTGTTTTGATCGTTGAAGCTCGGTCTTTAATTCATCAGCAGTAAGATCCCTATCGTCCAACGTTTCTAGTTGGGCAAAAAGAGTATTGGTTAAATCTGTCAATTTATTTCGAACCATTTTAAACTCCTTCTTCTACACCTTTTGCGAGCCCTACAGGTGGTTCTACATCATAAGTAAATTGTTTATCTGAATTTCTCAGATTCATACGAGCGATGTTGTTGAACTGATTCCGCCCCTGTTGGTAAACTTCAATGATCGCTTTGTCTAGAATTTCTTGTTCTTCCACTTGCCTTTTTCTTTTCTGCTCGTTGTTTTCAATGACCATCAATGCTACAAAAAAGCAAATAAAGGTTGTTGCAAATCCGAGTAGTTGGCTCATTAAAGTTGGTTCTGTCATATTATTCTCCTTAAAACACACTTAAACCTTGTTTTTCCCAATAAGAAATATATTCTTGTTGTGCTTGTCCGTTATATCCACACGCATGGAATGCCAAGCCGTGATTACTATCACTTTCTTTTTTGTCTAACAAAACTTCTAGTTCTGATTTGACGAATTTTTTTAACGCTTTTAAATCGCCACATGGATAAAAAAACTCGTACCCATCAATTACTAACTGCCACACCCAACCAAGGGGCGTTTGATTATAGATGTATTTGATTTCCATTTTTCTATACCTCTAAAAGTTTTTCCAAGTCAGCAATGCGCTGATAAAGTATTTGTTTTTCTTCTTGTGCTGCAATCAATTCTCGGTTTAAGTCCAACGCAACCAATCGCCAGTCGGTGTTGACTTCGATTTTTGTTGTGTTGAAAAACCATTTTGTGATTTTGTCTAGTAATTTCATCCGACTGACCTCATTTTCTTGCTTTTCACCATTTCTTTTTCCCAAGCTTGAGTCCCACGATATTGCAGATAAGCATCAAAACCTTTAATCGTAACAAGTTGGCCATCATTCCTAAGATGCTTCTGTTGGCTAGGTAGCTTCTTCATCTCGCGTCTCATGTCTCCCGCTTGCCGTTTCGAGCATCCAAAGATGTGTTCTAATTCTTCATCATTAGCCGAAACCTTTTCGATGATTACATCTTTAATTCTTACAATTTCAACTGCTTCCATTTTTGCTCCTTTCGTGTTATAATTCAGTTAGTTATTTTGATTAGCGCCTGACTTCTGTTAGGTGCTTTTTTGTGCTACTCAATCCCATAATCTTCAATAACCTGAAGAATGAAACTGTTTGCTCGTGGACCTTTTGTTGTTCCACTTAGAATGTTTGTCACTTCCTGTCGCTTAAAGCCGTAAGCAACCGCTAGAGTTGCTTTTTTGATCCCTTTCTCTTTCAAGAAAGCATTAACTCTTTCACGACCATTTGCGATATCTGGCATATACGTCCCTCCCTCTTTACTGATTTGTAAATAAGAAACAACTAAAATTTTAACTATTTTTCTGCATTACACTTGACAACTCACACCAAATCGGCTAAAATGAAAGCATAATAAAAACAATGATAAATCTATAAATACCGTTCGCCAAAACATTTTTTATGATTTATTTTCTTAGTTGTTTTTTTAGTTGTAACTTACTTACAAAAAACATTTTACACCTTTTGGGATAATTAGTCAACCTTTTTACACCAAATTTGTTAAATTTTTTTGTAATGTCTTAGAAAGGTTGATTTAACAATGTTTGAGACATTTGAAAAAATTAAAGAATTAGCAAAAAAGCGTGGAAAAGCTCTTGGACAAGTCGAAGAAGACTTGGGTTATGGCAGAAATACACTGTATAAGATAAAAAACTCTACGCCAAATGCTGAACGTATCGCAGAAATTGCTAACTACTTCAACGTATCTACCGACTACCTGCTCGGACGTACGGATAATCCGACTATTGCAAAAGATGACAAGGCAAATGAATATCTTGGTCCAGCTGAGACTGAACTTGTCGCAGCGTTCAGAAATCAGACCCAGAACATGACCGAGGAAGAAAAGGTTCGTTTTAACAAGGCGATTGAAAGCTTGATGGTAACTGCTAAAACCCTGATGGACGATGACAGTAAGTGGAGGTAATTATGGCTAGAGAAATTATTTCCCGTAGACAGTACATCCAACACTGGGATTATGCTGTCCCGGTGATCGAAGCAGTGTCTCGACAGAATAATATTCCACTTGAACAAGTTACTTTTCAGCACATCATCCGTTACTTTGAACAGACTTACAACCTTCATTTTATCTTCTTTGAAAAGGACCCGTTTCCTATGCTCCCTTCAGCCGGTCTACTTGGTTCTGAGTACATTAAATATCGAGGGATTGTCAATAATCCAGATGTTACCTACTTGGATGATATCATCTGTAAACACAATGACGGCTTTACCATTTATAGCAAAGAAAAAGAAAAGTACCTTGTTTATATCAATCAAACACATATCAAAAGACGGGTTATCTTTACCATTTTGCATGAATTAGCCCACATCGCAGCCCATTTCAGTACAGGTCGTTCTGATGAGGTCGCCCTCGCTTGCGCTAACAACTATCAGAGTAATCCGCTAGAAATAGAAGCTAACACCATGGCCTCTCTCTTTTACATCAATAATGAGCGCATGGTCTGGCACCTCAAAAACAAGCACTCATACGAGCAAATTAAACAAGCAAATACAATCAGCGATAACGCCCTTTTTAATCGATTAGTTGATTTTGTTCATTATCGGATATTGAGCTATAACGAACATTTATTGGACGATCAACAGCAACGACGAGTAGCTATTGACCTCGTTACAAAATACAAACAAGGGAATAATATCTTACAACAATATTATGATATTGTTGTGTAATGCTAAAAGCAGATGTGATAGCTGGTACATTGTAGCGAGGTATTAAGAAAAATAAAAACCCATAACCTCATCGGCTACGGGTAGAAAAAAGAGCATAAAGGATTCTAAATAGTTATTATTTTGGAGGTTATTATGAAATTTTGTCCTGAATGTGGCAATCCAGTAGAAGGTTACAAGTTCTGTCCAAATTGCGGTTATTCTATCGCTAACCAAGAACGGACTGAACAACCTCAGCCAGTCAATAGAACAGCTTCTCCATCTCCTGCTCCACGAAGCAGAAAAACGGACAAAGTCGGACCACTTGAGATCGATAGATATAATCGTACCTATCGTATTCATGGAGCTCAAAAAGCAAAAGGCTCTTCTGGCTTGATCGGAGGAGCAATTAAAGGCTCGGTAAAAGCAGGGCTTGCAATGGGAACGATGGGATTGTCTTTGATACCGTCCTTGGTTAAGAAAGATAAGAATGACACAGATTGGTATTCCTTCGAGGATTTAGTATCCTATGAATTGATTATCAATAATGAGACGGTTGTTTCTGGAGGAGTTGGTCAAGCATTGATTGCAGGCGCTATGTTTGGTGCGATTGGCGCTGTTGCAGGCGGTATTGTTGCAAAAAGAAAATCAACTTCTAAAATTTTAAACATGACAGTCCGTGTAACCTCAAATGACTTTACCAAACCAGTCGTATTTATTGACTTGATTAGAAAGCCAGTAAAGAACACTTCGAAAGAGTATAAGGAAGCAGTCGAAAACGCTCAGCGAATCATGGGAGCCTTGGATGTTATCGTCCATAATTCATAAAAAAAATCCCCACACTCTCCGACGGCAATCTTGAGTGTGAGGAACTTCAGTATAAGAAACAACCATTCAAAAGGTCGTTTTCTTATACCCATTTTAACAAAATAAAGGGGAAAAATCAATGTGGATGGAAGAATTACCAAACGGCAAATATAAATTTTTTGAGCGATACAAAGATCCATATACTGAGAAATTAAAAAAAGTTTCAGTAACCATGGAGAAGAAAACTCCCCAGGCAAGAAATCAAGCTGCCATCTTGTTACAAGAGAAAATAAATCAAAAATTAGGAGAAAAACAACATTTTGTTTCTGATATAACTTTTGAAAAACTATATGAGGAATTTGAGGAAAATTGGAAACACGGTGTTAAAAACTCAACCGTCTACGCTTCAAAGAATGTTAAAAAAGAGATTCTAAAGCAGATAGAGGGCGACTATTTAGTTAGAAACATTGATAGACGATTATTGCAAAAAGTGATAGATCAGCTATTACAAGATGGAAGGTCTCATAACTATGTTTCTAAAATCAAGTTCAAGCTTAATCAGATAATGAAATTCGCTGTCAGAATGAATTATATTGATACAAATGAAATGCTATTTGTTGAAATGCCTAGAAAGGTAATTACAACTGAAGATCTCAGAAAGAAAAATACAAAATACTTAGATCAGAAAGAGTTTAAGTTGTTCATCCAAAATTTAAAAGAAGAGGCCCTATGTGATTATCGAATTACAAAGTATATCCGAATAGCCAAAGTTCTTTTTCTTACTGGCATGCGATATGGAGAGCTGGCTGCCTTAAATTACAAGGAGGATATAGATTTTTCTAAAAAGACCATTCACATCAAGCATACATACGATTTCAGACAAAAAGAGAGAACTACACCAAAGACAATCAAGTCTGATAGGGTTATAACAGCACCTCAAAAAGTGTTAGACATCATCAAAGAGCAGATAATAGAGAATGCGACAAATGGATTTGATACAGATTTTATTTTTATAAATACTTTAGGAGAGCCAATAACAAATGCCCGGGTTATTGGTGCATTGAAAAGACATGGCCAGAAAATTGGCATAGATAAGAACATCACTACACATATGTTCAGACACTCTCATATATCCCTACTTGCTGAATTAGGTATCCCCTTGACTGCTATCATGGACAGAGTAGGGCATAGCGACTCAAAGACCACACTAGAGATTTATTCTCACGTTACCCAAAAAATGGTATCAGACATATCTAGCAAGTTAGACAAGATAAAATTTTAAATTGTGCCCCTCGTCTGCCCCTTTTTCTTATACAAGACAAACAAAAACCCCTTAAAGTGTTGATTTTAAAGGGTTTTTAAAGTGCACGAAAAAAGAGCACACAATTCACATCGCTTAGGGCTGCTGGATTCCTCCCCTGACCCGCTTCACGCAGAACTGTTGCTCCATTATTTATTATACCACATACCTCTATATTTTAAAAGAGAAATTATTTTTTTCGTCGATTTCGGAAAAAGTCTTGCATAATAGCTACACATTCATCTTCCAAAATTCCCGTTTCGACCTCTACACGGTGATTAAGACGCTCATCTGTCAAAATATCGTACAAACTCCCAGCAGCACCAAATTTCTGGTTTTTAGCCCCGTAGACCACCTTTGGTATGCGAGCTAGTCCAATTGCTCCACTACACATAACACAAGGCTCAATGGTCACAAAAAGCGTACAATCCAGCAAACGCCAACTTTCTTCAATCGCGTTCGCATTCTCTATGGCTATGATTTCCGCATGCATGACTGCCCGTTGCAACTCCTCGCGCGCATTATGCCCCCTACCAATAATCTCTCCATCCTTGACAATTACACAACCAATTGGAATTTCATCGTGTTCCAGAGCAATTTCTGCCTCTCTCAAAGCCTCTCTCATAAAAGCTTCTTTTTCTTCAACTGTATAATTCATCGTTCTTCTCTTTTTCTACTTGTCGATTTTATTATTATATCATGATTCTCAACACAAAAAAAGCCACCGAATGCGGTGACTTAATAGGGAGATTATTATGAAAAAGAAAAGTTTAGGATATTTGTTACAACAAGTTAGGAGGTCTTCTTGTAACTATCTATAGTATACCCAACCTGTCTTAAACTAATCTTAAAAATCTCCTATGACCAAACACTTTCTAAAATATTAGTTTGTTCACGATCAGGACCTACTGAGAAAGTAGAAATACGAACCCCAACCAACTCGCTTACACGACGAACATAGTTACGTGCATTCTCAGGAAGGTCTTCTAAATTACGGACTCCAGTGATATCTTCTGACCAACCTGGCAATTCTTCGTAGATAGGTTTGCAACGTTTCAACTGCTCAAGACTAGCAGGATAGTAATCAATACGTTGACCATCAAGATCATAGGCCACACATATTTTCACAGTATCCAAACCACTCAAAACATCGATAGAGTTCAATGAAAGATTGGTAATACCAGATACACGACGACTATGACGCATCACAACTGAGTCAAACCAACCCACACGACGTGGACGGCCAGTTGTTGTACCGTATTCATGACCTACTTCGCGGATGCGATCTCCCACTTCATCAAATAATTCCGTTGGGAAAGGTCCGTCACCTACACGACTCGTATAGGCTTTACATACACCTACAACCTTGTCAATCTTACTTGGACCAACACCAGACCCAATTGTCACACCACCAGCGACAGGGTTTGAAGAAGTAACAAATGGATAAGTCCCTTGGTCAATATCCAACATAACACCTTGTGCACCTTCAAACAGCACACGTTTGCCATTATCAAGCGCATCGTTCAAGATAACAGAAGTATCTGTCACGTATTGCTTGATTTGTTGCCCGTATTCATAATATTCTTCAAAAATATCATCGAATGAAATGGGTTCACTATCATACAATTTTTCAAACAGACGATTCTTTTCCGCAAGATTGCGTTCCAAACGCTCACGAAAAATCTCTTTATCCAAAAGATCCGCAATACGAATTCCAACACGAGCAGCTTTGTCCATATATGCTGGACCAATTCCCTTTATTGTAGTACCAATCTTATTATCACCCTTAGCTTCTTCTTGCAAGCGATCCAACTCAATGTGGTAAGGCAAAATAACATGCGCACGATCAGAAATACGCAAGTTATCAGTTGTCACACCTTCATCATGAAGATAGCTCAACTCTTTCACAAGAGATTTAGGGTTTACAACCATACCGTTTCCAATAACTGAAATTTTTTCAGGGAAGAAAATTCCAGATGGAATCAAGTGCAACTTAAACTTTTTACCATCAATAACAATGGTGTGACCTGCATTATCACCACCTTGGTAACGAGCAATCACTTCCGCATTGGCTGAAAGAAAATCTGTAATTTTTCCTTTACCTTCATCGCCCCATTGGGTACCTACAACAACAACTGAAGTCATAATAAAATTCGTCTGAGCTACTAGAAGCTCGTCCTTTCTCATATACATGGCAGGAATTTCACCCGCAATTATATCTTACAATTTATTATAAGAAAAAAACACTATTTTATCAAGAAGAAACAGTAGAAAAGATTTGGAATTTCTGTAAATAACAAAATTCAAAACCTTAAAAATTAAACAAAATCCTAAAAAATATAAAATCAATACAGATTATTGTTCGTGATATATGATTTATGAGTTTCTTATTGGATAAGAGTTGTACCACCTTGCAGTAATTTATCTAGATATAAGCGATAAGCTGTTTTAAAGTGATATAGTGAAAAGTCCCTATCACTTTTTATTTTAAATCGGATTAAATAATATAGTAAAAACCGAAGATGAAGTGATTCCCACTCAGCACAACTCTGGCCTAAAGAGGCATATTCTTGTTCAACTAGTTTCAAAAAAACAAATGCTCGATCATAAAATTTCTGAAGCATATAAAAATTCCCTTTCTTATTAGTAACACTAGTCTAACAAAAAAAGGAACTAAAAAAGCTTCAAATCCTATAAAAGAAGAATTTAAAGCTAAACGAACTAAAAATAAAATAAAAAGGTAATTATAGACTTAAAAAATAAAATTTGAAATTTCAACAGTCCACTATATTTATAAATGATAAATTGCAAGAATAAGTGCAACATTTACTTTAACTCATCCACTAGAGCTTCATAAGACGTTCTGTAAGCTAAACATTTTCGTGGTCGGTGGTTGATATCATATAAGGCCTTGTTCAAAGCCTCATCAGATATAGCAGCTAAATCTGTTTTCTTTGGGAAATATTCTCTTAGTAAGCCATTTGCGTTTTCATTGCTTCCTCTCTGCCAGGATGAATAGGCGTCCGCAAAGAAAAAGGAAATTCCTAAATTCTCTACCAGAGGATAGCAGGCGAACTCTTTTCCCCTGTCTGAAATGAAGGTTTTAAGAGTCTCTTTTGGAAATAGCCTACAAAGTTGTTCGATGGCTGAAAACATGGCTTTGGCTGTTCTGTCTGGTATCTTGAAAGCTAAGTAAAAGCGCGTTTTTCGCTCCAGAAAGGTAGCTAAACAACCCTTGCTTTTGCCTCTAGAAGACACTACAATATCGGGCTCCCAGTGGCCAAAAGTTTCACGATTTCTGACCTCTTTAGGACGTTTGGCAATCGACCTGCCAATCCTAAATCTTCCACGTGTTTCTTTAGGTTGTCGAGTTTTGCCTTTACGACGAAGGATACTCAAATCCAGATCAATCAAACCAGCATAGAGCCAGTTATAGATGGTTTTAAAACCTACCATTGGCTTTTTTTCAAGCTGATAGCGACCACAAATCTGTTCAGGCGACCAGGAGCATTTTAAACAGTCCTCAATTTCCTTTTTCAACGTTGGTGTCAAACGAGACTTCCGACCTTTTTGCTTAGCCCTGTGGTCGTACTGTTCCTGTGCTAAGACGGCGGAGTAAGCATTTTGGCATCGTCTTAACTCTCTTGAAATGGTAGACTTATAGACGCCAAGTTTACTTGCAATTTGGCAAGGTTTCAAACCTAATTCCAAGTAGGTTTCTATCTTTATTCGGTCGGTTATGGTAAGATGGAAGTAGCTCATAGTTTTTCCTCGGGTTCTGTTTGTGTGGTTACTTACAGTTTACACCAATGAAACGCTATGAGTTTTTTGGTTGCACTATATTTTACAATTTATCTATAGAAAAAAACGCTCAATTGAACGTTTCGATTTATACTCTTATACTCCGCCAGTAGGACTCGAACCTACGACATCATGATTAACAGTCATGCGCTACTACCAACTGAGCTATGGCGGATAAAAGCTAAGCGACTTCCATATCTCACAGGGGGCAACCCCCAACTACTTCCGGCGTTCTAGGGCTTAACTGCTGTGTTCGGCATGGGTACAGGTGTATCTCCTAGGCTATCGTCACTTAACTCTGAGTAATACCTACTCAAAATTGAATATCTATCAAATAATTAGAAAACCTCACGCTTCGTATCCTCAGCTACTTTGGATAAGTCCTCGAGCTATTAGTATTAGTCCGCTACATGTGTCGCCACACTTCCACTTCTAACCTATCTACCTGATCATCTCTCAGGGCTCTTACTGATATATAATCATGGGAAATCTCATCTTGAGGTGGGTTTCACACTTAGATGCTTTCAGCGTTTATCCCTTCCCTACATAGCTACCCAGCGATGCCTTTGGCAAGACAACTGGTACACCAGCGGTAAGTCCACTCTGGTCCTCTCGTACTAGGAGCAGATCCTCTCAAATTTCCTACGCCCGCGACGGATAGGGACCGAACTGTCTCACGACGTTCTGAACCCAGCTCGCGTGCCGCTTTAATGGGCGAACAGCCCAACCCTTGGGACCGACTACAGCCCCAGGATGCGACGAGCCGACATCGAGGTGCCAAACCTCCCCGTCGATGTGAACTCTTGGGGGAGATAAGCCTGTTATCCCCAGGGTAGCTTTTATCCGTTGAGCGATGGCCCTTCCATACGGAACCACCGGATCACTAAGCCCGACTTTCGTCCCTGCTCGAGTTGTTGCTCTCGCAGTCAAGCTCCCTTATACCTTTACACTCTGCGAATGATTTCCAACCATTCTGAGGGAACCTTTGGGCGCCTCCGTTACCTTTTAGGAGGCGACCGCCCCAGTCAAACTGCCCGTCAGACACTGTCTCCGATAGGGATCACCTATCCGGGTTAGAGTGGCCATAACACAAGGGTAGTATCCCAACAACGTCTCCTTCGAAACTGGCGTCCCGATCTCTTAGACTCCTACCTATCCTGTACATGTGGTACAGACACTCAATATCAAACTGCAGTAAAGCTCCATGGGGTCTTTCCGTCCTGTCGCGGGTAACCTGCATCTTCACAGGTACTAAAATTTCACCGAGTCTCTCGTTGAGACAGTGCCCAAATCATTACGCCTTTCGTGCGGGTCGGAACTTACCCGACAAGGAATTTCGCTACCTTAGGACCGTTATAGTTACGGCCGCCGTTTACTGGGGCTTCAATTCATACCTTCGAGTTACCTCTAAGCACTCCTCTTAACCTTCCAGCACCGGGCAGGCGTCACCCCCTATACATCATCTTACGATTTAGCAGAGAGCTGTGTTTTTGATAAACAGTTGCTTGGGCCTATTCACTGCGGCTGACCTAAAGTCAGCACCCCTTCTCCCGAAGTTACGGGGTCATTTTGCCGAGTTCCTTAACGAGAGTTCTCTCGCTCACCTGAGGCTACTCGCCTCGACTACCTGTGTCGGTTTGCGGTACGGGTAGAGTATGTTTAAACGCTAGAAGCTTTTCTTGGCAGTGTGACGTCACTAACTTCGCTACTAAACTTCGCTCCCCATCACAGCTCAATGTTATAGAACTAAGCATTTAACTCAATTCACACCTCACTGCTTAGACAGACACTTCCATTCGTCTGCTTTAGTTAGCCTACTGCGTCCCTCCATCACTACATACTCTAGTACAGGAATATCAACCTGTTGTCCATCGGATACACCTTTCGGTCTCTCCTTAGGTCCCGACTAACCCAGGGCGGACGAGCCTTCCCCTGGAAACCTTAGTCTTACGGTGGACAGGATTCTCACCTGTCTTTCGCTACTCATACCGGCATTCTCACTTCTATGCGTTCCAGCGCTCCTCACGGTACACCTTCTCCACACATAGAACGCTCTCCTACCATACCTATAAAGGTATCCACAGCTTCGGTAAATTGTTTTAGCCCCGGTACATTTTCGGCGCAGGGTCACTCGACTAGTGAGCTATTACGCACTCTTTGAATGAATAGCTGCTTCTAAGCTAACATCCTAGTTGTCTGTGCAACCCCACATCCTTTTCCACTTAACAATTATTTTGGGACCTTAGCTGGTGGTCTGGGCTGTTTCCCTTTCGACTACGGATCTTAGCACTCGCAGTCTGACTGCCGACCATAATTCTTTGGCATTCGGAGTTTATCTGAGATTGGTAATCCGGGATGGACCCCTCACCCAAACAGTGCTCTACCTCCAAGAATCTTTATGTCGACGCTAGCCCTAAAGCTATTTCGGAGAGAACCAGCTATCTCCAAGTTCGTTTGGAATTTCTCCGCTACCCACAAGTCATCCAAGCACTTTTCAACGTGCCCTGGTTCGGTCCTCCAGTGCGTCTTACCGCACCTTCAACCTGCTCATGGGTAGGTCACATGGTTTCGGGTCTACGACATGATACTAAAGCGCCCTATTCAGACTCGGTTTCCCTACGGCTCCGTCTCTTCAACTTAACCTCGCATCATATCGTAACTCGCCGGTTCATTCTACAAAAGGCACGCTCTCACCCATTAACGGGCTCGAACTTGTTGTAGGCACACGGTTTCAGGTTCTATTTCACTCCCCTCCCGGGGTGCTTTTCACCTTTCCCTCACGGTACTGGTTCACTATCGGTCACTAGGGAGTATTTAGGGTTGGGAGATGGTCCTCCCAGATTCCGACGGGATTTCTCGTGTCCCGCCGTACTCAGGATACTGCTAGGTGCAAAGACTATTTTAAATACGAGGCTCTTACTCTCTTTGGCTGATCTTCCCAAATCATTCTTCTATAATCTTTGAGTCCACATTGCAGTCCTACAACCCCGAAGAGTAAACTCTTCGGTTTGCCCTCCTGCCGTTTCGCTCGCCGCTACTAAGGCAATCGCTTTTGCTTTCTCTTCCTGCAGCTACTTAGATGTTTCAGTTCACTGCGTCTTCCTCCTCACATCCTTAACAGATGCGGGTAACAGGTAGTACCTGTTGGGTTCCCCCATTCGGAAATCCCTGGATCATCGCTTACTTACAGCTACCCAAGGCATATCGTCGTTTGTCACGTCCTTCTTCGGCTCCTAGTGCCAAGGCATCCACCGTGCGCCCTTATTAACTTAACCTTATTTTCTGACCTTTCAGTCATAAACTCTTTTAATACTACAGCGTTTCGGTTTATTTTCTTGTTACTATTTGATATAGATATTCAATTTTCAATGTGCATTACTTGGTGATCCCTCACCAATGGAGCCTAGCGGGATCGAACCGCTGACCTCCTGCGTGCAAAGCAGGCGCTCTCCCAGCTGAGCTAAGGCCCCACAAGACCTCTCAAGACTAAACAAGACCAATGCGCAGTTCCTTATCCTTAGAAAGGAGGTGATCCAGCCGCACCTTCCGATACGGCTACCTTGTTACGACTTCACCCCAATCATCTATCCCACCTTAGGCGGCTGGCTCCTAAAAGGTTACCTCACCGACTTCGGGTGTTACAAACTCTCGTGGTGTGACGGGCGGTGTGTACAAGGCCCGGGAACGTATTCACCGCGGCGTGCTGATCCGCGATTACTAGCGATTCCGACTTCATGTAGGCGAGTTGCAGCCTACAATCCGAACTGAGACTGGCTTTAAGAGATTAGCTTGCCGTCACCGGCTTGCGACTCGTTGTACCAGCCATTGTAGCACGTGTGTAGCCCAGGTCATAAGGGGCATGATGATTTGACGTCATCCCCACCTTCCTCCGGTTTATTACCGGCAGTCTCGCTAGAGTGCCCAGCTGAATGATGGCAACTAACAATAGGGGTTGCGCTCGTTGCGGGACTTAACCCAACATCTCACGACACGAGCTGACGACAACCATGCACCACCTGTCACCTCTGTCCCGAAGGAAAGCTCTATCTCTAGAGCGGTCAGAGGGATGTCAAGACCTGGTAAGGTTCTTCGCGTTGCTTCGAATTAAACCACATGCTCCACCGCTTGTGCGGGCCCCCGTCAATTCCTTTGAGTTTCAACCTTGCGGTCGTACTCCCCAGGCGGAGTGCTTAATGCGTTAGCTGCGGCACTAAACCCCGGAAAGGGTCTAACACCTAGCACTCATCGTTTACGGCGTGGACTACCAGGGTATCTAATCCTGTTTGCTCCCCACGCTTTCGAGCCTCAGCGTCAGTTACAAGCCAGAGAGCCGCTTTCGCCACCGGTGTTCCTCCATATATCTACGCATTTCACCGCTACACATGGAATTCCACTCTCCCCTCTTGCACTCAAGTTAAACAGTTTCCAAAGCGTACTATGGTTAAGCCACAGCCTTTAACTTCAGACTTATCTAACCGCCTGCGCTCGCTTTACGCCCAATAAATCCGGACAACGCTCGGGACCTACGTATTACCGCGGCTGCTGGCACGTAGTTAGCCGTCCCTTTCTGGTAAGATACCGTCACAGTGTGAACTTTCCACTCTCACACTCGTTCTTCTCTTACAACAGAGCTTTACGATCCGAAAACCTTCTTCACTCACGCGGCGTTGCTCGGTCAGACTTCCGTCCATTGCCGAAGATTCCCTACTGCTGCCTCCCGTAGGAGTCTGGGCCGTGTCTCAGTCCCAGTGTGGCCGATCACCCTCTCAGGTCGGCTATGTATCGTTGCCTTGGTGAGCCGTTACCCCACCAACTAGCTAATACAACGCAGGTCCATCTGGTAGTGATGCATTTGCACCTTTCAATGAATTATCATGCGATAATCCATTTTATGCGGTATTAGCTATCGTTTCCAATAGTTATCCCCCGCTACCAGGCAGGTTACCTACGCGTTACTCACCCGTTCGCAACTCATCCAAGAAGAGCAAGCTCCTCTCTTCAGCGTTCTACTTGCATGTATTAGGCACGCCGCCAGCGTTCGTCCTGAGCCAGGATCAAACTCTCATTAAAAGTTTGAGTTCTCACTCATTTCTGTCACTGACAGATTTATTGTTTTTTTTCATTGTTCAGTACTATAACCTTAGTTATAGTGCCCTGCACATTGGTTCGTCTTGTTCAGTTTTCAAAGGTCTTTGTCACTCAATCTCTCTCAAGCGACAACTATATTAGTATATCACAGCCACTCTCGCTTGTCAACACTTTTTTGAAACTTTTTTGAACTTTTTTCATCAAGTGTTCCATCCGCAACATACCATAGTCCGTACGGGATTCGAACCCGTGTTACCGCCGTGAAAAGGCGGTGTCTTAACCCCTTGACCAACGGACCTTGAGCTTTTCAACTCTTTCTATTATACCTACTTTTCCTACTTTGTCAAGAACTTTTTTCAATAAAGTTGATTTTTTATTTTCTTCACTAACTTAACAACTGCTTCTGTTCGTGCAGTGTGGGGAAACATATCGACCGACTGGATATACTGGAGATCATAGACTTTTACTAGTTTAACCAAATCTCGTGCCAAGGTCGAAACATTGCAGGATACATAGACCATTTTTTCTGGAACATAGGTCAGAATGGTATCCAACAGCTTATCATCTAAGCCTGTACGAGGAGGGTCAACTATCAAGGCATCTGCTCGGTAACCATCACATTAGAACATAAAAAGAGAGGTCGAACCTCTCTAAATTTATTTTTCTTCACTCATTTTTGATTTTACTTCATCATAAGATAGTGCATGAGATTCCTCTTCTACTGTCTCAGGCATTTTTCCTGTCTCGTAAAGAGATTTAATCTGTGTACTATCCAATGTTTCGTATTTCAACAATGCTTCTGCAATCAACTTGTGGGTTTCACGATTTGATTGAATAATTTCAGCTGCTTTATTTCGTGCCTCATTTAATAATAAACGTACTTCTTCATCAATCTCATAGGCTGTTTGTTCTGAAATTGATTTTTGAGGACTTTGTGCACCAAACATAGCATGATTTCCTTCGTATTGAACTGGTCCTAGTTTTTCACTCATACCATATTCAGTGACCATTGCACGCGCCATCTGAGTAGCTTGTTCAAAGTCATTTGAGGCCCCTGTAGTTTGAACATTAAAGATAATCTCTTCAGCTACACGACCACCCATTAAACCTGCCAATTGCTCTTTCATATCTTCTTTAGACAGGAGCATTTGATCTTCTTTAGGAAGTGCAATCATGTATCCGCCTGCACGTCCACGTGGTACAATGGTAACTTTATGAACAACACGGGCATTTGACAAGACTAAACCAACAATGGTATGCCCAGCCTCATGATAAGCAACCAATTCACGTTCTCTTTGTGATACTGTTTTATCCTTCTTAGATGGTCCAGCAATCACTCTGTCCTCTGCCTCATCAATATCTGAAGCATCAATAATTGATTTGTTGCGACGGGCTGCAACCAAGGCTGCCTCGTTTAGAACATTTTCTAAGTCAGCTCCCACAAAGCCTGGGGTTTGTTGGGCAACTAGTTTCAAATCAACATCGTCTGCCAGAGGTTTATTTTTAGCGTGAACTTTCAAGATTGCTTCACGACCTTTAACATCAGGGCGACCAACCAAGACTTTTCTATCGAAACGTCCTGGACGGAGAAGAGCTGGATCTAGAACATCTGAACGGTTTGTCGCAGCGATAACGATGATGCCTTCATTTCCCTCAAAACCATCCATCTCAATCAAGAGTTGGTTCAAGGTTTGTTCACGTTCATCATTTCCTCCACCGAGGCCGACACCACGTTGGCGACCAACAGCGTCAATTTCATCGATAAAGATAATGGCTGGTGCTGCTTTTTTAGCATCCTCAAAAAGAGAACGAACACGACTTGCACCAACTCCGACAAACATTTCTACAAAGTCAGATCCTGAGATACTAAAGAATGGAACGCCTGCTTCTCCGGCAACCGCCTTAGCAAGCAAAGTTTTACCTGTTCCCGGAGGTCCCTCTAAAAGAACACCTGCAGGAATACGCGCACCAAGTTTTGTAAATCGTTTTGGATCTTTTAAGAATTCAACAACTTCGACTAATTCTTGTTTTTCTTCCTCGGCACCTGCAACATCTGAGAATCGTACCTTGATATCTTCTTTGTTAGCAGCTTTGGCCTTGCTACGTCCAAAACTCATTGGATTTCTACTATTATTTCCTCCCATATTTCCCATCATAGAGAATAGGAAGAAGAAGAGAATAGCAAATGGAACAACAGACACAAGGATATTGATCCACATACCACTTGAACTCTCATGTTTGACTGTAACCTCAGCCTGATGTTCAGAAGCAAGTTTTTGCAATTCTGAAACTGTTGAATCAGACGGAAGAATAGTACTTGAGAATCTTTCTACTGTTGTAGCTGTAGGAGTGAAAAATTGAATTCCTGTTTCTTCTTTACTAGTCTTAGGATTTTTATAAACACCAGACACTTCAATGATGCTACCATTTGGCTGATAGGTTAATTCTTTTACATTGTCTGCTGTAATTTCTTTTACCAGTTCTGTATAGTTAATTTTTTCGCTTCGTCCAGCAGTATTTCCAGAGTAAAAATACTGGAATCCTGTCACTAGGAAAAAGATAATTAACAAGTAGAGAAATGGATTTCTAACTAAACCATTATTTTGTTTTTTCATTAAAGATAGATCTTTCTAATTTGAATAAACTTCTTCTTTCAATACTCCAACATAAGGAAGGTTACGATAATTTTCCTTATAATCCAGACCATAACCTACTACAAATTCATTTGGAATAGTAAAGCAGGTATAATCCGCTTCAATTTCAACAACACGTCCCTCTGGTTTGTCCAACAAAGTCGCGATTTTAACAGAAGCTGCTTCTCTTGCAATAAACATATCTCGCAAATTTTTCAAAGTTTGACCTGTATCGATGATATCCTCTACAAATAAAACATGTCTTCCTTTGATATCTTGAGTCACGTCTTGCTTGATATTGATGACACCACTACTTGCTGTTCCACCATGGTAACTAGATACCATCATGAAGTCCATCTCAATATGCGTATCAATATGTTTGACCAATTCAGCCATAAAAGGAATCGATCCTTTTAGAATTCCAATAAGAATTGGATTTTTCCCCTCATATTCTTTTGTTAATTGTGCACCTAGCTTTTTAGCTGCTTCTGTAATTTCATCATGTGAAACGAGAATTTTTTTTATATCGTGTTCTAACATCTTTTTACCTATCTATTTTTTCTATATAAATTACAGTGTTCATTATATCATTTTTCGTGTTTTTACTCAAATCACTGGTCGCAATTCCTAAAATTGAGACAATTTCTCCAAATTGCTCAATAATAGGGGTTGTTTTTCGTTTTTCAATAGGGATTTTCAAATCTATAAATAAACGTCTCAGTTTCTTTCGGTGACCATTCAGGATAAGAACATCGCCAGGTTTTCGACATCTAATATGTACAGGTGTTTCCCGTGAAACTGTTACTTTTTGAACAAAATCCCCTTCAACAGGGATACCAAAGGAAAATAAATAGCCCATATATCGAACTTGATTTTGATAGTGTAACACAAGTTCATCTTCCTTTTCATCGGCCTGAGGACTGATTTTACAAACTCGAAAATTCTGATACTCTTTTATCAATTCATAACCATTTTTCAGTGAGTGACGATACTGACTTTTAGTTGCTAAAATCTGTCGAACTTCAGCAAACTGAGCCTTTGTCAAATTTAAGTCTGGGAATTGATTCAGATAGTTCTGGAGTAAGATTCCTTGAGTTTGTTGGGAGTATGAAAAGAGCTCATTCAAATCTTCCACATCAATTTGTTTAGAAAGCTCCGTTATGGCTACTTGGTAATCTGAAATCTCCCTTCCAAAATCTAAAAGAGCGGATTTAAGACGAGGATTTTCTTTTTCAAGCTCTGGTAAATACCTATTTCGAATACGATTGCGAAAATAGGCATTTTCCTGATTTGTTTGATCTTCGAAATGAAGAATTGGTGGAAAATCCTTTTTATGAAAATGCAACAAAGGACGAATGATTTCAATATCATCAACTACTTGACTTTCTTTTATTCCTGTTAAATGACGTAGCCGACTTCCTCGAATCAAGCGCATCAAAATCGTTTCAACTTGATCATCTGCATGGTGGGCAGTAACCAAGGCAGTCGCTCCAACCTCTTTCATGATTTTCCTAAAAAAATCATAACGAAACTCTCGAGCACGCGCTTCTGAAAAGTCTCCTGAAAAACTTGTGATATAAATAGGAAGTTCAGCTGCATCAGCTAACTTCCTTAGTTCATTTTCCTCCCAGTCAGACTCACTTCTCTGCTTGTGATTGACATGTGCTAAAACCAACTCAATTCCCAACTCTTTTTGGTAAGTAGACAATAGATGGTATAAAGACATCGAATCTAGTCCGCCAGACAGAGCCAACACGACTTTAGAATGTTTTTTGAAATACTCTTTTCGGAGAAAATGATTTAAAAAATCCCGTTCCCTCATTTTAGAACCTCATAGACATCCTTGGCTATCTTAGCAATAGTGTCATAATCAGAATTTTTGGTGAAAATGGAAAGAACGAAAGGAGAATCCGTATAAACAATGGCAGTGTCATGTTTAAACTCATCGGCATCTCCAATTTTATGAGCTACCTTAACCGAAACACCTTTTGCGATTCGTTGGTTGTCAAAATCGGTCTTACCTAGAGACTCTAGGACAAAACCATTCTGTTTATAAATAGCTTCCATGACCTTTCCAGCCATTTTCGAAGAAGTCAATTTATCATTCACATCCCAATCTTCACCCATAATGGTGGACATTTTTTCTTTGAAAGCCCCGTCAGATTGATTGGTCACATAATAACCTAAAATATTATGAGCAACATTGTCAGACTCTTTTGTTACCTTGGTAATCAACTGTTGAAGACTGTATTCTTTGTTATCTTCTTTTTTAGGTAAGCTACCACTACCTTCTGGTTTATAGGACCCAGGGAAACTATTTACTTCTGGGATATACTTGAAGCTACTGTCTAGCGTATATTCCCCTTGATTTATCTTATCTTGAGCATAATAAAGGTAGGCTAGTTTCAAGATGCTAGCTGCATAGAGTTTACTGTCTTCATTCACCCCAGCCTCTTTACCTGTACTCAATTGTTTAACATAAATAGAATAATTTTCATTCTGATAGTTGTTTGATAAAACTTCTTGAACCTTCTGGATGCGATTGTCTTCTTCTGAGACGAACTCTTTTGATACCCACCCAACTTGATCAATATGAAGAAATTCTTGTCCCTCAGCAAAGAGAGCTCTATCCACCATTACAAGTTGATAGGGAGAGAGAGATGAAGAAATTTCTTTCGCATCATAGGGGCTGTTATAGATAACAAACCCCGGCTCCAACCATACTTGTCTATTTTGAGTTTGAACTTGACTTTGATCATAGACCAAACGCTTATCTGCAAGGATAAACTGGTGATTATCTAATTTAAAAACAGGAACACCTTGTCTATTCAAACGCCATTCTACTATTTTAAAGGTGGTTCCAGAAGTCAATTTACCAGACTCCTTGACAAGATCCTCATTAGCATAGACAGCTGTTTCTCCGTATACCATCGGGGATTCCAGAGTTTCTTTATAGTAGAATCCATAATCAGACTCGGTTAGATAATAAATTTCTTGCGAAGAGTAAGGAAGCTGTTTTTCTGTGCTAACTACTCTTGAGGTTATGATAAAAGCAGGTAGCAATAAAACTACTAAGAACTTACGCATTCTTCTCTTCCCTTTCTTCTTGTAATCGTAATAAATGGTTTTTAGCTGCCAATTCCTCTAATTTTTCATCTGATAAACTTAAAAATTGCTCAACAACTTCCAATAAATTTTCCATGACATTACCTCGGAAGCAAATCAGGAATTGTGTAAATTGCTTCTCGTTTCTTTGAGTAATAGTACTTGGCGCGTGCATATTTTGCTACATAGTCTTCATCTTTCAACTTTGCAGCAAAAGCAGATTCTTTATCCTTTTCGTCACTGAGAGTTTGATACTGTTCTTTCAATTCTGTCAATTGCTGACGGCGTTGCAGTAACTGATCATAGCTTTGAGCCAAGTTATAAGTTGGTAAAATAAACAACAAGATCATCAAAATAAGGACCCAACCCATAAAACGATTCCTCTTTTGTCTCTCCTTCATCAGGTAACGACGACGTTGGTGTTCATTTTGAATAAAAGAATTATTCATCTGTACAATATTTTTAGACATTTTCTTCTACCCGTGTTTCACTGAGAATTTCATACATGCCTGCTGCATCTTCTTTTTTTGTACTATCTTTCATTTCTAGTACTTTAACAAGCAACAATTTATTTCCAAAGCGAATTTCAACTTGGTCATCAACTTTCAAATCCGTTGAACTTTTGGCCAAGATTCCATTCACCTTGATTCTACCTTTATCTGCTACTTCTTTTGCGACTGTGCGACGCTTAATAATTCGTGATACTTTTAAATACTTGTCTAATCTCATTTTTATTACCTCAAATTATTATTGTACCATTTTTATCCTTTTTATAGAAGAAAAATGTTAACTGAGATTTGTTTCCTTTGATTCTTTTATCTCTAATAAACTTTCTCCAAAAATCAGCAAACCTTCTAAAATTTCATAATCCTTCTTGTTTCGAACATCAAATACAACTTCCATTAATCCCTTATTCTCAGCTATGGCTACTTTTAGGTTCGTTGCGGATAAGGCTTTAAAATAATCTTGAGCCAAGAACAATCGTTGAGTGACTTTTTCAAATTGAATTGTAATTTTATTATCTTTTCTTTCCACACGTTGAACAAAGACCTTGTCCAAGTAAGATTTGACCAAACCAATCTCTAAAAGATAGGCCACTACGTCTGGATATTCTCCAAAGCGATCCATCAATTCTTCTTGTAGTTCTTCATAGTTGACACGGTTGTCAATTCGACGAATTTTCTTGTAAATTTCAATCTTATGTCGCTGATCAGAAATATAAGTGTCAGGAAGATAGGCATCAATTTGTAAAATCAGCTCAGCATTCCCTTGGGTTCTTGTATTAGAATTACCGTTTCGTTTAGCAATAGCTTCCTCTAGTAACTGCGAATACAATTCAAAACCAACGGAATCAATGAAACCAGACTGGGATTTTCCTAGGAGATTTCCTGCTCCACGAATCGAAAGATCTCGCATAGCAATCTTAAATCCAGAGCCCAATTCTGTAAATCCTTTGATTGCTTCTAATCTCTTTTCAGAAACTTCACTGATTGATTTTTCTGGACGATACATGAGATAGGCATAAGCAATACGATTACTACGACCAACTCTTCCTCTTAATTGATACAAGGTTGACAAGCCCATATGGTCTGCATTTTCGATAAATAAGGTATTGGCGTTTGGAATGTCCACGCCTGTTTCAATTATGGTAGTTGTCACCAAAATATCATATTGTCCATCAATAAAGTCCAATAGAGTATTTTCTAACTGAATTTCACTCATTTGTCCATGAACAAACCCAATCGAAGCTTCTGGAATCAACTCCTGTAATTCTGAAACCTTCCGATAAATAGTGTCAACTTTGTTGTAAAGATAGTAAACTTGACCTCCACGCTCCATTTCACGCAAGACAGCATCACGAATCACACTATCATTCTTTTCCAAAACATAGGTTTGCACTGGATAACGATTGGTCGGAGGTGTTTCAATAACAGACAAATCTCTGATTCCCAACATAGACATATGAAGAGTACGTGGTATTGGAGTAGCTGTCAATGTTAAGACATCCACTTGTTTCTTCAGTTCTTTCAATGTTTCCTTATGCTTGACACCAAATCGTTGTTCTTCATCAATAATCATCAAGCCTAAATCTGAAAAGACAACATCTTTTGACAAAACACGATGCGTTCCAATCAAAATATCGACTTGACCATTCTTTAATTTTTCAAGTGTCTCTGCCTGCTCTTTTTTACTTCTAAAACGACTCAACACATCAATATTAACTGCAAAATTTTGGAATCTCTCTTTAAAATTTGTATAGTGTTGTTGCGCTAAAACCGTCGTCGGAACTAGAACGACAACTTGTTTATGATCATTGACCGCCTTAAAGGCTGCACGCATTGCAACTTCAGTCTTCCCAAAACCAACATCTCCAACTAGAAGTCGATCCATGGGATGAGAATCCTGCATATCTCTCTTGATTTCCTCAATACTGCGAAGTTGATCATCCGTTTCAACATAAGGGAAAGCATCATCAAAAGCATGTTGCTCATCATCATCAGCTGAGAAAGCAAATCCCTTCAACTGACTACGCTCAGAATAAAGCTTGATTAAATCGTCAGCTATATCCTCTACCTGGTTCTTAACTTTTTGCTTGGCCTTTTTAAAATGACCATCATTTAATTTATTAAGTTTTGGAGCTTTCCCATCACTTGAAACATATTTGGACAGTAATTGAATTTGCTCAACTGGGATTGAGATTTGATCCCCATTTTGATATTGAACACTGACATAATCACGGTGAATCCCTTTGATTTCAATTGTTTCAATGCCTAGATATTGACCAATTCCATGAATATGGTGAACAACGTAGTCCCCTTTTTCAAGTTCATTATAATCTTTTAATCGCTCTGCATTTGACGCATGTTGTCTTCTAAAACGACGTTTTAATTTCTTTTGAAAAATCTCATGTTCAGTAATCAAGAGAATTTTTTCATCTACAAAATGAAAACCATGTCTTAGATTACCTTCGATTAAGTTTACAGATTTTTTACAGATACTTGACTTATCTCTTGAATCCAATTTAATCTGGTATTCCTCTAAAACATCCTCCAATGTTTTACTTCCCATTGAATTGCTAGACTGCAGAATAATGGTGTAGTCCATTTTTTTATATCGCTCAATTTCTTCTTTAAGAAAAGAAAATTGATTAAAAAACTCCTGCATGGGAAATTGATTAAATTGATAAATGTGATCAAACTTGAGATTTCCTAATCCTTTTTGGAGATTGGAGAAAAAGGTAACTGGACTTTGTTTTTTATAGGTTTGCTCTGTATCTGCAAAATACTGCATATCAGAAAATGATTTACAATTCTGTAAATCTTCTGTAAAGTATTGCGCTAATTCTCTTTCAAAAACTTCATACTGATTCATCAATTTTTGATAATCATCAAAGAATACTGGTGTATCTTTTTCAATATAATCAAATATAGTCCATGTTTTATCGTAACATAAAGATAAAAACTTTCGACTATCTGAATGCACTTGTCTTTGATGAAAACTTGATAAAATATCTTCCAAGTATGATTTTAAAATTGCTGATAAGGTCTTCGAAATTTGCTCTTCTAAAGCTGACTGACCTCTTAAATAGTCCCTTTCTCTTAAAAGTATATCACTAGCTGGAAAGATGGTGAGTTCTGTTTGATTTTCTTTTGATAATTGTGTTTCGACTTCAAAAGTCCGGATTCCATCTACTTCATCACCAAAAAACTCAATTCGAAAAGGTTCTAACTGAGACATCTCAAAAATATCTAAAATATCTCCTCGAATACTAAACTCACCTTGGGTCTGTACTTGTGTAACTTTGCGATAGCCTATTTCCTTTAATTTGTGAAGAAGGTCATGTTGATCATATTCTTCACCAATCGCAATCCTTATAATACTTTCTTTAAATCTAGTCGGAGAAGGTAAAATCAAGCGACTTGCTGCGATATTACAAACTAAAATTCCTTTCTTAGATGAATCAGTTAAAAAACGCAAGGCTTCAACCCGCGAAATGATTTTTTCTTGTGAAGACATCAAAAACTCTACCATAGGAGAGTCATCTACCAAAAATGGATAGACTAATTCCTCTCCTAAGATGGAAAGAAGATCACTGATAATTCTTTCTGCTTCTCCATAAGTCGATGTCAATAAAACAATCTTATTTTCTTTTTTTAGACTACTTGCAATTGCAAGAGCCTTGGTAGAAGTTGATAAACCAAGTATTAGTTGTCTTTTCTTATCTATCAGATTTTGATGCCATTTTTTTATCTGATCATTTTCTGAGAATAAATCTAATAAAGTCACCATTTAGCCATTATACCTCTGCATCGTTTTCTCAAAGTTTTTTTCTTGTAAATAGTAATTTACAGCATCGTCAACCTTGTCAATTGACTGTAAAATACCTACATAGTTTTCCTGATCAAACTTACTTAAAACATGGTGAACCACTGACATGCCTTTTTTGGGCCTTCCAATTCCTATTTTAATACGGTTAAAGACCTGAGTACCATTATGTTGAATAATAGACTTGATACCATTATGACCACCTGCTGAGCCCTTTGCTCTTAAACGAATTTTTCCGACTTCCATGTCAAGGTCGTCGTAAATAACGAGTAAATCTTCAATATCCAAACCATAATATGTCAATAGAGCATGAATAGCTTTCCCACTTTCATTCATAAATGTCGTTGGTTTGACAAGATAAATTTTTTCTCCGTTGAAGAAAAAAGATGCTAGGTCAGCTTGAAATATCTTGTCGTGTGTAAAGGTGACATTTTGTTTTTTGGCGATTTGGTCAATCAACATAAATCCAACGTTGTGCTTGGTTTCAAAATATTTATCACCTGGATTTCCCAATCCTACAAGTAATTTGGTCATTTATTTTTCCTTTCAAAAGCCAAAAGGGTTGGAATTTTTTTCCAACCTAATTGACACTATTTGTTAAATATTATTAGACATTAAAGCGGAATTCCATGATATCGCCATCTTGAACGATATATTCTTTTCCTTCTTCACGCAAGCGCCCAGCTTCTTTTACAGCCTTTTCAGATCCGTATTTCACTAGATCCTCATATGACATGGTTACTGCACGAATAAAACCTTTTTCAAAATCTGAATGGATAATACCAGCTGCTTGAGGAGCTTTCATACCACGCTTAAAGGTCCAAGCACGGACTTCTTTTTCACCAGCTGTAAAGTAAGTTCCAAGTCCAAGCAAGTGGTAAGCAGCTCGAGTCAATTTATCAACACCTGATTCTGTCAAGCCAAGTGCTTCAAGAAACTCTTGCTTATCCTCATCGTCTAACTCAGAAATTTCTTCCTCAGCACGCGCGGAAATAACAACTACCTCTGCATTTTCTGTCGCTGCAAATTCACGAATTTGCTTCACATAATCGATAGAATCTGGATCTGAAACTACATCCTCATCTACATTGGCAACATAAAGAACTGGTTTAGTGGTTAAAAGGAAGAGACCTTTGACAACCTTTTGTTCCTCATCTGTAAATTCAATAGTTCGAGCTGATTTTCCATCTTCAAGAACAGGCTTAATCTTTTGAAGGACGTTAAACTCTGCTACTGATTCTTTATCTTTTTGCGTACGTGCCATCTTTTCTACACGCGCGTAGCGTTTATTGACTGATTCTAAGTCAGCAAGAATCAACTCCAGGTTAATGGTATCAATATCTGCAAGTGGATCCACAAAGGCGTCTTCACGTCCTTGCTCACGCATAACATTTTCATCATCAAAAGCACGAACTACGTGAACAATCGCATCTACTTCACGAATATTGGCCAAAAATTTATTTCCTAGACCTTCTCCTTTTGATGCTCCTTTTACAATCCCTGCAATATCTGTAAATTCAAAGGTTGTTGGAACTGTCTTTTTAGGAGTAATCATTTCCGTTAGTTTTTGTAGGCGTTCATCTGGAACTTCTACCATCCCAACATTTGGATCAATAGTCGCAAATGGGTAGTTTGCTGCCTCTGCTCCTGCTTTTGTAATTGCATTAAAAAGGGTTGATTTACCAACGTTTGGCAAACCAACGATACCTGCTGTTAAAGCCATAGTTTCTCATTCTCCGTTCTCATTTCAATCCCTAACATTATAACACAAAAAGGGAAAACTTGCTAACCCTCTAACTAAGGGTTCTTAGTCAATAATCTTATTCATTTTTCGTTCAAAATCATAGCGACTCATCATGACAAGGTGGTCACAATTGCTACATTTGATTTTGATATCTGCCCCTACACGAGTGATTTCCCAACGATTAGCTTTTTTTCCTGTTGATTTGATTATGCAAGCATGAGGCTTTTTCATCTCAACAAAATTTCCAACTTGATACATACTATTCTCCTTTTCTTTTTCGATTATATCATAAAAGAGGCGAGCCAGGCTCAACCTCTTTTACTTAATTTGTACGAACTGGTGTAATGAGCTGCATGAAATCTTCGTCAGTATCTGCTGGCACAAGAGTAAATGGACGAACAGCTGAGATAAAGCTAATAGTTACCTTTTCGCTATTTAAAGCCTTGAGGGAGTCAATCAAGTAAGTTGGGTTGAAACTAATAGTCAAATCATCACCAGTCACCTGCTCCGTATCGATTTCTTCGTTTACTTTACCAACTTCTGGAGAGTGAACATGGGCACTAACAACCCCACTTTTAATTTCAAGCTTCACAGTACCATTTTGAGTCGCACTTGATAAGAGACGAGCACGCTCCATAGATTGACGCAAATTAACCACATCAAAAGTAATTGTAGTGTTAAAGTCTGTTGGAATCAAACGATCTGTATCAGGATAGTTTCCTTCTAGGAGACGAGTATAGAAGCTAATATTTTCGCTTCTAAAGAGGATTTGATTATTTGCAAAGAAAATCTCCACAGTTTCAATATCATCCGTAAATACCGCTGAAAATTCGCGTAGAGAACGACTAGGAATTACTACATCGAAATCATCTCCATTTTTTTCAAGAGTCAATTTTTTCTGGCTAAGGCGATGAGAGTCTGTTGCAACTGTTTTTAGTTCCTTGTGTTTGCTCAATACAAAATGAACACCTGTTAAAATTGGACGACTTTCTTGCGTACTTGCAGCAAAAGCTGTTTCATTGATAATTTTCTTGAGCATTTTTGTTTCAAGAATCAAAGGTGTGCTTGCTGAAATTTCTTGGATTCGTGGGTACTGTTCGCTATCTTTTCCTTTTAGAGTAATTTCTGATTTACCACTTGTTAAGACAATTTGTTTTTGTTCAATTTCTTTGAAATCAAGCGTTACATCTGGAAGACTGGATACAACATTGATAAAGAAAGAGGCTTCAAGAAGAATCGAACCCAAAGAAGTAATCAAGAGACCAGCATCTTCATTCTTTTGAGAAATGAAATTCTCAATAGAAATTTGCCCGTTTGAGCCAATTAAAGTAATTCCTTCATTTGTAACATCAATTTTAATTGTTGATAAAATTGGAATAGCATTTTTTGAGCTAATTGCCCGTTTTGTAGTATTTAAGGCTTGTAGAAATAAATTTTTATTGATTGAAAAATGAATCATGGATTCTCCTTTATTTATTTTTAGTATTAGAAAGTTAATAGTAATAATAGGGTGTGTGAATTCTGTGGAAAACTGGGTGCTATTTAGTAAATTCAAGCTTTTAAGCTTGTTTAAAAATTGTGGATAAAAAAGATGAAAAATAAAAAGTTATCCACAAACTACTTAATTTTCTTTTTGATTGCTTCTACTTCTAAACGTAAATTATCGTCTTCGTCAATTAGTGATTTAATTTTGGCATGGGCATGAATAACGGTGGTGTGATCCTTTCCGCCAAATTCTTTTCCTATTTTTGGAAGACTATTATCTGTCAGTTCTCTAGCTAGATACATAGCAACCTGACGTGCCAAAACGATGTTTTGAACTCGTCTCGTCCCCTTCATTTCTTTGACGCTCACTCCATAAAAATTACCAACTTCAGTTTGGATTTTCTCAATTGGAATAACAAGTATCTGGCGTGCATCTTGCTTACGTGCTCTGATAGCTTCTGCAGCAATATCAATAGTGATATCCTTAATCTTCTTCACTCTGGCAATTAAAGTGATATCATTGATTGCTCCTTCCAGTTCTCGAACATTTGAATCAAATTGGCCAGCCAAGTATTCCAGAGTATCACTTTGAAAATGGTAATCCAAATGCTCTGTTTTACTTTGAAGAATGGCGATACGTGTCTCAAAGTCAGGAGGGGTGATATTTTGCGTCAATCCCCAGCTAAAGCGCGTGACAAGCCTCTCCTCAAGGCCTTCTAGGTGTTTAGGACTTCGATCACTGGTTAGGACAATCTGTTTCTGCTTATCATGAAGAGCATTGAAGGTATTGAAAAATTCTTCCTGGGTTGCGACTTTTTTGCCACTGAGAGATTGGATATCATCGATCAATAAGAGATCAAGACTACGGTAAGTCTTTTTGAACTTTTCCATTTCCCCAAGTCGCAAGTGTTCAAGAAAGTCATTGATAAAACTTTCGGCAGGAATGTACTTGACACGCGCATCAGGAATATTTTTCAAAATCTCATTTCCAATCGCATTGAGCAAGTGAGTCTTTCCAAGACCAGGTCCTCCATAGATGAAAAGAGGATTGTAGGTAAGAGCTAAATCTTCAGATACAGCTAATGCAGCGGATACCGCCCAAACATTCCCATCACCTTGAATAAAGTTATCAAAGGTATATTTTTCTTTTAACCCTGTTTCGGAATAGGGAATCGTTGGTAGTGCAGGTGTGTAATCGTAAGTAGAGACACTATTCGTATCATTTACTTGAGGAGATTCTGTACTCTGAGGTTTAGTGAAAATATAGTGAGGTTTGATTTCAGAATCATAAATTTCAAAACCAGCAGCAACAATAATATCTTTTAATTGCTTTTCCCACACCATTTCCATCTCTGATCTCGGTAGAAATATAGTAGCTGTGTTTTCTTCTACTTTGATGAGTTCAGCAGGTGTAGCATAGAAATCATACATAGATCGAGTCAATCTTTCTTGAGCAAATTCTAAAATACGATTCCAAAATTGCTTTTCTTTCAA